>NC_002939.5:2522064-2845080 GCF_000007985.2 Geobacter sulfurreducens PCA
TGCATGGACCGGCCTGTTCAAGGCCCACTTGCACCCAGCCCTCGCCCTCGTCTTCATCATTCCCTTCCTGCCGCATCCAAGCCGGGAAACGGCTCACCTGTTCGAGGCCGATCCGCGCGACACCTCGACCCTGGCCCGGTTCGAGCATGATTGGAAGATCGTCGTCGACTTCGGTCTCTTCATGTTCGGCCTTGCCAATGCGGGAGTCGGTTTTTCGTCCGTGGGGGCGGCAACCTGGCTCGTGCTGGCATCGCTCGTAATCGGCAAGACGCTCGGCATCTTTGCCATGGGATACGTTGGCAGGGCCCTCGGATTCCCCCTGCCGCAGCAGGTCGGCGCCAAGGAACTGGCCATGACGGGGCTGGTGGCGGGCATCGGCCTGACCGTGGCCCTGTTTGTGGCCGGTGTGGCATTTGTTGAACCGGACATCCAGGGGTCGGCCAAAATGGGGGCCCTTTTGTCGGGAGGTGTCTCCATTGTGGCGATCATGCTCGGAAGAGCGCTGAACGTGAGACGAATCCCCTGAGCTGCCCGGCTAATTGCATCTTGACAAATGTACTGCCCTGTTTAAGATGCGAATGACACACGATCATCCGCGAAAGACACCGATCCATGTACCGTCACGGTTGCCTGAAACGAGCCAAGGCGCTCCTGCTGCTTATCGTCGCACTCCATGTGACGGGTTACTCGCTCATGCTCAGGGATCAGGCCTTTGCCCCCCTCCAGGAGCAGATTACCTTCTGCTGCAGCGCCAACATCGAGGCGGACGACGCCCAGACGGATATTGACGACTTCAAGCCGCCGAAGCATTCGTTTATCGACTACACCACCTACTTCTGCCCCAGCCGGCTCGTTCCCATCTACCAGCCCAGTGAATCCCGCCTTGTGTTCGCTGAACCGTTCCGGCTGCCACCACAGGTGTATCCGGAAATTTCCGTCCCTCCCCAGAACGTCGCCTGACGCATCGCCGCTACCAGAGTAACTGCAGCAACGCATAATCGTTCCCAGCGCAGTGCACGTGACAGGGGAGGTTTGCCATTGTCCGTCCGTGCCTTCGCATGCGTGCGCCCGGCATGTCTTCGTCGGCCGCAATCGCACAATTACATGCCCATGACACTCAAGGAGAATCCAATGAAATACGTGCATGCCACGCTTCTCGTCGCCTTCAGCATCGCCTGTGCCGCTGGTTGCGCCAAAAAAGAACTCGTCGTTCCGGAACCGGCGGTCGTCTCCGCACCGGCTCAGCTCCCAGCCACGGAAACTGTCGCGCCGCCGGCAACGACTATTGACGCACACGAATCCATCGCCGCAACGGACATTGCCGAGGATCGCATCACCCCGGCCGGTAATGCTACCCAAGCGAGTCCCCTGAAAATCGTCTACTTCGACTTTGACGCCTGGGTCCTCAATGGTGAGGCCCGCGAAATCCTGGCCGGCAATGCCGAGTGGCTCCGGAAGAACCCCGGGGTGGCGGTCATCCTCGAAGGGCATACCGACGAACGGGGGTCCGATGCCTACAACCTCGCCCTGGGGGAGCAGCGGGCCAAATCGGCAATGAAGTACCTGCAGACGCTCGGGATCGATGCCGGTCGCATGACCGTGGTGAGCTATGGAGAAGAGAAGCCCGCTGTCGAGGGCCACGATGAGTCAGCCTGGGCCGGAAATCGGCGCGTCGAGTTCATCCCCAAACGCTGATCAGCCTATTCATAAGGAGCTAGCTATGGAAAAAGTCGAAACATCGAGCGCACCCGGCACTCTCGCCGACCGCTCGCCGCTGGTGGGAATCCTGACCGGGAGCCCCAATGATCTGCCCACGGTGGTGAAGGTGCGCGACACCCTGACCGAGCTCGGCATCCCGAGCGAGATCGTGGTGGCTTCGGCCCACCGGACCCCCGACAAGGTCCTCGCCTACCTGGACCGGGCCCATAAGGAAGGGGTGCAGGTACTGATCGGCTGCGCCGGCGTGGCCGCTCACCTGGCGGGTGTAATCGCCGGGCACACGAGATTGCCGGTCATCGGTTTGCCGCTCGGCAACGGCCCCTTGTCAGGGATGGACAGCCTCCTCTCGACCGTGCAGATGCCCCCGGGCGTGCCGGTTGCCACGGTGGCCATCGACGGGAGCCGCAATGCGGCCATGCTGGCGGCCCGCATTCTGGCCCTCAAGTACCCGGAGATTGACAAGGCCCTGGAAGAGGCGGCTCGGAAGGAGCGGGAGCGCTACGACCTGACCGCCGATGAGGCCCTGGCAAAACTCACCTCGTGCGTCAAGTAATGAAGGAGAGAACGCGCGGCGCCCTTTCCCGGGCGCCGCGCCATGGAGGCACTATGAAGGACATCGAACGCTTCATCGCAGGATTCCGCCGGTTCAGAGAGGATTATTTCGGTTCGGAATACTCACCCTTCGAACACCTTAAGCAGGGGCAAAGCCCCAAGACCATGATCATCGGCTGTTCCGATTCCCGGGTCGATCCGGCCATCCTGACCGACTGTGCGCCTGGCGACATCTTCACCGTTCGCAACGTGGCCAACCTGGTCCCCCCCTTCGAGGAAAACGGCGGGCTTCACGGGGTAAGTGCGGCATTGGAATTCGCGGTCTGCCACCTGGGGGTCGAGCATATCATCGTACTTGGGCACTCCCAGTGCGGCGGCATTAACGCCCTCATGAAAGGAACCTGCGGCTGCAAGGGGGGAGGGTTTATCTCCCGCTGGATGTCAATCGCCACGCCCGCCCGCGAACGGGTCCTGGCGGAGCTGCCGGAAAAGGATACGGCCCTCCAGCAGCGGGCCGCCGAGCAGGCCGCCATCCTCCTCTCTCTGGAAAATCTCCACTCCTTCCCTTGGATCGACGAGCGGGTGGTACGGGGGGAACTCACTCTGCATGGGTGGTATTTCGATATCTCAGCTGGTGAACTGCTCGAATATCGATCCGAAACCGGATTATTCGAAAAAGTCTCTAAATAACAGAGCATTTCTGGGAACTGATTTTCTCCGTGATCGTCGGTGAATACCGGCGAACCAGCCGGGTAGCCGCTGCCAGATATTAGCCACCACTCATCAGACCAAGAGGAAGCGAACGGAATGAATATAGAAAAAGGGTTCGACAAGATCGTCAAGACCCTGCGTGTCATGATTACCGATCAGCCCGGCTACCTGGGGCGCCTGACCACTGCCATCGGCTCCGAAGGGGGCAACATCGGCGACATACGCCTCATCAGTTCGGGGCTTACCCACAACATTCGGGAGATTACCGTCTATGTGGACAACGACCAGCATCTGGAAATGATCCTCAAAGCCGTTGCCGCGGTTGAAGGGGTCATTGTCGAAGAGGTGATCGACCGGGTGCAGCAGGTTCACGAAGGGGGCAAGATTGCCGTCAGGAGCAGGGTTGAGATTAAGACCATCGGCGATGTGCGGAAAATCTACACCCCGGGGGTGGCCTCCATCTGCCGCCAGATCCAGCAGAAGCCCCGGCTCGCCGACACCTATACCGCCATCGGCAACACCGTGGCCATCGTCACCAACGGCACCGCCATCCTCGGCCTGGGGGACATCGGCCCAGTGGCCGGCATGCCGGTCATGGAGGGGAAGGCGGTGCTCTTCGACCACCTCGTGGGGATTTCCGGCGTCCCAATCCTGCTAAGAAGCAAAAACGTGGACCATATCGTGGACACTATCTGGCATCTGGCTCCCACATTCGGGGCCATCAAGCTGGAGGACATCGCGGCACCGGACTGCTTCGAGATCGAGCGGCGGCTCGTGGAGATGCTGGACATTCCTGTCATGCACGATGACCAGCACGGCACGGCAGTGGTGGTGCTGGCGTCACTGCTGAACGCAACCCGTTTCACCGGCACCAGGCTGCAGAATGCCACGATCGGAATCATCGGCCTGGGGGCGGCCGGCACCGGCATCGCCAAGCTGCTCATGGCCTACGGGGTGAAAAAAGTGGTCGGCACCGATCTCAATCCCGGCGCCATGGAGATGCTGCAGACTCTGGGAGGAGAACCGACTAATCTGGCAGGGGTCATGGAGCGCGCCCAGGTGGTAATCGCCACCACCGGCTGCCCCGGGCTCATCAAACCCGACATGGTGAAACAGGGGCAGGTGATTCTGGCCCTCTCCAATCCGGATGCCGAGATTAAACCGCAGGATGCCATGACGGCCGGGGCATCCTTTGCCGCCGACGGCAAGAGCATCAACAACGCCCTCGCTTTCCCCGGCATCTTCCGGGGAGCCCTCGACGCCCGTGCCAGCAGAATCAACAACCGGATGCTCATTGCCGCGGCCAAGGCCATCGCCTCACACGCCGAAGAGGGTGAGCTGGTGCCGGGCATCCTCAACCGGAACGTCCACCTGGCCGTAGCTGAAGCGGTGGCAAGGGCGGCAGCAGAGACAGGAGTCATCAAACCCCGCAATTAGTACCACCGACCACCTTCGCAGTCCTCCCCACTCCCAACAGACCCGCCGACTTCGGCGGGTCTCACATTCAACCTTCATCCGAGCTGCTTGCCGACCGAGTGATTATGCCTGCGTGCCGGCTAGTTTCGCAGTCAATCCAGGCTCTGGTCCCTCCTTCGATACCGGAGACACAGGCATAATCCAGCAATATATGTGGTATTTATAATTAATGCTTGCTATGTGGATATTAGATGGAATAATAACTCATAAATATTTGCATATATTCTTCCAAGGAGGGTTATCACGTGTTTATCCAGCAATTCTTCGTATCCGGCCTGGCACACAGCTCTTATTTGCTCGGCGGAACATCAACCTGCGCGATTGTCGATCCCCGGCGCGATATTGAGATATACCTGGATGCGGCAGCGTCCATGGGAATGAAAATCACCCACATTCTCCAGACCCATCTCCATGCCGATTTTGTTTCGGGACATCTTGACCTGGCCGAGGCTACCGGCGCCGTCATAGTGGCTCCCAGGTCCGCAGATTGTCAGTTCAGCCACCTGGACGTGGCAGAGGGGGACAGCTTCCGGATCGATGACCTGGAAATCCGGGTCCTGGAAACCCCCGGCCACACACCCGAGCATATTACCTACGTGGTCGTGGATCATGGCCGGGGCCCGGAACCGGCCGTAATTTTCTGTGGCGACACTCTTTTCGTGGGGGATGTGGGACGCCCCGACCTTTTTCCGGGCATGGCCCTGGAGTTGGCCGCAAAACTATATGGTTCTCTCCATGAAAAGCTCATGGCGCTCCCCCCCTTCTGCGAGGTCTATCCGGCCCACGGCGCGGGTTCCCTCTGCGGCAGGGCCATGGGGGCCAAGCGAACCAGCACCGTGGGGTACGAGAAGCTTTACAACGGCGCGCTCGCCATTGGCGACCGGCAGCGGTTCATAACCTCACTCACTACGGACATGCCGGCCGCTCCGGACCATTTCTCCCGCTGCAGCGACATCAACCGCCGGGGACCGGCACTGGTTCGGACCCTCCCGGTCCCCGCCCCGCTGCCCCCGCAACGTTTCCGTGAGGCTATGGCCGAGAGCGACACCGTGGTTCTCGATGTTCGGGGATACGCCGCCTTCGGAGGGCAGCACGTGCCTGGTTCCTACCACATCGACCTGGGCGGAAACTTCGCCACCTTTGCCGGGTGGGTCCTCCCTCCCGACCGGAAAATTCTCCTCGTGGCTGAACAGGCCCATGAGGCATCGGAAGCGGCAGTTGCGCTTCACCGGGTGGGGCTCGATCAGGTTATCGGCTACCTGGAGGGGGGGATGTTCGAATGGGCCAAGGCAGGCTTTGGCACGGATCACGTCCCTCAACTTTCGGCACCCGAGCTGAACCAGCGCATCTCCTGCGGCGACGGGCTGGTGCTGGTGGATGTGCGCTCCGTCGGTGAATTCGGGGCTGCCCACGTGGAAGGGGCGATCCACATTCCGGCTCCCCAGCTCCGTACCCGCCATACCGAGCTTGACCCCGACCGGGACATCGCGCTGGTGTGCAGCACGGGCCACCGGTCGAGCCTGGCGGCCAGCATCCTCAAGCGCAACGGCTTCAGCCGGGTCTGGAACGTGGCCGGCGGCATGACCGGCTTCAATGCCGCAGGGTTCGCACCGGAATGCCCCCTCTGCGTGGTGCCCCACGGTCCGCGCTTCATGGGACGGTGACGGGGGTAAAAACCATGATCTCATTTCTGACCATGACCGAATGGTCCCCCTATGCTGTGGGGATCGGCATCGGCCTCCTCTCCTGCTTCGCCTTCGTCCTGTCGGACAAGCCCATCGGCTGTTCCACCGCCTTTGCCCGGACCAGCGGCATGCTGGAGCAACTGGTCCGGGGGCAGAAGGTGCGCGAGATGCCCTACTATCGACAGTTCGTCCCGGAAATCGACTGGGAGTGGATGCTGGTGGCAGGGATCGTTCTGGGAGCCTTCACCTCTTCGTGGCTGTCAGGGGAGTTCCGCCTCCAGTGGGTACCGTCCCTCTGGGCCGCCACCTTCGGACCAGAACATCTACCCCGCCTGGTTACCGCCTTTGCCGGCGGCATCATCATGGGATTCGGCGCACGCTGGGCCGGTGGTTGCACCAGCGGCCACGGCATCAGCGGCACCCTGCAACTGGCGGTGAGCGGCTGGCTGGCAGTGGCGGCCTTTTTCGCCTCCGGAGCCGCAACCGCCTTCGTCAAGTACGCTCTGGGAGGTTAGGCCATGTTTTCCGCCCTTCACGCCAACAAACCGGCCCAGCTTATCTTGGGACTCGTAATCGGCTTTTTGTTCGGATTCCTTCTTCAGAAGGGCAATGTCACCGAGTACGATGTGATTGTGGGGCAGCTGCTGTTCCGAAACTTCACCGTCATCAAGATCATGGTGACCGCCATGTTGACGGGGATGATCGGCGTTCACCTGCTCCGCAGCCTCGGCTTTGCCCAGCTCCACCCCAAGCCCGGCTCACTGGGGATGACGCTGGTGGGAGGTCTCATCTTCGGCGTCGGCTTCGCCGTCCTGGGCTACTGCCCCGGCACCATCGCCGCGGCTGTGGCACAGGGAAAGATGGACGCCTTCGTGGGCGGGATGTCGGGGATCATCATCGGTGCAGGACTCTACGCTCACTCCTTTCCCTACCTGTCCAGAACCATTCTTCCCAAGGGCGATTTCGGCACCCTCACCTTCCCGGAACTGTTGCGGGTGACCCCTTGGGTGGTTATCCTGCCCCTGTCGGCGTTGCTGATCGGTTTACTGGTCTGGCTGGAGCGGGCCGGTCTGTGACTCCATGAGGTTGACGCCCTCCTCTTTGCTGCCCGAATGGCTCCGCTCCTATCGTCCGGCCGATCTACTCCCGGATCTGGCGGCAGGCGCAGTGGTTGCGGTGATACTGGCCCCCCAGGGAATGGCCTATGCGCTGCTTGCAGGGCTTCCCCCCATCATGGGGCTTTATGCTGCTACGGTGCCGCTGCTGGCCTATGCCCTGGCCGGGTCGTCGCGCCACCTGTCCGTGGGACCCGTTGCCATCGTATCGCTGCTTGTGCACGTAGCCTGCAGCAAGGTTGCCCACGCGGGTTCAGCGAGCTATGTGTCCGCAGCCCTGCAACTTGCCCTACTGACAGGTGTGCTGCAACTGCTTTTGGGAACCGTCCGGGCCGGTTTCATGGTCAACTTCCTCTCCCGGGCCGCCATCGGAGGGTTCACCTCGGCGGCGGCGCTTCTCATCAGCCTGAGCCAGTTTAAGAACCTGCTTGGAATATCCGGCGACGGCGGCGAGTCCGCTCTGGAGCTGGCCGCCGGCGTGGTCCGGAACATTGGGACGCTCCACCTCCTGACCAGCGTAATGGGGCTGGCGGCCATCTGCATGCTGCTTCTCCTGCAACGGTTCGCGCCCCGCTTTCCCGCTCCGCTGGCGGCAATCGTCCTCGGCATTCCGCTGACGGCCCTTTTGCACCTGGATCAGGCAGGGGTCAGGACTGTCGGTGATCTTCCCCATGGGCTTCCCCCCCTTTCCCTGCCGCCATTCGCCGCGGATCAAATACTTACGCTCCTGCCGGCCGCCGTGACCATCGCCCTGATCGGCTATCTGGAATCATTTGCCGTTGCCGGTCTCATTGCCGACCGGGAAAAATACCCGATCTACCCGAACCGTGAACTGGTCGGACTCGGCATTGCCAATGTGGCTGCGGCATTTTTTTCAGGCTATCCGGTCACCGGCGGCTTTTCCCGCACCGCGGTCAACCATCGGGCCGGTGCCAGAACAGGCCTGGCCGGCATGATTACGGCAACTCTCATCGGCATCATACTGCTTCACTTCACTCACCTCTTCCACTACCTTCCAAAAACGATCCTGGCTGCAATCGTCATTGTGGCCGTTGCCGGCCTGGTGGAGGCAGCCGAAGCCCGCTACCTTTTTCGGGTGAAGCCCAGCGACGGCTACACGTTTGTTCTGACGTTCCTGGTTACGCTCGGTTTCGGCGTGGAGGCAGGCATCGTAGCGGGCGTCATCTTCTCGCTGCTGGTTTTCATATGGCGGAGTGCCCATCCCCACATCGCCGAACTGGGGTGGCTTGAAGAGGAAGGGGTCTTCCGTAACATCCGCCGCTACCCTCATGCCGTTGTGCCTCGCGGCATGCTGCTCGTGCGGGTCGACGCTTCCCTCTACTTCGCCAACATGGCGTTTGTAGGGGACTGGCTGCGGGCTACCCTAGCAGAGCGGGCGGATGTGCGCCAAATCATATTCGATCTCTCGGGGGTCAACGATATGGATGCGGTAGCGTTGGCGGCACTGGAGGTGATCATCGAAGGCCACGGGGAAAGGGGAATTGTCGTGGCATTCGCCGGCATGAAGGGGCCGGTCCGGGATCTGGCCCAACGGGCCGGCTGGCAGGAACGATATGGGAACCTGATCAGCTTTCTTTCACTGAACCAAGCGGTCCGACAGATGTCGACGGAAGATATGATCCTGGCTGGACTCCACAGCAAGGAGAGAGAGTCGGAGACATGCAGCGTGCCCGCTACGCGTCCCACCGGCTCGACCAATCATGGTGATCCCGCCTGAACCACGCGGTCCCGTCCTGACCTTTTAGCCCGATACAAGGCATCATCGGCGGCAGCCAGCAGTTCGTCCAGACCGGCGGTGCCGTCGCACGCGGCAACACCGATGCTTACGGTAACTGACACCGGCTTAGCCCTGGAGGTGAATTTTGTCGAAGCTATGGCCGCCCGGAGCCGCTCATAGAGATGATTGCAATCATCTCCCGTGCCCGGAGCTACCACGAGGAATTCTTCTCCGCCCAGCCGACCCAGCAGGTCATAGTCCCTGAGCAGCCCCCCCAGCACTCCGACGCAGCCGCACAGCACCTCGTCTCCGGTCTGATGACCGTAACGGTCGTTTACCCGCTTGAAGTGATCGATATCCAGGATGCCGATGCTCAAACTTCCCCCATCCCGCTTGACCCGGGACAGCTCTTTTTCCAGGTGGTCAATAATCGCGCGCCGGTTCATGACGCCGGTCAATGGATCGTGGGTGGCCTGGTGATTCAGGGCCTCCTGGGTCTCCTGCAGTCTCGAATGCAGCTCGACGGTGCGGCGGCCCACCTGGATCCGGGCGCGCAGTTCTCCGAGACTGAACGGTTTGCCCACGTAATCGTCGGCGCCGGCATCGAGCCCGCGGATTACGTCGTCAGTACCGTTTTTGGCCGTGAGCAGGAGAATGTAGGGCAGATGTTCAGCTGACCGGGCACGGACCTGCCGGATCACCTCCACCCCGTCCATGACGGGCATAACCCAATCCAGTACGGCCAGCTTGGGGGCATCGCTTTTTTGCAGTTCTTCCCAGGCCTGCGCTCCATCAATCGCCTCCACCACGTCGTAGCCCCACCGTTTCATCAGTCCGGTCAGCATAGTGCGCGAGGTTACATCATCATCGGCGATGAGAATTCGCATAGGCGTCACTCCTTGACGTAGTCTTGTCTCATGATTTCACATAATCGGCCGAATTCGATTTCCAGCATGTTCATGCAGCAGGCGACACCGCCCATGCCTCCCGCAACCGCCGCATACTCCAAGGCTGCCGCGGCCGCCCGCAGCCGCTCTCCCCCGACACTGGCGGCCCCCCCCTTGATGGTATGGGCCCAGTGGGCAACGGTTGCCGGCTCACCGTCAGCCACTGCCGCCCTGAGCCGTTCGATCAGGTCAGGCATATCAGCCAGGAATGCCGCAACGACCTCCGTCACCAGAGATTCGTCTCCCATGAGCCGTGCCTCCAGGCCCGGACGGTCAAAGACGGGCGTTCCATCCGGCACAGCCGGCACCGCGTTCGCGCGCTCCCCGTCACCGTCGTTTGAAATCCGGCAGCGGCGAGGGAGCCACTTGACCAACATCTCGGCCAGAGCGTCAGGGAAGATCGGTTTGGCGAGATAGTCATTCATGCCCGCGTCCAGGCACTTGCGCCGGTCTCCCTTCATCGCATGGGCAGTGAGGGCAATGACGGGAATCTCGTGGTTGAGGACCGGCGACCGGACATCGCGGATGTGCCTGGTTGCCTCGAACCCGTCCATGACAGGCATCTGAACATCCATCAGAACCAGATCGTAGGGAGTCGTCGCCAGCAGGTCCAATGCCTCTGCGCCGTTGGCCGCGGCATCGCCCCGCAGGCCGAGCCGTTTTATGATCCCAAGAGCCACCTGTCGGTTGGTGGCGTTGTCTTCGACCAGCAGGATACGGACATCGTCGTGCCCCAGATCGCTCAGCAGCTGCAGCGGACCGTCACCGCCGTCCGGCTCCGGAGAGGAGTCCCGGAGGTTCTGTGTGCCGAAGGAAGCAGTAAACCAGAATTCGGAGCCCACGCCGGGCCGGCTGGTGACCCCGATCTCTCCGCCCATCATCTGCACCAGCCGTTTGCAGATGGCCAAGCCGAGACCAGTGCCGCCGTATTTACGCGTAATCGAAGCATCCGCCTGGGTGAACTTCTCAAACAGAAGCTCCGTTTTTTCGGGCGGAATGCCGATGCCGGTATCACGCACGGCAAAACGGAGCTTGACCGAGTCGCCCGTTTTAGTCAGGGAGCCGACCTCCACGGAGATTTCGCCCTGGTGAGTGAATTTGAGCGCATTCCCCGCGAGGTTGACCAGGACCTGTTTCAATCGGACCGGATCGCCCATCAGGAACCGGGGCACCTCGGGCCGGAGCAGGCAGGTGAACGTCAACCCCTTTTCATTCGCCTTGAACGCCAGAGATTCCGCCAGGTCATCAAGCAAGGTGCGCAGGTCGAAACCGATGGTTTCCATCTCCAGCCTGCCGGCCTCGATCTTGGAGAAGTCGAGAATATCGTCAATGACCTGCAACAACGATGCGGCGCTGGTCCTGACTATTTCGGCATATCTCCGCTGTTCGTCGGCGAGCCCCGTTTCCAGCAGCAGGCCGGTCATGCCGATCACGCCGTTCATGGGAGTGCGGATCTCATGGCTCATGTTGGCGAGGAATTCCGACTTTGCCCTGTTGGCGGATTCGGCCTGTTCCTTGGCGAGAAGGAGCTCTTCCTCCGCACGTTTGCGCTCGGTAACGTCGTGAACGATGGAGTGCAGATACTCCCTTCCCTTCACCTCGATCCTGCTGCTGAACACCTCAACATCTCGGACGGAGTCGTCCGCCCGGCGGTGACGGAAAAAGAAGTGGATCCGCTCCATATTTTTGGTATTTTCCAGCTCGCTCACCAGCTCCTCGGGCGAAAGCATGTTGATGTCCCGGATATTCATGGCCCTGAGCTGCTCACGGGACCAGCCGTAAAAGCTCACCGCCGCGTTATTGGCGTCGACGATGGCGCCACTGACGGGATCAATGATCAGCTTGACGGCCGCATGGTGCTCGAACAGATTCCTGAAGAGTGCCTCACTTTGGCGCAAGGCCTCCTCAGCCCGCCTACGCTCGGTGATGTCCCGCACCGACACGACCCTGACGGACTTGTCCCCGTGCTGCAGATTGTAGCCCTCGATCTCAACATCAAAGACCGTTCCGTCCTTTTTCACCCCACGCACCTGGTAGGGCTCAGAATGTGCCCTGCTCATCTTATCGATCATGGAACCGATATCATCAGGATGGAACAGCAGGGATATCACGTTGATTCCCTCCAACTCCTCCCGCGGGTAGCCGAACAGTTTTGCAAACCTGGCGTTCATATCCTGAACAATGCCCCTGTCGTGGATAACGATCCCTTCCAGAGCTACCTCCGACAGGAGCCGGTTACGCTCTTCGCTTTCGGCAAGCCGTGCCTGCTGCAAGAGAAGAGAGCGGTCGTCGCGGGTGATCCGGCGCGCCGCCAGGATGATGCCCCCGAGCCCTGCCGCCCAGAACGTCAGATGACCTGCGCCTGTGGCGGCCATCTTGTTCCGGGCAAGGGCCGAATAGGGCGCAAGGGGAACTGAAACACTGATGCCGCCGCGAACGTCGCCCACTGAATAGCTCGGGCCGGGATGGCACCTGAGGCAGGACTGCTCCACCATCAGCGGCCTCATCAGGCGAAGATGGGGGACACCGTCCATGAGTTCAACCGAGGAGTATTCCTGCTGTCCCCGCTCGAAGGATTCCAATGCCCGGGTTTCCCAGTTGTCAGGCGCATTGGCCTGCCGAATGGGTCTGAGGCTCGTGATGTGGCCCCGGATGCCCGAGCTTTCGAAATTGAGCTCGTGGACCTGTCGTGTCATGTAGGCGGGATTGATGAGGGTGAGCCGTTTCCCCGTGGTGGTTTCCACATCCCGGTCCTTCAGGCCGGCAAGCCACGGGTTGGGCTGGGCACGCTCCGTGACGGGCACATATACTCCGCCGTGACCGGCATTCCAGCGCCGGTACACGATATCCTTCTCGAACTGGGCCCTGGCGTCCACCTTCGCCGCCTCGTGCATCGCATCCCGCTCCTGAATAAAACTCCAGGCCATCGAAAAGCCCACGGCAAGGGTCCACGCGACACCCGTAACCACTGCATAGCGTTTTGGCTTTGAAGACTGTCTCAACTCAGTACCTGCACCGTTCACAACTTATCTCCGCTAAGCTGTTTGCCGCCGCGCCCGCCAACGGCAACAGAAAATGACTCACTCCAACGGTTACAGCCGCTCAGGCTCAGATGACGTATCCCCTTCCCTCTCCGAACCGCCCGACCTTCGCCGTATCAGGTAATAGCCGATGCTCAGCGCCAGAATTATTGCCGCTATCCCCAAAAGGACCTGGCCCGAAAGGTCCTTCACATCGAGAATGATGACCTTTCGGGCAATTGCAATGATTGCAACCGCCATCACGATCCTTGCGTGGTCGGTTGATTGGGCCAGATAGGTTTTCGCGATGGTTTCCAGCAACTCAATTCCGATCAGAACCAGCATGAACAGACCGAAAATCTCCAGCAATTCATCAATTTCCAGGAGAAGAAACGGCGGCGAAACGATATCCTTCACGATGATCCAGGCCAGCTCAAGCGTTGCAAGAAACAGAACCAGTGCCATCATGACTACCAGTGAGAAAATAATCATTTTTTCAAATTTTTTGATCTGCGTGATCATGAATCCCCCTCAGCACGGCAATTGCTCAACTCAAATCCACAATCATTATGATGGGTTGCCCATCCCGTCATTAAATATGCGAATATCGCGCCGGGGAAATGGTATTTCAATGCCGTTTTCTGTGAACGCCTTGTAAATGCCGTAATTGAGGGCGCTCGTAAGAAGTCCGCGCCGATGGATGAGAGTAGTGCTCCAGGCCCTCAACTCGAAGTTGAGTCCGCTGTCCCCGAATTCCATGAGACGCACGGCAGGTGGCGGCTTTTCCAGCACGTCGGCATTGTCGGCAGCCACCTCCAGGAGTAGCCGCTCCACCAGATGAACATCGCTGCCGTAGGCAACGCTCACGGGAATCCGGAACCGGACCTTCCGCTCGTTGTGGCTCCAGTTCACCACATTCTCGGTGATGAACTTGGAATTGGGCACAATGATGGTGATGTTGTCGTTAGTCACCACGGTCGTGCTCCTGCCGCCGATATGAACCACATCCCCCTCAACGGTGCCCACCACGATCCGGTCCCCCACCTTGATCGGACGCTCGAAGAGGATGATGATGCCGCTGACGAAGTTATTGACGATGTTCTGGAGGCCGAAACCGACGCCGATGCCGACGGCGCCGGCCAGAACGTTGAGTGCGGTAAGGTCGATGCCGGCGGTCTGGAGGATGACGATGAAACCGATGGCTATGATGGTGTAGCGAATAATGGAGCCGGTGGCCTGGCGGGCGCCCAGCTCCATCCTGGTCCGGGTGAGGAACTGCTCAACGATCCAGGTCCGCAGCTTGCCCGAGAGGTAGAAGAGAAGCGCCACCAGCACCACCAGTTGAATGATGGCCCAGAGGGTCACGGGGGCGCCGCCGAGCTTCAGAATGGGAATTTCAAGGTATTGCCTGACTGTTCCAATCAGTTCCATCAAGGTTTCCATGGGCAGCTCTCCCCGTCAAAAAGGCCAGAAGCGCGGAATGAATATCGTCGCCAGAACCCAAAAAAGAATATTGAGTGGCGTTCCCACTCGCAGAAAATCAGCATACCTGAACTGGCCTGGCCCATAGATCAGGGTGTTGGTCTGGTAGCCGACCGGGGTCATGAAACTGGCTGAAGCGGCAAAGGTGATGGCCATGAGGAAGGGGCGGGAATCAACCCCGTATGCCTCGGCTGAAGCGATGGCGATGGGAGCCAGCATGGCTGCCGTCGCATTATTGGACATCATCTCGGTCAGCAGCGACGTCGCGAGGTAGAAGGCCGAGACCAGGGCCACGGGCCCCCATGTCCCCACCGTCTCAACCAGGTAGCCCGCCAGGAGACGTGCTGCGCCGCTCTTTTCCAGGGCAGTCCCCAGGGTGAGAACTCCGGCAAGGAGAAAGATCACCTGCCAGTTGATGGCGCTGTAGGCCTCCTCGCGGGTCAGACAACGGGTCAGAACCATCAGGATGCAACCAACGATGGCTCCGGCCACGATGGGAACCAGCCCCGTTGCCGCGGCAGCCACCACTGCAGCCACGATGGCAACAGCAGTGACCATCCTGCTTTTGCGGAAGACGGGGAGCTCAACCTGGGAGACCAGAACAAAGGTCTTGTCCTCCCGGAGATGGTCCAGGTGGTGCTGCTCCACCTCGAAGAGAAGAACGTCGCCCGCCCGCAGCTGCATCATTTCCAGGTCTTCCCTCATGAGCCGCCCCCTGTGGCGGACCGCAAGCGCCGTAAGGCCGTACCGGGAACGGAACCGTGCCTGTTTGAGACTTCGGCCGTCCAGGGTGGACCCCGGTGCCACCACCGCCTCCACCAGGACCGCCTCCTCTCCCGGCGCACGGCCCGAATCCTGTCGCAGGGCGATGCCGCGCCGCTCCTTGAGTTTCCTGAAATTCTCCAGATCGCAGCGGACCTTCAGATGATCGCCGGCCTGGAGCACGATCCGGTCGCCGGGCTCATCGAGGAGGGTCCCGTCCCTGAATACCTCCACGCTCCGGATCGAAATATCTTGCAGCAGCGGCGAATCGGCCAGCACCGATCCCACGGAGCGGGCCTCCGGCTCCAGCACGATCTCGGTCAGGTAATCGCTGATGCCGAAGAGCCTTCGCAGGTCCTCCTCCCCCTTGCGCTCGGGAATGAGCCTCACGCCCACCAGCAGCATGTAGACACTCCCCGCTGCGAAAAAAATGAGACCAAGACCGCTCATCTCGAACATGCCGAAAGGTTCGAGGCCATGCCGGCCGGCAATGGAGGATACGAGAATATTGGTGGAGGTACCGATGAGGGTGCAAACCCCGCCGAACATGGAGGCAAAGGAGAGGGGCATGAGGAGCCTGCCGGCCGATACCCCCGTATCCCGAGCCACTCCCAGGGCAATGGGAAGAAAGATGGCCACTGCAGCCGTGTTGTTGATAAAGGCGGAGAGTACCCCCACCGCCAGCATCATAACTACCAGGACCAGCCAGAAACTCAACGCTCCCAGCCGGGCCAGGGTGATTCCCAGCAGGTTCACCGCGCCGGTCCTGAAAAGCCCCGCCGAAAGTATGAACATTGCCCCAACGGTGACTGTGGCCGGGTTGCTGAAACCTCCGATGGCTTCTTCCGGGGCAATGATACCGGAAAGAAGGAGCGTTGCCATGAGAATGAGGGCGACGATGTCAACCGGAATCCGCTCCGTGGCAAAGAGGATTACCGCAGAGAGGACCAGGCCCAGCACGAGCAGAATCTCAATGGTCACTTACACACTCCAGAAAAGGACAGGGCCTTTTGTCGGTTCCCGCACAAGACACCGGCTGAGTTCTTCCTGAGAAGATAGTGGGATACGAACCATTCATTGCCTTCGCTGTACCCGAAGAGCTCAGAGCAGGCCATGAAAAATACCCGCCAGCGCTGGAACCAGACCGGAGCGTCGCCTTCGTAAACATCCCAGAAAATCTCCAGAATCTTCCGGCGCTCGGTATCCATCCGTTCAAGCCAGCCGTCACAGGTCCGCTGGTAATGACGGCCGCCCACTCGCCAGTGATCCTCAACCGCCAGGTGGTCATTGAAATAGAAGAGGAGATGGTCAGACGGCATGATGCCGCCGGTGAAGAAGTATCGGCCCATCCAGTCGTCTTCCCCATCGGTCTGGAACAGGTATGCCAGGGTTCGGTGGCAAAAAATGTGAACGAAAAGCCGCCCGTCGTCCTTCAGCCAGCCTGCGATGCGGCGCAGAAGCTCGGCGTAATTGCGCATGTGTTCGAACATCTCCACCGATACGACCCGGTCGAAGGTCTTCTCAATGGTGAAGTCGTTCATGTCGGCAGTGATGACCCTCACATTACCGAAGCCCCGCCCTCGACAGGCCCCTTGGATGAACTGCCGCTGGGGCGCAGAGTTGGAAACCGCCGTGATGCGGGCATCAGGATAGTGCTCGGCCATCCAGAGGGTCAGGGAACCCCACCCGCACCCAAGTTCAAGGATATCCATCCCATCGGCCAGACCGGCCCTTTGACAGGTGAGCCGCAACATTGCTTCCTCGGCGGTGGCTAAGTCATCGACGCCGGGGGGATAGAGGCAACAGCTGTACTTGCGGCGAGGCCCCAGAACGAGGGAGAAAAAGTCGGGAGGCAGCTCGTAGTGCTGCTTATTTGCGGCGCCCGTTTCCATTGCCAAGGGACTGTGGCTCAGTTGTTCGAAAAACTCACGTTGGCGCGCTCGATCCGCCTCTGTGTCGCCGCAGCTCTCTTCCTGCAACCGCTTCATCAGAAGCCGCCGGATGCCGCTACGGATGACGGCGTCGGGAAGCATCCCGTGCTCCATGAGTGACACCATTCTGTTCATGGTGCTGACCCCGCCGGGGAAAAGGCACGGCGGATATCCTCCATCCTGCCGCGGTTTTTACCCAAGTCTGAATAGCCCAGACGCGAGGCCGAACGGACGTGGATGACCCGCCGCCCCCGATCCAGGAGGAACTCTCCGTCATCCACGAAGAAGGTGGTGCGCAACTCCACCCGCAGGTATTCCCCCGTCTGTTCGATGATGGTCGTGTCGCCCCGTGCTTCCAGGACCAGCATCAGGTGCGCGAAGGCCGCATCGGGATCCCCCGTGAACGCCAGGGGGGCGATCCGGTGCCGATCGTCGGACTCCTGGCTGGATACGCAGTTGGGGGATGAGGGGCAGGGGGACAGCCTCCCATCCCTCACCCCCAGGCTGGCGGGACGCTCACCGGCGCAGGCAGGCAAGAGCCCCGCCAGTATTCCTGCCAACATCGCCCTCACTGTCAGAAATTTCATTGATCATCCCCATCGCGTGTTCATTCATGGGCCTCAGCGTGGCCGGCACCGTGGCCCCGGCTGCCACATCCATGGTCATATCCACCGGGCCGCTATTCTGGCACGGCATCCCAGCTTACCCTGATGGAACAATTCCATCTCCAGAACTATAGCAGACCGTCGGCGCTCCGCACGGCCACGGCAACTTTCCGCGTCCTCGCTTGCGTATACACCGGCGACTGCTAGAATCCAGAGTGATCACAGGAGCCGCCCATGAAAGCACCCATCGTTATCCTCTGCCTTCTCTGCTTCGCCCTGACACCGCCAGCCGCTTCCCACGGCCGGAGCGTCCAGGGGGTGACCTTTCTCGAACGGATTCAGGCTGGTGATGCTACCCTCACCCTCCACAATGCCGCCTTGCTTCGCTACCTCAAGGTCATCAAGGCTTACGTGGCGGCCCTCTATCTTCCGGAAGGGGTTCCTCCCCAGCGGGTGCTGACCGATGTACCGAAGCGGTTGGAGCTCAGCTACCTGGTGTCAATCAAGGGAAGCGATTTCGGTAAGGGGGCCGAACCGGTTCTCAGGCGCAACCTTGCCGCCGAGGAGCTGGCGCGGTTGCGCAGCCGCATTGACCGCATCAACGCCGCCTACCGGGACGTGAAGCCCGGTGACCGGTACGCCCTCACCTACCTCCCTGGCCGGGGGACGGAGCTCACCCTGAACGGCACGCCGCTCATCACCATCGAAGGGGCCGATTTCGCGGCAGCCTACTTCGGCATCTGGCTGGGCCGAAGGCCCATCGACGACACGCTGAAGAATGATCTCCTGGGGAGCGGCTGAGATGAAGGCCCTCCTGACCACCATATGCCTTATTGTGCTGGCCGTCATGCTCTTCGTGACCGTCACCGCCTCCATCCACGAGGACGTGGTCACCGCCGCCCGCCTCCTCTTACCGGATCCCTGGTTCCGCGCAACCCTGGCCGATGCCTACTTCGGATTTCTCTTTTTCTGGCTCTGGGTGGCTTGGCGGGAGCGAAGCGCGGGGCGGGCGGGGCTCTGGTTCATCCTTATCATGACCCTGGGAAATTTCGCCATGGCCGGCTATCTGCTCTGGCACCTGCGCCGATGGGAACCGGCGGACGGTATCGGGAAGCTCCTCATGGGAGAGAGGCATGGAAACGGCCGTTGAGGTGCGGGCCCCGGCTGCGGCCGCCTGGGAACTGCTTACCGATACTCGGCGCTGGAGCGAGTGGGGGCCATCGGTCTCCGGGGTTGAGTGCCCGGAGCGCTTCATCGGCCCCGGCACGATCGGATGGGTACGGACGGTCGTCGGCCTGCGGCTCCCCTTCCGGATCACCGAGTTCGAGCCGGGGCGCCGCTGGTGCTGGTCGGTTGCCGGCATCCCCGCCACTGGCCACCGGGTGGAGCCACTGGGGCAGGAGCGGTGCCGAGTGGTCTTCGAGGTCCCGATGCCGGCTGCCCCCTACCTGGCAGTCTGCCGGGTGGCGGCCCTGAGAATTCGCTCCATCCTGGAGGGTGGAGGGGGGAAGGAAGGAGGGGCAGCATTGTGACGGCGATTCTCCTGACTACCGCCGGATTCGTGCTCGCCTCTATGACCGGCTGGTTCGTTGCTTCCCGGCTGAAGGGGCGCAACGACATCGCCGACGTGGCTTGGGGGCTCGGGTTCATCCTGGCGGCGGCGGTCTCCCTCGTGGCCGGCGGCCACTACGCCCCCCGGGGCCTCCTGGTCTCCCTCCTGGTGCTGGTCTGGGGGGTGCGGCTCGCCCTTCACATCCACACCCGCAACCGGGGCAAGGGGGAGGATCCCCGTTACCGGCAGTGGCGGGAGGAGTGGGGGCGCTGGTTCGTGCTCCGCTCGTTCCTCCAGGTATTCATGCTCCAGGGGGTGCTCCTGGTACTGGTGGCGGTGCCGGTGATCTTCGTCAACGGAGCGCCGCCGACACCGCTCGGATGGCTGGACAGCCTGGGCTTTTTCATCTGGCTCACCGGGTTCTTGTTCGAGGCGGTGGGGGACCGGCAACTGCTGCACTTCATCCGCAATCCGGAAAACAAGGGGCAGCTCATGACCGGCGGACTCTGGCGCTACACCCGCCACCCCAACTACTTCGGCGAGGTGACCCTCTGGTGGGGGATATGGCTCATAGCCCTTGCGGTTCCCGGCGGGTGGTGGACCGTCATCGGCCCCCTGGCCATCACGGTGCTGATCCTCAAGGTTTCAGGCATCCCGATGCTGGAAAAACACTACGAGGGACGACCCGACTTCGAGGAGTACAAACGCCGCACGAGCGCCTTCTTCCCCCTGCCGCCCCGGGGGTGATAAATGTTCCACCGAGAGGAGAAAGCTCCATGAACCTTTACGAACTGTTCCAGCAACCGGGCCTGGGGGTCATGGCCACCGCCGCCCCTGACGGCAGCGTCAACACCGCCGTCTATGCCCGCCCCCACCTCATCGACGAAACCACCCTGGTCTGGGGGATGACCGACGGCCGCACCGTCCGCAACATCGCCCGGAATCCCCACGCCTCTTTTCTGTTCAAGGCGGGGACGCCGGGTTTCAGTGGGGTGCGGCTGGCCCTGGAACTGATCAGGACCGAAGAAGAGGGTGAGATGCTGGCCCACATCAAGGAGAACGCCGAAACCCTCGTCGGTCCGGGGACCGGCAATGCGGTCACCCATGCCGCCTGGTTCAGGGTGGTGGAAGTCAGACCATTGATATAAATAAAAATCGGAGGTACGTACTTGCAACCCCAGCCTGGATTGAATGACTCGTCGAATAGCACCACAACCAACCCGGGCAAGCTTCCCTGGCATACAGCGCCGGAGCGGGAGGTCTTGGCACGCCTTGAGACAGGCCCCGACGGGCTGACGTCTGCCGAGGCGGCGGAGCGGCTCCGGCGTCACGGCCCCAACACCCTGCTCCGGAAAGGGGGAGACGGCCCCTTGCTCCTCTTCTGGCGCCAGATCAACAACCCCATCGGCTGGCTCCTCATCGCCGCCGGCGCCCTGGCCCTCGCCCTGCGGAAGCCCACCGATGCCGCCGTGGTCTTCGGCGCCGTGATCATCAACGCCATAATCGGCTTTATCCAGGAATACCGAGCAGGCAAGGCCATCGAGGCCCTGTCGGCAATGATCCCCGAGGGGACGACGGCCCTGCGGGAGGGGCGCGCCGTGACGGTCCCCGCCGACCTGCTGGTCCCGGGGGATCTGGTGACGCTCCAGAGCGGCGACAAGGTGCCGGCCGACCTGCGCCTCATCAGGGTCAAGAACCTGCTGGTGGAGGAGGCGGCTCTCACCGGCGAGTCCCTGCCGGTGGCAAAGCAATCCGATCCGGTGTCGCCCGACGCCCCCCTGGGGGACCGGGTCTGCATGGCCTACAGCGGGACGCTGGTGGTGCAGGGGGCAGCCACGGGAGTGGTGGTGGCCACGGGGAACGGCACGGAACTTGGACGGATCAATGCCCTCCTCAACCAGACGAGCCAGCTGGAAACCCCCCTCACCCGGCAGCTGGCCAAGGTGAGCAGCGGGATCACCATTGCAGTGGTGGTCGTGGTGACGGTGTTGATTGCCTTCGGTATCTGGATCAAGGATGCGCCGGTGGGGGAAGCCCTGATGGTGGCTGTTTCCCTCGCGGTGGCCGCCATCCCCGAGGGGCTGCCGGCGGTCATCACTATCTGCATGGCAATCGGCGTACGGCGCATGGCCGACCGCCACGCCGTTGTCCGCCACCTGCCGGCGGTGGAGACCCTGGGCTCCACCTCGGTCATCTGCTCGGACAAGACCGGCACCCTCACCCGCAACGAGATGACGGTGCAGGTGGCATGGCTCGACGGCCACGAGTACCGCTTCTCCGGCATCGGCTACGGGCCGGCGGGGGAGATCGAGCATGACGGCACCCGCTTGGCGGAGATGCCGCCCCCCCTGGAGAAACTGCTTATCATCGCCCTGCTTTGCAACGATGCCGCCCTGCGCCCCGAAGGGGACGGCTGGGCCATCACCGGCGACCCCACGGAGGCGGCCCTGGTGGTCGCCGGACGCAAAGGGGGACTGGACGACCACGAACTGCGCAGCCGCCACGGGCGCCTGGATGTGATCCCCTTCGAGTCGGACACCAAATTCATGGCCACCCTGAACCGGATGGAAGGGGGACACCGGATTCTCCTCAAGGGGGCGCCGGAAATCGTCCTCGATCGTTGCGTCCTGTCGGAGCCGGAGCGGCGCCGGATTCACGAGGCCATGGAGATCTACGCCCGCCAGGGGATGCGGGTGATCGCCTGCGCTTCCAAAGAAGCGGACCGCGCTGAGGAGATCTCCCCGGAGGACGTGGCCGGGGGGCTCACCTTTGCGGGGCTTCTCTGCATGATCGACCCCCCCCGCACCGAGGCCATGGACGCTATCCGGGAATGCCACGGCGCCGGTATCACCGTGAAGATGATTACCGGCGACCACCCCGTCACGGCCGAGGCCATCGGCCGCCAGCTGGGCCTGCTGCAGGAGGGGCAGACCCCCGTGGAGGGGCGCCGGCTGGACGGGCTCTCTGATGCGGAACTGCAGGAGGTGGCACTGGCCACCAACGTCTTCGCCCGGGTGGCCCCGGAGCACAAGATCCGGCTGGTGGAGGCCCTCCAGGCCCGGGGGTACGTGGTTGCCATGACTGGCGACGGGGTCAACGACGCTCCGGCCCTCAAGCGGGCCGACATCGGTGTGGCCATGGGGATCACGGGGACGGCGGTTTCCAAGGAAGCGGCCAAGGTGGTCCTCATGGACGACAACTTCGCCTCCATCGCTGCGGCGGTTGAGGAGGGACGCCGGGTGTACGACAACCTGGTCAGGTCCCTGGCCTTCGTCCTTCCCACCAACCTGGGGCTCGCCTGCACCCTGTCCGTCGCCATGTTCTTCTTCCCCACGGTGCGGGTCGAGGGAGTCAACGAGCTCCTCATGGCCATGTCCCCCAGCCAGACTCTCTGGATCAACCTGGTGGCGAGCGTCACCCTGTCGATTCCCCTGGCCTTTGAGGTTTTGGAGCCCAACGCCATGCGCCGCCCCCCCCGCTCCCCCGGGGAGCCGGTCTTTTCCGGCTTCATCGTGGCGCGGCTCGTTGTAGTGGCGCTCCTGATGGCCGCCGGCGGGTGCGGCCTCTTCCTCTGGGAATACTTCCGGATCGTGGGTCCTGAACCGGTTACGGCGGCCCGCCATGCCCTGGCCCTGGCCGAGGCCCAGACCATGTGCGTGACCAGCATCACCTTCACCCAGGTCTTTTATCTCCTCAATTGCCGGTCGCTCCGGGATTCCCTGCTCTCCCAGGGGGTTTTCAGCAACCCGGCCATCTTCATAGGCATCGGCATTCTTCTGCTGCTGCAGGCGTGTTTCATCTACCTGCCGCCGCTCCAGGCGGTCTTCGGAACTGCCCCCCTCGACGGCATGGCATGGCTCTATGCGATGCTGGTGGGAGCCGTGGTGCTGCCGGTCATATCGCTGGACAAGTGGGTCAGGAGGCATCGTCATGAATGAGGGGAGGACTTCATGAAAACCCTGTTCATACTGGCAGTCGCCACGCTTCTTGCGGCCGGATTCGCCTGTCGCGCCGCCATGGCCGCATCGGCATCCCCCCCGCTCCTGACGGTTGAATATGTCGATCTGAACCGCTACGTGGGCACATGGTACGAGATCGCCCGCTACCCCAACAGCTTCCAGAAGGGGTGCCTGGGGAGCAACGCCCACTACGCGCTGCGGCAGGACGGCGATATCGACGTGGTGAACAGCTGCCGCGATGTGGAGGATGGGGACATCCGCCGGGCAAAGGGGCGGGCGTGGGTGGTTGACAAAGCCTCCAACGCACGGCTCAAGGTCTCCTTTTTCTGGCCCTTCCGGGGGGACTACTGGATCATCGAATTGGGAAAGGATTATGAATACGCCGTGGTGGGCACCCCGAACCGTAAATACCTGTGGGTTCTCAGCCGCACGCCGGTTATGGACGACGACGTGTATGCTGCCATTATGGAACGGGTTCGGCGACAGGGGTTCGATCCCGAACGAGTCATCCGCGAAACCAACACCACGCGAAAGAATGGTGCATCATGAACATCGCCATTATCGGTGGCGGCATTGCGGGGCTGGCAACGGCGCATCTGCTCTGCGACGATCATCGGGTGACCCTCTTCGAGGCCAACGACTACCTGGGGGGGCACACCAACACGGTGGACGTCTCCCTGGACGGCACCACCCTTGCCGTGGACACCGGCTTCATCGTCTTCAACGAACGGACCTATCCCAACTTCATCAGGCTCCTGGAACGGCTCAACGTCGCGTCCCGACCGAGCGTCATGAGCTTTTCGGTCACCAGTGAACGGAATGGACTGGAGTACTGTGCCACAAACCTGGACACGCTCTTCGCCCAGCGCCGCAACTTCCTGAACCGTCCTTTCTGGCGGATGCTGCGGGAGATTGTCCGCTTCAATCGGGAAGCACGGGAGCTCTACGACTCCCACGAAATGACCCTGACCCTGGGGGATTACTTGAAAAACCGCGGATACTCGGTCACCTTCGTGGAGAACTTTCTGGTTCCCATGGGGGCGGCCATCTGGTCGGCAGACCCCAAGCGTTTTGCAATGTTTCCCGCCGCGGCCTTTGTCCGATTTTTCACCAATCACGGCATCCTGAACGTGGTCGACCAGCCCCGCTGGCGCGTCGTTGCCGGAGGCTCCCGGGAATATGTGGCACCGCTGGCCCGCCCGTTTCGGGACCGGGTCCGGCTCTCCACGCCTGTGGACCGGGTACGCCGCTTTCCTGACCGGGTGGCGGTGACGACCCGGGGAGGAGAGACCGAGTACTTTGACCAGGTGGTCCTGGCCTGCCACAGCGACCAGGCGCTGGCCATGCTGACTGACCCCTCCGATGCGGAGCGGGAACTCCTTTCCGCCATCCCGTACCAGGAAAACGATACGGTGCTCCACACCGACAGCCGTTTGCTCCCTGGCCTTCCCAAGGCCCGGGCCAGCTGGAACTGCCGCATCCCCCGGCATGAGCGGGACGGGGTCTTTGTTACCTACTGGATGAACAGATTGCAGTCCCTGGCAACATCGACGGACTTCTGCGTCACCCTCAACGGGACAGAGGCCATTGCTCCGGAGCGGATCATCCGCCGGATCACCTACCACCACCCGGTCTATTCTCCGGCCGCTTTCGAGGCCCAGAAACGCCGCGACGAGATCAGCGGAACCAACCGCACCTGGTATTGCGGCGCGTACTGGGGGTACGGCTTCCACGAGGATGGGCTCAACAGCGCCCTGGCAGTCTGCCGCCGATTCGGGAGGGGCCTCTGATGGGCACGACTGAGATGGGGGCCTGTCCGCCGTGGGATACGGCCTGCCTCAAGGCGCTGGAGATGGCCCCGGCTGCCCGGAGCGCACTCTACGACGGCACGGTGAAACATCGAAGAACTACCCCGGTTGTCAACGAGTTCCGCTACAGCCTCTTCATGGTCTACCTGGATCTGGCGGAACTGGAGCTGGTCTTCGCCAACCGCCTGTTCTGGTCCGTGGAAGGCCACACCTGGGCCAGCTTCCGGCGCGCCGACCACCTGCGCCGGGAAGGCCCCCTTGACACGGCGGTACGTGACCTGGCCGAGGAGCAGCTCGGTTTCCGCCCCCCCGGCCCCATCGGCCTTCTGACCCATCTGCGCTACCTGGGATACTGCTTCAACCCCATCAGCATCTACTACTGCTTCGCCGCCGACGGCCAGCGGCTCGACGCCATAGTCGCCGAAGTCCACAACACCCCCTGGGGTGAGGAATACGTGCGGGCACTGGATACCCGAAGCGCCAAGCGGGAGGGGGAATGGTACCTGTTCGAGCTGGAAAAGGAGTTCCACGTCTCACCCTTCATGCCCATGGATATCCGCTACACCTGGCGCTTCACCGCTCCCGGCGAAACCCTGGCGGTTGAAATGGAGAACGAGCGGCAGGGAGAAATCGTCTTCTCGGCACGGCTTGACCTTGAACGGCGCCCCCTGACGGGGAAGAACCTGGCACGGTCCCTGGCACGCTGGCCCTGGATGACGGCGCGGGTCATAACCGCCATTTACTGGCAGGCCCTGCGCATCAGGCGAAAGGGGGTTCCGTTCTGCCCCCATCCGGAAAAACTCACCATCACGAAAGGGGCCTACCACCCATGAGGACTACCGAGCAGACCTGCAGTGGCTATCCCGACGCCGTAATCCGGCCGGCCGGCCCCATGGAGCGCCTGGCCCGGTCCCTGTTGCAGAAAAGCCTTGGAGCCATCTCCAGCGGCCACCTGACCCTGCTGGACAGCGGCCAGCGCATGGAATTCGGCGATTCCCGGTCCGACCTCTCGGCCCTGGTGCGGGTCCACACCCCTTCCTTTTACCGCCGGACCGCCATCGGAGGAACCATCGGCGCCGCCGAGTCGTACATGGACGGCGAATGGGACTGTGATGACCTGCCGGCCCTGGTGCGGATCATGGTGCGCAACCAGGATGCCCAGGAGCGCCTGGAAGGAGCGACGGCGAGGCTGATCGCCCCGTTCCGGCGGCTCCTCCACCGGCTGAACGACAACACGCGCCGGGGGAGCCGGCGCAACATCGCCGCCCACTACGACCTGGGAAACGACTTCTACCGACTCTTTCTGGATCCCACCATGGCCTACTCCTGCGGCATCTTCGAGCGGAACGACAGCACCATGGAGGAGGCCTCCGTCGCCAAGTTTGACCGGATCTGCCGCGCGCTCCACCTTCGCCCGGACATGGAGCTTCTTGAAATCGGCACCGGCTGGGGAGGCTTTGCCATCCATGCGGCCGAGCACTACGGCTGCCGGGTGACGACCACCACCATCTCGCGCCGGCAGTTCTCCCTGGCGGCCGAACGGATCCGGGAGGCCGGCCTGGACGATCGCATCACCCTGCTCCAGCGGGACTACCGGGACCTGACCGGAGAGTTCGACCGGCTCGTCTCCATCGAGATGATCGAGGCGGTGGGGCACCGCCACCTCCCCGCCTTCTTTGCAGTCTGTTGCCGGCGGCTCAAGGCCGACGGCATGGGACTCATCCAGGCCATCACTGTCCCCGACCGGATCTATGACCGCTACCTCAAAACCCCGGACTTCATCAACCGCTACATTTTCCCCGGTGGGTGCTGTCCGTCGCCGGGGGCCATGGCCCGGGCCGTGGCAGCGGCCACCGACCTGCGCCTGGTCCACCGGGAGGACCTGACTCCCCACTATGTCCGAACCCTCCAGGAGTGGCGCAGGACCTTCCACAAGCGGCTCGACGCCGTACGGGCCCTGGGCTGCGACGACCGGTTCATCCGCATGTGGGACTATTATCTCGCCTACTGCGAAGGGGGATTCGCGGAGCGGTTCACCGGCGTGGAACAGGTGGTCTACGCCCGGCCCGGCTGCATGGTGGAACCGGGGGTATAGGTGGGAAGAAACCTTCTCAATGTGGCCCTCTTCCAGGGGGCCTGGTTCGCGGCGGTGCTGGGGGCAGCCGGGGGGCGGCACTGGCTCGGGCCGGCGGCGGTGGCCCTGGTGGTCGCCATCCACCTGGCCCTGACCGATAATCGGCCGGGAGAGACGAAACTCATTCTGACCGCGGGAGTCCTCGGGTTTTTCTTCGATACCGCCCTCGTTGCCGGCGGGGTCTTTCTACCCTTGGCTTATCTCCTTCCCCGCCCCTTCAGCCCCCTGTGGATGGTGGCACTTTGGTTCAACTTCGCCACCACCCTGAACGTCTCCCTGGCATGGCTGCGGAGCAGGTACCTCCTGGCCGCCCTGTTCGGGGCAGTGGGAGGCCCCCTGGCCTACTACAGCGGTGCCCGGCTCGGGGCCACCGAGGCGCTGCCGACCACCGGGGCCATGCTGATCCTGGCTGCCGGCTGGGGAGTCATGACTCCGCTGCTGGTCGGGGCGGCAAACTATTTCCGGAGGCAGCCATGACTCACGGTCTCCTTGTCTTTCTCGCGCTCCTCCCCTTCTTCCTCCTGCTGGACTACCTCTGGCTCGGCCGCCTCATGCGGGGGTTCTACCTGCGGGAACTGGGGGACCTGGCCCGGAGTGAAGGAGACGCCATCAAACCGCGCCTCCTGGCTGCGGCCGGGGTCTACCTGGCCCTGCCGGGAGGGATCGTCCTCTTCGCCCTCCCCCGGGTTGACCCGGCCCGTCCGCTGGTCTCGGCCCTCGGCTGGGGATTTCTTTACGGTCTCGTGGTCTACGGCGTCTATGATCTCACCAACCGCGCCACCCTCAGCGAGTGGCCCCTCAGGATGGCGACCGTCGACATCTGCTGGGGCGGCTTACTCTGCGCCGTCAGCACCCTGATCGCAGCACTCCTTGACCCCCTTCTCCCCTGAGATGGAATCGTTCCCTTCAGAGCCACGGCTTTGACCTGTAAGCCATAAGCCTTGAGGTCATTACCCCGATGAACTATAGTCAGCAAACCAACATAGGCAATTCAGAGGAGCACCCATGCCGGAAAACCTGATTATTCCATCCGTAGACTTGAGAATCGGCGCCCTGGAGGAGTACAACCGGCGCCAGAAGGAAAAGGCCCACCATAGGCAGAAGGGCCCGAAACCGCGCCCCTGCATAACGTTGTCGAGGGAATTCGGCTGCGAAGGGTACCCCGTTGCGGAGAGCCTCCTGAAGCTCATGCCGGAGCAGACCGGCGACCAGTGGGTGCTGGTAGACAAGGATGTGCTGGATGAGGTGGCACGGCGCCACCATGTTTCGAGGGAAATTCTGGAGGCCCTGGGGACCAAGAACCGTATCCTCTCCCAGGTTCTGGCCACCTTCTCCGAGCGCTGGAAGACCGACCACGAATACTTCGAGCTCCTCTGCAGCCACATCGTCTCCCTGGCGGAGCAGGGCAACGTCATCATCGTCGGCCTGGGGGGAGCCATCATCACCCACCACCGGGAACACTGCTATGACTTCCGGATCTTCGGCTCCCGAGAGTTCAAGATCGGCTCAATCTGCCAAAGGATGAACCTCCCCCCCGACAAGGCGGCGGATCTGATCGAAAAGCAGCAGGCCCAGATCGACAATTTCACCCGGGAGTTTCTCTTCGAGGATGAAGCAAACCCCGCCATCTACGACCTTCTGTTCAACAACGACCGGATGTGCCCGGAAACCATGGCCCGGACCATTGCCGACTACGTCGCGGGCCGCATTGCCGCCGGAACGGCGGATAAACGACACGTCTGAACAGGCTTACTCAATTGTAAACAGGTGACGGCCGCCGCGCCACATCGCTCCGCGTTCCGCTTCGTCGGCGTGGTGGCCGTCACCTGTTCAGGTCATTCTCCCGCCGACTTCACCGGGCCAGCTGCTTCAATACCTGCTGCAGCTTCCGCAACTCCTCGCCGTAGCCGGCCCAGTCCCCCTGCCGCTGCAGGTTGGTGGCCCGCTCGAAGATGCTCATGGCTTCCCGGGCCAAATCGCCCGTTGAGGCCTTCCCGTCCTCAGGGGCTGCCGCAACGCCGGCAACCGGTGCCCGTTTCCCGCCGAAGATCCGCTGCAGGGCCAGTTCCAGGCTCTCCTCCATGACCACTTCATCACCGTAGGCAACGATGACCCGCCTCAGTTCAGGCAGCCCCGCCTTGTCCGCGGCGGCCAGGAACAGGGGCTGCACGTAGAGCAGCGACTGTTCGATGGGGATCACCAGCATGCTCCCCCGGATGACCTGGGAGCCGCGCTGGCTCCAGAGGGTCAGTTGCTGGGAAATGTGCGAGTCCTGATTGATCCGCGCGTCGATCTGCTTCGGCCCGTAGATCAGGCGGTCCCGGGGGAAGGTGTAGGCCAGGAGCTTGCCGTAGTTCTCGCCGTCGCAGCGGGCCGTGAGCCAAGCGGCCAGGTTGTCCCGCTTGGAGGGGGTGAAGGGGAGGAGCAGGATGTACTCCTCCCTGGCTTCTCCCGGCAGCTTCATGACCGTGTAGTAGGGCTCCATGGGCGCTTCGCCCAGTACGGGGATCTCCCAGAGGTTCTCCCGGTTGTAGAAGACCTTGGGATCGGTCATGTGGTAGGTGGCGAACATGGCCGCCTGGACCTGGAGGAACTGGTGGGGGTAGCGGATGTGCCCCCGCAGGTCGGCCGACATGGCGGACAGTGGCTTGAAGAGTCCCGGGAAGATCCGGGCGTAGACCTTGATCATGACGTCGTCCGGATCGCTGATATAGAAGTCCAGGGTGCCGTCGTAGGCGTCGACCACCGCTTTCACCGAGTTTCTCATGTAGTTGATGCCGCCCCTGAGCGGCTTCGAATAGGGAAGCCGGCTCGAATGGGTATAGCCGTCGATGATCCATTTGAGGGTGCCGTTGTCGGCCACGACCAGGTAGGGGTCGCCGTCGAACCGGATAAAGGGGGCCACCGTCTTGACCCGCTCACCCACGGTGCGGTAGTAGAGGATGCGGCTCTGATCGGTAATGTCCGATGAAAGGAGGATTTTCTCCGTTTTGAACCGGGCGGCGAACAGGGCCTTGCGCAGCATCGAGTCCAGCGCCACCCCACCCTTGCCCCCGTAAGTCGTATTGATGTTGCCCGTGGCGGTCGGGTAGCTGAATTCCGGCACTTTGGTCCCGACGATGACATAGTCGTTGGAGAGCTCGCCATAGTAGATTTCCGGTCGCGTCACCCTGATGTCGGCCAGGCTGACCGCCGGGATATCCTTGATGAAGAATTCCGGGAGCCCTTCCCTGCTGATCCTGCTGACCGGACCGACGGCCAGACCGTTGCCGTGGGTGAAGATGAGCCGTTCGTTGATCCAGTTTCTGCTGGGGAGATCGTTGTAGGAGAGCTCACGCGGCGAGAGCATCACCTGGGTGTACTGGCCGTTCACCAGGTACCGGTCGTTGTCCACGTCGAAAAACTTGTAATAGGTCCTGATCTGCTGCAACTGGCTGTAGGTCTTGAGGAGCGGGCCGTGATCCCACAGCCTGATGTTCCTGATGGTGGCGTCGTTCTTTGCGATGTCGGCGGCCGACAGATTGAGCTCCACATCAAAGGGAACGGTTTTGATTTTGTCCAGATCGTAGCCGAGCCGGGTGAACCGGATGGAATTGGCGATGTAGGGGGTTTCCAGGGCCAGTTCGTTGGGGGCGACCTTGAACTTCTGCAGCATGGCCGGATATCCCACGATGCCGATGCCGTAGACGGCGGCCACGATGATCGGCGGGATCAGTGTCAGGCGCCATGCTCCCTTCCAGAGGCCGAACGCCACCACGGCGCCGGCAAGGGGGGTGGCCAGGGTGAGAATCCGGTAGAGCGGAAGCCGGGCGTTGACATCCACGTAACCGGCTCCGTGGAAAGAGTTGCCGCCGGCAAGGAGGAGCCGCACGGCATCCAGGTAAAAGCCCGTGGCCAGCGTGAGCGAGAAGATCCCCAGCAGAATGGCCAGGTGACGCCTCACCGCGCCGTCCACATCGGCCCCCCGATCCGACAGGATGATGCCGCCGCGGAAAAAGTAGACCGCCCCCACCATAATGCCGGTGACGAGCACCGTGAAGGCGACAAACCCCTTCACATGCTCCAGCAGCGGCAGGCTGAACAGGTAGAACCCCAGATCCTTCCCCATTATCGGATCGCTGGTGCCCACCGTGACGCCGTTCGTGAACAGGAGCAGGTTCTGCCACTGCAGGGCGCCCCACCTGCCGGCAAGAAGCGACAGAACAAGGGCGGCCAGGATGCTCAGGGGCTTCACCATCTGCACCATCTCGTCGCGCTGGAGGCGGTAGACATTGCCCCCCTCGAAGAACACGCCACGGGGGGTGTGAGGCAAGGAAGCCCGGTTCGCGAAGTACAGATTGACCATGGCGAACGCAAACATAAAGAGCCCTGAGGCGAGCCCGGCCCCGACCTTTGCCGCCAGGGCCGTCGTGAACACCTGGGTGTAACCGGTTTCCCGGAAAAAGAGCCAGTCGGTGTAGAAGGTGATCAGCGACAGCGCGGCTGGCAAGACCACGAACACGGCGGCAATAATGAGAAGGAATCGGTTTTTGGCCATCAACAAGCTCCCTTGGGTGATATCTATGTGCAACAGAGCCGTGATCCGGCTGTTCGGCAATGACGTCCGGCGCGGGAGGATATGGCCGCAGCATCACTGAATCCGCAGTACGGCTCCTTCAGGTCCCCCGCACAATCTCCACGGAGCAGGGTGCATGAAGGGCAACCGCCAGGGAGACCGAGCCGAGGAAAAAGCGCCTGATCACGCCATAGCCGTGGGCTCCGACCACGATCAGATCAGCGCCCCAGCGCTCGGCCTCACTGAGAATGGCATCCTTGGGCCGTCCCTCCAGCAGTGCCGAGGTAACGCTCAATTCCGGCGCTCGCTGCGCAAAATCAGCCGTTACGGCATTAAGTCGCTTGGCAGCAGCAGTTTCCTGCCGGCTGATGATGTAGTCGAAGGCCGTGGCGTGCTCGCCCTCCCCGCCCAACAGGTTCGGTTCGACAGGAGAAAGCACGGTGATTACACGAACCTCGCTCCCCGGCGGCCACGGACGGCGGCATACCTCGCGGGCCGCGGCATCGCTGCTGGGTGAGCCATCGAATGCAAGAAGAATTTTCATTCCGTCCCCTCCCCTTCCCGATCCGTAACCGGGAATGTCCGCAAAAGGCTGTCGCTACGATACATCGCCATCGGGCCGATCATGGGCATTATTTTATAACAATTTGAAACAACTCACGTTTATCGCGATCACTCCCCAGCGGATATCCACTTCTCACGGGCAGGGGTAATGGGGCCCTGCAACCATATCCTCCTGCCGGCCCCCTCAGAGCACGGCCAGGATCTCATCAAGCAGCGGGGCCATCTCATCCTGGCCCCGGATGAAGTAGCGGGCCGCGCTCCCACCAGAGTTCCCGACCCGAATCCCGAAGATGGCTTCGTCGCCGAGACGGAACACATCCTCGTCGGTCACATCGTCACCGACAAAGAGCGCGCGGGCACAGCCGAGATGGCGCATGATGCACCGAAGCGCGTCTCCCTTGTGGGGGGCGGCCGCCGGCACGAGGTTCTCGACCAACTTGCCGGAAACCCGCCGGGGCGCGGGCAGCAGCCGGGAAACGGCAGCCAGGATGCGTTGATGAGCGTTCTCGCGATCAGGGGCGTTTCGGTAATGGAGCGACAGTGTGGCGCTCTTGTCCTCCATGACGATGCCGGTGCCCTCCCCCTCCGGCAGGAGCTCCCCCAGTTGCGTCATCCAGCCGCGGCAGAGACCGATGAATTCCCGCTCCGCGGCATCGGCGCCGGGAAGCCCCTCGGCCCCGTGGTTTCCCACCAGGAAGCGGGGCGCGAAGCCAAGGTGCCGCGCCGCATCGACCCGGGCTCGGCCGGTAACGACGGCAACGGATGCCGTACCGTTCAGGCGGACCAGGCGCTCGTGCACGTCCGGCGGGATCATGATCCCTGCCGGATCGGAAACGATCGGAGCCAGGGTGCCGTCGAGATCAAAGGCAAACAGGGTGGACCGGTCGATGAAATCCCGCAGATCTCTGAGACCGGCATGGCTGAACAGATAGATCATCCCGTGCTCCCCGGTCACGACTCGCCCCCGATCCGGGCGGCCAGTTTCTCCCGCTGGCGGACCCTGGCCGCGTCCAGCAGCATCCGGCCGGCCCAGCGGTAGACGTTGAAATCGCGCACCAGCATGCGCATGCTCCGCATCCGTTCCCGCTGCTCGTAATCGGGCATGGTGAGGGCCCGGTGGAGGGCCTCGGCGGTCTGTTCCACATGATAGGGGTTGACGATCAGGGCCTCATGCAGTTCGTGGGCAGCGCCGGTGAACTGGCTCAGCACCAGGGCGCCCCGCTCGTCGTCCCGGGCCGCCACGTACTCCTTGGCCACCAGGTTCATGCCGTCGTGGAGGCTGGTGACCATGCAGACATCGGCGGCGCGGTAGTAACGGTTGACCTGCTCGGGTTCGTGGTGCTCGGCCTTGAGGATGATGGCCGGGCGCCCGTCGCGGCTGAAACGCCCGTTGATCCGCTCCGCGTGGGAATGGACCCTCGCCTCGAACGCCTGGTACTCCTCCAGGGCCGACCGGCTCGGCGCGGCGATCTGGACAAAGGTGAAGCGTCCCACCAGTTCGGGGTGCAGTTCGAACAGCCGCTCCACCGCCATGAATCGCTCCGGGATTCCCTTGGTATAATCCATCCGGTCAACCCCGACCCCGATCAGGTGATCCAGGGGAAGCCCCAGTTCGCCAAGGATTTCGCTCCGCGTCACGTCCACCGGCGGCAGGGTCCCCTGCCAGGCCGGCGGCCACTGGATGGAGATTGGGTAACTCTCAACCATGGTCAATTGGCCTCGCCGGGAGATGGTGGACGATTCATGCTCGATCCGGGTCTCCAGGTAGCGGTCCACCGTCTCCAGGAAGTTCTTGCAATGGTACGGGGTGTGGAAGCCGAGAATGGTGCTCCCCAGCATCCCCTTGAGCAGTTCCTCCCGCCAGGGGCAGATGCCGAACGACTCCGGGTTGGGCCACGGAATGTGCCAGAAGGTGATGATGGTGGCCTTGGGCAGGGCCTTGCGGATCATCGCGGGCAGAAGCGCGAAGTGGTAGTCCTGTACCAGCACAACCGGATCGTCGCTGTCCGCCTCCTTGACCACGGCGTCGGCGAACCGCTGGTTGATCCTGACGTACTGTTGCCAGTCGCTGGTGCGGAACACCGGGCGTACGTGGGCGATATGGCAGAGGGGCCAGAGCCCTTCGTTGGCGAAGCCGTAGTAGTACCCCTCTTCCTCTTCCTTGGTGAGCCAGATCCGTCGCAGATTGTATTCAGGCTTGTGGGGCGGCACCCGGACCCGGTCGTGGGAGTCGACCGTCTCCCGGTCGGCGGAGCCGCTGCCATGGGCGATCCAGGTTCCCGAGCAGGCACGCATGACCGGCTCCACGGCGGTGACCAGGCCGCTGGCCGGACGATGGACCTCCACGGTGTCGCCCGTGCGGATATGGATATAGGGTTCGCGGTTGGAAACGACCAGTATCCGCTCCCCCACCAGATGCTTGTGCAAGAGCGTCCGCAGGGACTCGGGACTCCAGGTGATGGTGGCGTCGTCGGCGAAGCGGCGTTCGGCATCGAGGGTGCGCAGGAGCGCCCGAAGATCTCCCACCAGAGGCTGGAGTTCGGAGCTGGGTGCCTGCGGGCTGAACGGCCGGAGAATCCCCTCGCCCCGCAGCATGGCGCGGACCCCCTCCACCCATCCGCGCCAGCTGAGGTGGGCGACGAACACGGTGATGAGGGAGATCACCACGCCGAGCACCGCAAAGAGAACGATCACGTACTTGCGCGTATCGGCGCTGCGGCGCTCCACGAAGCTCATATCGTGGACCAGGATCAGGGAGCCGACAGCTCCCCCCTCAGCTCCCATGGGATGGATGGAAATGTGAACTGCCCCCTGGGGAAGATGGCGGAGCGCCCCCTCGCTTCCACTCTCCGGCCGGGTGGCCGACGAGCAGTCGAGCGAATCCGGAAAGGTGGGCGTGCTGTAGCGCAGCGTTCCGCGGCCATCGCAGTAGCCCAGGGCCAGCAGGCGCTCATCCTGAATGGCACGCAGCAGGAGGGTGTTGATCTTTGCCCGGTCCGCCCGCGGCAGCAACTCGGCAAGAGGTTCCCGGAGGGTGCTCGCGATGAGCCGGGAACGGATATCGAGATCGCGGATGAACCAGTGCAGGGTGAGCCTGTCCACCAGCGGCACCACCGCGTAGGCCAGCAGCGCCAGCGCCATGGCCAGCGGGATGATGAAGCGCAACGACAGGCGAAGTGATCGAAGTGAAACCATACAGACTCCTTACGTGGAACGTATCCGGATATGACGTTGCAAGGGTCGCCCCCGGATTCGTGCCGGACATGGCGGTGCCGATCAGACAAAACCGAAGGCGGAGCCGGGCTGGGGCGAGGATTGTGCGTGCGAGAGCCAGCCAGAAACGACATGAAGACGGGGTGCGAACCCGTTGAGGTTATATGCGGGTTTGTGTTTTATGTATCAGCACGTGAATCGGCCTGCCCCGTGCCGGCTCCGTCGGTATCGTCCCGCTTGCACCATTCGCCCGAGGACGCCAGATCGTCCCGGACGCTTTTCTCCCAGAGGGGAACTCCGCTGAAATAGGCGGCCCGGCCCAGCATGTGGGCCGCCACCGGCGCCGTCAGGGCGATAAAGACGATAATGGCGGTGATCTTCCCAGTGACGGCAGCGTCGTCGAAGAAAAGGGCCACCCCGGCCAATATGAGGCTCGTCCCAAGGGTAGAGGCCTTGGTTGCGGCCGATAGCCGCACATAGAGGTCAGGGAAGCGCACGATACCGATGGCGGCCAGCACGGCAAAGAAGGCCCCCCCGCCCAGGAGTATGGCGATGATCGTGTCACGCACCGCCGTCCCTCCGGTGCAGATAATAGGCAAAGGCCACGGTCCCCAGGAAGGTGATCAGAGCCAGGACGATGGCCGCGTCCAGGTAGGCGTGCTGACCGGTGGCCACGGCATAGGCGGCGGACAGGGCGATGATGAGGGTTGCCATCAGGTCCAGGGCCACCACCCGGTCCGGCAGGCTCGGTCCCCTGACCAGCCGCACGAAGGCCAGCACGATCCCCCCTCCGAGCAGGGGAAGAATTACATAATGGATGAATGCGTCGAGGGTCATCGAAACACCTCCCGGACCCGGCGCTCGAACCCCTCTTTGATTCCCCGCACGAGCACCGCCGGGTCATCGATGTACATAGCGTGAACGTAGAGGGTGCGCCGGTCGTCGGTCAAATGGAGGCTCAGGGTCCCCGGCGTGAGGGTGATGACCGTGGCGAGCACCGTGACCTCAAGGTCGCTCTCCACGTCCAGGGGGACCGCCACGATGCCCGGCGTCATGTGGTGGCGGGGGGTGAGGATGTCGTGGGCCACCCTCAGGTTGGCCAGCACCAGCTCCCGGAAGAAGAAGGCGATGAAACCCGCAACGGCCCGCACCCTGGTCAGATAGCCGGTCGTGCCCCGCCCCCGGCGGGTTATCCAGAGAACGAAGAACCCGGCGAGCGCGCCGGTGAAAAACCCGCCGGCCGTATAGGTGCCGGTGAGGGCCATCCAGGCCAGTGCCAGAAGGATATTGGCAAGAAACGGGGTCACGGCTTCACCCCCAGTACCGCTGCGATGTAGAGGTCCGGATTGAGCAGCTGGTCGGCGGCGGTCAGGGAAAGCCGGAAGAGGGGCTCGGCCCCCACCCCCATGGCCACCGTGGCCAGGGCCAGGACCAGGGCCGGCACTCCCAGCAGCAGCCGCGCCCCGCCCGGAATGTGGGGGTGGTACTGAGCGTGGGCCTCCCCCTCTCGCACGGGGTGGTCCTTCCAGAAGGCCTCTGCCCAGATTTTGGTCATGGAGAAGAGGGTCAGGATGCTCACCGCCAGGGCCGCTGCCACCACCACGTACCGCCCCTCCCCAAGGCCCGCCCGCACCAGGGCCAGCTTGGCCCAGAAGCCGGACAGGGGCGGAATCCCCGCCAGTGCCAGGGCCGGCACGAGAAAGAGCCCCGCCACCAGCGGACGCCCCTCGTAGAGCCCGCCCAACTCGGCCAGTTCCGTGGTGCCGGTCAGCCGCTTCACGATGCCTGCCACCAGAAAGAGGGCCGACTTGGCGGCAATGACGTGGACCATGAAGAATATCGTCCCGGCCAGGGCCAGGGGCGTCAGGAGCCCGAGCCCCATGACCAGGTAGCCGATCTGGCTCACGATGTGAAACGAGAGCAGGCGTCTCATCTCGTGCTGGGCCACGGCTCCCAGGACCCCGGTCACCATGGTGAGCCCCGCAGCCGCCAGGATCAGGGTTCGGCCCGCCTCGGCCTCCTGGACGAAAATGAGGGTAAATATCCGCACCAGCACATAGACCCCCACCTTGGTCAGCAGTGCCGAAAAAATTGTGGTCACCGCCACGGGAGGGGTGTGGTAGGAGGCGGGAAGCCAGAAAAAGAGCGGAAACACCGCCGATTTGATCCCGAAGGCGGCAAAGAGGAGCGCAGCGATGACCGGCACGGTGCCGCCGTGGGGAACCGCCCGCAACTGACGGGCCAGATCCGCCATGTTCAGGGTTCCTGCCACGCCATAGAGGATACCGATCCCGGCCAGGAAAAAAGCCGAGGCGATCAGGTTCAGGGCCACATACTTAATTGCCCCCTCCATCTGCTGCCGACGGCCGCCAAGGGCCAGGAGCACGAACGAGGCGATCAGCATCACCTCGAACCAGACGTAGAGGTTGAACAGGTCCCCGGTCAGGAGCGACCCGCAGACCCCCAGCAGCAGCACCTGCATGAGGGGATGGTATCCCAGGGACTCGTGATCGATGTCGGCGCTCGCCAGGGAATAGACCGCCACTGCCAGCCCCATGGCGCCGACCACCACCACCATGACGGCGCTGAAGAGGTCGGCTACCAGGGTGATGCCGAAGGGGGCGGGCCAGTTCCCCGCCTGGACGCTGACCACCCCCTGACGTTGCACAACCGTGAGGAGCGCCACCCCCGCCCCCAGGAGCGCCGTCGTGCCGCAGACGCCCAACAGCCGTTGGAGCTCCCGCCGGTTCCAGGCGAAAAGCCCCGCCACAGCCGTGGCCAGCGGGATGATGAGGGGGAGGAAGAGAAGAAGTTTCATCAATTGCTCCGGTACTCGGTATCGGTCGTGGTCATCTCGTCCAGATCGTCGGTGCCCACGGTCTGGTAGACCCGCTTGATCAGGACCAGGGCAAAGGCCTGCACCCCGAAGCCGATGACGATGGCGGTCAGGATCAGGGCCTGGGGCAGCGGGTCGGCCACCGGCGGAATCGGCTCGGTGCCGCCGGCCGGCACGTAGGGAGGCCGCCCGCGGGTGAGGCGTCCCACGGTGAAGATGAGAAGATTGGCCGCATTCCCCAGGAGGGCCAGGCCGAAGATCATCTTGACGATGCTCCGCCGCACCATGAGGTAGAGCCCCGTCGCGTACAGCCCGCCGATGACGATTGCCAGAACGCTTTCCACCTATTCCTCCATCAGGCTGAACACGATCATGAGCGCCATCCCCGCCACCACCAGGTAGACTCCGATGTCGAACAGGATCGGCGTGCCCCCGTGACCGATGACCGGCACCGGCAGGATGCTCCAGATGCCCGAAAGAAAGGGAAGTCCCATGGCCAGGGGGAGGAGTCCGCTCACCAGGGCGGTCAGGAGCCCCACCGCCACCAGGTGCCGCGGCTCCACCCGGAGCACCCGCCGGGCGCCGGCCACGCCGTGGGACAGGGAGTGGAGGACAAAGGCGGCCGCGGCCACCAGCCCCCCCACGAATCCTCCCCCCGGCTCATTGTGCCCGCGCAGGAGAAGAAAGAGCGAGAAGAGGAGCAGCAGCGGCAGGAGAAGCCGGACCGCTGTTGCCAGAAAGAGTGACTGCATGGCCTAGCCCTCCTCCCTGTTCCGGGCCTTCATGAGGCCGTAGACCCCCAGGGCCGCAACGGCCAGGACTGTGATCTCCCCCAGGGTATCCAGTGCCCGGAAATCCACCAGGATCACGTTGACCACGTTGCGGCCATGCCCCGCCGGCAGGCTGTGCGCCAGAAAATAGGAGCTGATGTGGGGGACCAGGGTCTGGGATACCGCCAACAGGACCAGCACCGTCATGAAGCCGCCGATGGAGCAGGCCACCAGGATATCCCGCACCCTTCCCGCCGGCCGCGAGAGCAGCGAGAAGCGCGGCAGCCGGTAGAGGACCAGAACGAACAGGACGATGGAGAGGGTCTCGATACAGAACTGGGTCATGGCCAGGTCCGGGGCGCCGAAAAGGATATAGACCAGGGCCACCCCGTACCCCACCGCGCCGAGCCCGGCCACCGCCGCCAGCCGAGAGGTGGTCGTCGCCGCCGTCAGTGCTCCTGCCATGATGACGCCGGCGGCGAACCATTCGTGGAGCCCGCCGTCCGGTCGGGGAAGCTGGCGCGGGAACTCCCCACTCCGGAAAATGGCCACGGCCATGAGGAACGCCGCGGTCCCCACCACCGTCATCAGGTAATAGCGGAGCCGGCCGTTCTGAAGCATGCGGGTCTGCCGTTCGGCCAGGGCGAGCATTCCCTTCAGGAGGAGCCCGTAGCCCCGTTCGGGGCCCCATCCCGCGCCGTCACCGAGGGGAAGGCGACGAAGCACCGTTTCCCGGACAAGGGCGATGCCGACCCCGGTGGCCACCGTGGCCGCTCCAAGAAGGAGGACTGGAGTCACCCCATGCCAGAGGGCCAGCTCCACCGGCACCGATGCCCCCCGCACCATGGCCACTGCCGGCTCCAGCAACCATCGTCCCGCCAGGCCCGGGAAGATGCCGATCACAAAACCCAGCAGGGCCGGCACCAGGGGGGGGAACCAGAGGAGCGGCTCCACCCGGTGGTGGTGCAGATCCGGATCGGTCCCGCGCCCGAAAAAGGGGAGATACCCCACCAGGACCGCAACCGCCACGGTCAAGGCATTGCCGATGAAGCCGGCAACAGTCACGAATCCTGCCGCCAGGGGTGCCTGGAGCTTGGCCTCGTAGAGGAGTTCCTTGGCGATGAACCCCACCAGCGGCGGCACCCCGGCCATGGAGAGGGCAGCGAGACCCGATCCGGCGGCGACCCAGGGCATGACCCGCGCCAATCCGCCGAGCCGCCCCAGGTCGCGGGTTCCGGCACCGTGATCCACAGCTCCGGCCGCCAGGAACAGGGCACTCTTGTAAAGGGCGTGGACCAGGAGAAAGACCATGGCGGCCGTTGCGGCGGCCGGCGTATGGAGCCCCAGCAGCAGCGTCAGAATCCCCAGGGCGCTCACCGTGGAATAGGCGAGAATCTGCTTCAGATCGCTCCGGAGCAGGGCCAGGGCCCCGCCCGCCACCATGGTAACCCCGCCGGCCAGGGTCACCGACCAGAACCAGGCATCGGTCCCGCCCAGGACCGGGGAGAGGCGTGCCAGGAGATAAATCCCCAATTTCACCATGGTGGCCGAATGGAGATAGGCGCTGACCGGCGTCGGGGCCTCCATGGCGCCCGGGAGCCAGAAGTGGAAGGGGAATTGGGCCGACTTGGTAAATGCCCCGGCCAGAACCAGGAAAAGGATCGGCAAATAGAGTGCATGGCCCCGCACCAGTTCGCCCCTCTGGAAGATCTCGGCCAGGTCCGTGCTTCCCGCCGCCTGCCCCAGCAGGATGAACCCGGCCAGAAGCGCCAGCCCGCCGGCGCCGGTCACCAGCAATGCCTGGAGCGCCGCCTTGCGCGCCGCCATCCGGCCGTGGTCGAAGCCGATCAGGAGGTAGGAGCAGAGACCGGTCAGCTCCCAGAAGACAAAAAGGGTAATCAGATCGCCGGCCAGGACCGTGCTGATCATGGCGGCCATGAACGCGAGGATCAGGCCGTAGAAACGCCCCAGGTGGTGATGGCCGCGGAGGTACGAAGAGGCGTAGACCACCACGAGCACGCCGATGCCGCTGATGATCAGGACGAACAGGAGGCTCAGGCCGTCGAGGGAGAAGGAAAGGTCGACCCCCAGGGACGGAATCCACTCGTAGGCGGCCCGGATCGTTCTGCCGGAGGCCACCGCCCCGACCTGTGCGCCGAAAAAGCTGAACAGCGACAGGGGCACCAGGGCGCACAGCCACCCGGCCCACCGCGGGAGCCAACGGTGGAGCAGAGGAGCGGCCAGGGCGGCTCCAAATCCTGATAACGCGGCAATAATCATAGATAAACCCGTCGGCAGCGACACGTGCGTTTACTCCATTCTAACGGTGGAGCCGGCGGCTGCAAGGAAACGACCGGATTATGACACCCGGCACGGATGATCAAATGTCGATCACGATGGCGCTGCAATCGTCATCGGGCGGGTCGCCCGCCCCGAAGTCCCGCAGCGCGGCGGCAAGCTCATCCATGAACCGGGTGTAGCTTCCGCCCGTAGCGGTAAGAAACGCGTCGAGCCTTTCGGCGCCGAAGGTCTCGGTTCCGTTGGACGCATCGAGGATGCCGTCCGTATAGAGGAGCAGGCGATCTCCCCGCTCCAGCCCGAAGCAGCCGGTCGCCACCTCTGCCTCGGCAAAAAAGCCGACCGGTGGCGACGTGGAGGCAAGGCGGTGAAGGCTGTTCCGCCTCAGGACCAGCGGCGGGACGTGACCGGCGTTCACGTACTCAAGGCGCAGGGAGGCCGGGTCGATGATCCCCAGGAAGAGAGTGGAGGAAAAATGATGATCCAATTCCGTGCCATGGTCGGCAAAACGGACGAGAAACCGGTTCAACTGCGATACCATGGTGAGGGGATCATCAACAGTTAACGCGCAGTGGTGCAGGAAACCGTAGACCAGCGACATGACCACCGACGACTGGATGTCGTGGCCGGTCACGTCACCGATGAACACCACCTCCCGGCCGTCGGGCATGGAGATGAAGTCGAAATAGTCGCCGCCCAGGGCGGTCGCCATCCGGTTCATCACTCCGATGCATCCCCAGCTGCAGACCGGCGGAGTCTTCGGCAGGAGCAGCTGCTGGATGCGACTCGCCAGGGCCACTCCGTTCCCTGCCGCGTTGGCCGGTTCAGACATGCATCCCCTCCCTTTTCCGTTGCCGTGTGAGTCTCCCACGCGGACCGCCGCGGGCCGCTACCGTCGCACCACCAAAACCGATGCGCCCGTGCCGGGCCGGACCGCAGCCGTCACATTGGCGGCCGGCACACCGAGTTCCTCCTGCAGGTAGCGCTTCAGTCGGTCGGCATGCCGCCGGCTGTCCTTCCCCCCGGCCTCAACCCTGAATGAAAAAGCTCCGGGGCCGCCGGGCAGGTTCTTGATCAATGCCATCGCCGCCACGCTCTCCTGGGAGAGGTCTCCCTTTTCGTCAAAAATGACCCGAGGAAGGAACGGCGCCAGTTCTACCCGGAGGGACACCGGCACCTGAAGCCTGCGTTCCAGGAGCCGGGCAAGCAGCAGCCGCTCGTCGTCAGTGAGGGGGTAGTCGCGGCGGAGAACCACGGACACCCGGGCCGGCCCCGGTTTTTCGCCAAAGCCCAGACCGATGTCCTCCACGGCAAAGGGTGACGTCAGCGCCTCCAGTTCGGTCCGCACGTCCCTCAGCAGGCGGGATGCGGATGCCTGAACCGCTGCCGCGCTCTCGTCCCTGGCAGACGCGGGCTGCCCCACCGGAGATACGGCCGACAGCTCGGCCCTCGGTTCGATGGAACCGGCCGTCACCACCACCTGTTCCAGGTTCAACTCGACGTTCCGCCCGAGGAATGAACCGATCTCCTTCTCGATCTCCTCCTCTGCCTTCTTCTCAAAGGGCCTGACCGTATTGACCGTCACGTTCACGCCAACCCGGCCATCCTTCTCCTGAACCGAAAATCCGGTCACCCTGGAATGGGCTTCCTTCTCGAGATGCAGCTTCAGCACCCGTTCCACCCGTTTGGTGAGTTTAACCTTGCGCAGATCCGTCACCAGGGTGTGAACGAGCGGGATGGACAACAGCGCGAGCACGGTTCCGAGGATCAGAAGCCTCTTTCGGGCCGGGTACGTTTCCTCGGAGACCATGGAACTGCGGAAGTTGAAGAGGAAAAACACCAGATCGGCCGTCAGGACAATGGCCACGAAGTTGGTGAAAAACAGGAGAAACCCGCCCAGCCCCAGCATGGGATGCCCGCTGCCCAGGCCAAAGCCCACGACCGACAACGGGGGAATGACCGCGGTGGCCACGGCAACCCCGGTCGCAGTGATCATGTAATTCTTCTTGGTACAGAGGGCAATGGCCCCGGCGGTGCCGGCCAGAACCGCCACGAAAAGGTCGTAGACGTTTGGGCGGACCCGACTCAGGATCTCGGTCGTCGGTTCCTTGAGGGGGGACAGGAGCGTCACGAAGGCGGTCAGCGCAATGGTGAGCCCAACGCTCACCGCTATGACCCGGAGCCCCCGCCTGGCCAGGGCCAGGTCCCCGATGGTGAAGGCGAGGCCGAAGGAGAGGATCGGGCCCATGAGCGGAGAGATGAGCATGGCCCCGATGACCACGGCCACACTGTTGGTCAGCAGCCCGAGCAAGGCTATGAGGCTCGCCAGGAGCAGCAGGGACACGTAGCTGCCGGACAGCTCGGCCCCTGCCACGGCGTTCTTGATGATGGCCCGGTGGTCGATCCCGGCAGTGCGCTCTGCAATATACTCGCGCAGGCGTTTTATCCTGTAGCGGATGTAGGCGTTCGGCACGGTGCTCCTCTGCTGCCGTATCAGGCAGCGTGTTTCAGTATCCGTTAACAGTAACAGCAATTCCCCCTCACCACAACCGGCGGGCCGGAGTCCACCTCAGTTCGGATAGTTCCCCGGAATCACCGCATTCAGGAGCCGCACCCCCGCCACCCCTTTGCACTGCGGGCTGTTGCCTGTTATTCTTTGTAGTCAAATCAACTGGAGGAATGCTGAATGACCCGACACCTGACCTGCTCGCTCCTGCTGCTCGGCCTTGCCGCCGCGACGGCCAGGGGCGACGAGATCCGGCTGAAAAACGGAGATCGCCTGAACGGTGAGATAATCCGGATGGAGAAGGACCGCCTCACGGTGAAGCTCCCCTATGCCGACGACAAGGTGCGCATCGACTGGAAACAGGTGGACTGCATCTCCGCAGAGCGCGACCTCACGGTGGAGCTCTCCGACTATGAAGTCCTCGTCGGCCCCGTGACCTGCACCGATGGCGCCATCCGGATAAAAAGCTCCCGGGCCGGGACCACGGCCCCCATCTCCCTCAAGGAACTCCGCACCGTGAATCCGGCCACCTACCACGGCTTTTTGACCGCGGGCGGAAGCATTGCCACGGGCAACACGGATACCAAGGCCGCAACGCTCTCGACCCTGTTCCAGGTGCGGACGAAACGCCACCGGTTCACCGTGGAGGCCAAGTATGCCTATGGGGAGGCCGACTCGCGAACCACCGTCCGCAACTCCCTCGGCAGCCTCAAGTACGACTTTTTCACCACCGACAAGGTCTACACCTACGCCCAGACCCTGCTGGAAAAGGACTCCTTCGCCAACCTCAATCTGCGGAACACCGAGGGTCTCGGCGTCGGCTACCAGTTCTTCGACGACCGTACCCTCAACCTTTACGCGGAGGCCGGTATCTCCTACTTCAACGAAGATGTGATCGAAGGTGAAGACCGGCAGGATGGCTCGGGGCGCTGGGCGGCGGGTCTCGAATGGGAGGCCGTTCCCGACAGGCTCAAGATATTCCACCGCCAGGAGGGTTACTACACCCCCTCGGTGTCGGGAGTCACGCTCAGGGCTGACCAGGGGGTACGAATTTCCCTCGTCAACGATATTGCGGCCAACCTGGAAGTGGATTATCGTTTCAACAGCAGACCGGAAGCGGGGAAACGCAACTCGGACCTCCTCTTTATCATGGGCCTCACCTATCAGTACGATTACTGGTAGGAGCCGACCGAGGGACGCTTCACCCCTCCCGCCACCACCAAGGAGGCGCCATGAAATCCGCTCTGGTTCTCGCCATTGCGCTGGCTGCGCTGATGGTCACCTTTTCGCTCCAGAACTCCCAAACCGTCCAGGTTCGCTTTCTCGGCTGGTATTTCGAGGGTGCCCTTGTCATCGTTCTCCTCATGAGTTTCGCCATCGGCGTCCTCACCATGTACCTGGCCTCGCTCCCGGCACGCTTTGCCCACAGGCGGCAACTGGCGGAATACCGACATCAGCTGGACACATGCAACCGCTCACTCGACCGGCTCCGGTCCGAGGCTGCGGACGAGAAGCCTCCTCAGGCGTAGGATTCCTCCACGCCCGTCCCATGGAGGAACGCCATGATCTGTGTACGGTGGGCCGATCGGCGTTTCAGGGTGCCGGGAACGGCTCCCGCAGTGGCGTGGCTCCAGCCGGAGTAAAACGGGGTAACCATGGAAAAGAACGGCACGGTACATACCGGCACTGTTCGTCAGTCACTGGGACTGAGCCTGGCCGCCCTGGGGGTCGTCTATGGCGACATCGGCACGAGCCCCCTCTATGCCATGCGCGAGTGCTTTCACGGCACACACCCCCACCCCGCCACCCCCGACAACGTCCTGGGCGTTCTTTCGCTGATCGTCTGGGCCTTGATTCTCATCGTCTCCCTCAAGTACCTGGTGTTTGTCCTCAGGGCCGACAACCGGGGTGAAGGGGGCATCCTGGCCCTGACGGCGCTGCTCAACCCCTGGGGGGATGAAAACCGGCCGCCGCGCAAGGTCCTGGTGTTTCTCGGACTCTTCGGCGCGGCCCTGCTCTACGGGGATGGAACGCTCACCCCGGCCATATCGGTCCTGAGCGCCATCGAAGGGCTCAAGATCGCGACCCCCCTGTTTCACCCCTACATAGTTCCCATCACCGTCGTCATCCTGATCCTGCTCTTCCTCATCCAGCACCGGGGCACGGCCCGCGTGGGCGCGCTCTTCGGCCCGGTCATGGTTCTCTGGTTCACGGTGCTCGCCCTGCTCGGGATCAGGGGAATCATGATGGCCCCGGAGGTGCTCGGCGCCCTGAATCCGCTCCATGCCGTCCTCTTTTTCGTCCGGGACGGGTGGAGCGGCTTTCAGGTTCTCGGCGCAGTATTCCTGGTGGTGACCGGAGGAGAAGCCCTGTACGCGGACATGGGACATTTCGGCCGGCTCCCCATCCGGTTGGCCTGGTTCTGCTGCGTTCTGCCGGCGCTGCTGCTCAACTACTTCGGGCAGGGGGCGTTGCTGCTGAGCGATCCGTCGGAGGCAACGGAACCCTTTTACCACCTGGCTCCCCCTTGGGCGCTCTACCCTCTGGTCCTTCTTGCCACCCTGGCCACCATCATTGCGTCCCAGGCCGTGATCTCCGGCGTCTTTTCCCTCACCCGGCAGGCCATCCAGCTGAGATTGAGTCCCAGGATGAGGATCGTCCAGACCTCATCCGAGGAGATCGGGCAGATTTACATCCCGGCCGTCAACTGGGCCCTGATGCTCGCCACCATCACGCTCGTTGCCGGCTTCGGCAGTTCGAGCGGCCTGGCGGCGGCATACGGCGTGGCGGTCGCAACCACCATGGTCATTACCGCCCTGCTCGTTCGCTTTGTCATGCTGGAACGCTGGCACTGGCATCCCCTGGCCGTTGCCGGGCTCACGGTAGTCTTTCTCACTGTCGACCTGGCCTTCTTCGGCGCCAACATCCTCAAGGTGGGCGCCGGGGGATGGATTCCGCTGGCCGCCGGGCTGGCGGTTTTCACCGTCATGATCACCTGGCGCAGGGGACGGGAGCTCGTCACCACTCATCTGCTGGCCCAGGCGACGCCCCTTCCCTCCTTTCTTGAGGAGCTCGCCGCAAAGCCTCCTCAACGAGTTCCCGGCACTGCCGTTTTCATGTCGGGAAGGCTCTTTCCCGCCCCTCCGACGCTCATTCATCACCTGGAACACAACAAGGTCCTCCACGAGCAGGTGGTGATCCTCACCGTCCTGACCGAGGACATCCCCCGGGTATCCGCCTCCGAGCGGATCGAGCTGAAACGCCTGGGGCAGGGATTTTACCGGCTCATCGTGCGCTACGGCTTCATGCAGAGCCCCAACGTGCCGGTCATCCTGCGGGAGTGCGAGCCGCTGGGGCTCGTTACCGATCCCGAGACAACCACCTTTTATCTGGGCCGCGAAACCCTTATCCCCACGGAAAAAGTCAGCGGAATGCCCCATTGGCGGGAAAAGCTCTTCGCCTTCATGTCCCGCAACTCTCTTCAAGCCACGGCATTTTACAATCTCCCGCCCGACCGTGTGGTCGAACTGGGGCAGCAGGTGGAAATTTGAACGGGCACTGCAACTCCCCTGGAGGGAAATGATGGCAGCGTGATGAGCGCCCGGAAACCACCGGGACCATTGGAGCACCGGGTGGGTCACGAGGCGTAGCGAGGGATTGCACCATGGCAACTGCACACGCGGACTACGGAAAACTGTCGGTCGAGGAAACGCTGGAGGCTCTGGGGACCAGCAGAGAGCGCGGGCTGCCCCAGGAGGAGATCGCGGCGCGGCTGAAGGAATACGGCCCCAACGAAATCCCGAAAAAGGAAGAGTCGCTGTTTCAGCGAATCTCAAGGCGCTTCTGGGGGCCCATTCCGTGGATGATCGAAGCGGCGGCGCTGCTCTCCGCCCTGCTCCGGAAGTGGGACGATTTCACGATCATAGCGGTTCTCCTGCTTACCAACGCAGCCCTTGACTTCTGGCAGGAATCCAAGGCACTGAACGCCCTCAAGGTATTGAAAAACAAGCTCGCAAAACAAGCCCTGGTTCTGCGCGACGGGAAGTTCACGTCGCTGGACGCCAGGAACCTGGTCCCCGGCGATATCATCAAGGTAAAGATCGGGGACATGATCCCGGCCGATATCAAACTCATTGACGGCGAATTCCTGCAGGCCGACCAATCGGCCCTGACGGGAGAATCCCTGCCGGTTGCCAAAAAGGCGGGGGATATCGCCTACTCAAACTCCATCGTCAAACAGGGAGAAATGATTGGCGTGGTTACCGCGACGGCGCTTGGAACCTTCTTCGGCAGGACGGTCGCGCTGGTGGCCAAGGCCCAAAAGGAGGAAAAGAGTCACTTCCAGAAGGCAGTGGTCCATATCGGCAATTACCTGATCCTCATCACCCTGTTCCTGGCGGCGATCATCCTGATCACGGCCATGTTCAGGCACGAGAACATGCTCGAAATCCTGAGGTTCACCCTGGTGCTCACGGTTGCGGCAATCCCGGTTGCCCTGCCGGCAGTGCTGACCGTGACCATGACGGTCGGGGCCATGAACCTGGCCAGGAAGCAGGCCATCGTAAGCCGGCTGGTCGCCATAGAAGAACTGGCCGGAGTCGATGTCCTCTGCTCTGACAAGACGGGAACGCTGACCCAGAACCGGATGACCGTCTCCGAACCGAAGGCGTTTGCCGGACATACGGTCGAAGAACTGATGCGCGCGGCTGCCTTTGCCTCGAAGGAGGAAAACAGCGATCCGATCGAGATTCCCATCTTCGAGTATCTGCGGAAAACGGGAGGGCTCGACGATATGCCCGCCTATCGCCACCTAAAGTTCACCCCCTTTGACCCTGTGAGCAAGAGGACCGAAGCAACGGTTCAGCTCGCGGACACAACGCTTCTCGTCACCAAAGGGGCGCCCCAGGTGATCCTGGAGCTCTGCGGAGAGCGGGTCGACCGGCAGGCAATCCTGGACGCGGTCGAAGAGCTGGCCGAGAAGGGCTACCGGACGCTCGGCGTCGCGTCGAAACGCCCGGAAGACGGAATGTTCGACTTCCTCGGCCTGATTCCCCTCTTCGATCCCCCTCGTGAGGACTCGAAGTCCACCATTGAAGAAGCCGTGAAACTCGGGCTGCAGGTCAAGATGATCACGGGGGACAACCTGGCCATAGCAAAACAGATTGCCGCCGTCCTGGGAATCGGCACCACGATCTTCGACGCCCGGGACCTGAGGGGCGCCAGTACCCGCGAACTTGTCCAGCTGGGAGCAATCGTCGCCAGGGCCGTTTATCTGAAGATGTCGGACGGGATAACCGAAGAGGAGGCGCAGCACTTTGCCAGGGGAGTCGTGAAGGAACTGGAGCGGGAGTTCGAGCGGATCGAGCTCCCGGAAGGATACGTTAAACGGCACGAATCGGAAATCATCGGGGTCATTGAAAGCGCCTCCGGGTTTGCCCAGGTATTCCCCGAAGACAAGTACCTCATAGTCGAAAAACTCCAGAAATCCGACCATATCGTCGGCATGACCGGTGACGGGGTGAACGATGCGCCGGCGCTAAAGAAGGCGGATGCCGGCATCGCGGTTTCCGGGGCGACGGACGCCGCCAGGGCGGCGGCCGACCTCGTTCTGCTGGCTCCGGGGCTCTCCGTGATCGTGGATGCGGTCAAGGGGGCACGGGTGACATTCGAGCGGATGAAGGGCTACAGCATCTTCCGGGTTGCTGAAACGATCAGGGTCATCCTGTTCATGACCGCCTCCATTGTCGTCTTCAACTTTTACCCGGTCACCGCCATCATGATCATCATCCTGGCATTCCTCAACGACATCCCTATCCTGACCATCGCCTACGACAACACGAAAGTGGATAACAGGCCGGTGCGCTGGAACATGACCGAGGTCCTCACGCTGGCCACGGTTCTCGGGGTTTCCGGGGTCATCTCGAGTTTCGGGATTTTCTACCTCGCCGAGGAATACATGCACCTCTCGCCGGCGGTGGTTCAGAGCTTCATCTTCCTGAAGCTCGTCGTCGCCGGCCATTCGACGATCTATGTAACCAGAACTGAAAAGCATTTCTGGCAGAAGCCCTTCCCCTCGCCCCTGCTCTTTTCCGCAACGACTCTGACCGAAATCCTTGGGACGCTCTTTGCGGTCTACGGGGTCTTTCTGGCGTCGATCGGCTGGGGAAATGCCCTGCTGGTCTGGGGATACGCCCTGGCCTGGTTTGTCCTGAACGATTTCATCAAAGTCTGGACCTACAGGTACCTGCGGCGCGATGCAAACTCGGTCTAGGCGCGTGTCAACCGGTGCGCCAGGGGATCTGAGCCAACTCGGACCGGCGCAGCGAAGAACTCTGCTACCCCCTCCTGTCACATAAAAAAGGGGGAAAGGTTTCCCTTTCCCCCAGCCCTGCCGATATGCCGCCAAGGGCGGCTGCTAGTGGTCGACGGCTTTGGCCATGCCGATGCCGGTATTCTGGCGGACGTAGATCTCGTCGAACATTTCCTCGGAACGCCGGCTCGGGAAGGCCAGGCAACCGATGATCGCGGCGAGGAAGCCCAGCGGGATCGAGATGATGCCCGGGTTCTTGAGCGGGAAGAGCGGTGCGTCCAGGCCGAGCATGGACTTGCCGTCCTTGTTCTTCTCGTAGTCGGCCTTGGCCTTGTCGAGGTCCTTCATCTCCTTCTCGGTGAGGACCGCGCCGTCGGCCTGCTTCTTCTCCAGAACCGTAACCACCTTCTGGGCGTCGGCGGCAACCTTCTTCGGATAGGTCATGTTGGGGGAGATCATCACCAGGGCGATGGCAGCCACGGTGCCGACCACCAGACCCGAGATGACGCCGGCGGTGTTGAACTTGCGCCAGAAGAGGGACATGACGACGACCGGCAGGTTGCCCGAGGAGGCAACGGCGAAGGCCAGGGCCACCAGGTGGGCAACGTTCTGATTCTCGGCCGCGATGCCGATGACAATGCCGGCGGCGCCGACGCAGAGGGAGGTGATCCGGGCGGCCATGACCTGCTCGTGCTGGTCGGCGTGGCCGTCCTTGATGACGTTCACGTAGATGTCGTGGGCGATGGCGGCGGAAGCGGCCAGAACCAGACCCGACACCACGGCCAGGATGGTGGCGAAGGCAACGGCGCACAGGAACGCCAGAAGCAGGTCGCCGATGAACGGGGAGATGTCGCCGCCCAGTTGCTGGGCCAGCATCATGGCAGCCATGTTGCCGCCTTTACCGACCTTGGAAATGGCTTGCGGAGTCACGTGGATGGCGGCGCCGAAGCCGAGAAGCGTGGTCAGGATGTAGAAGGAGCCGATGATGAACATGGCCACGATAACGGATTTGCGGGCGGCCTGGGCCGTGGGCACGGTGAAGAAGCGCATCAGGATGTGGGGCATGCCGGCGGTGCCGAGCACCAGGGCCATGCCGAGGGAGATCTGGTCGAGGGGCTGCTTCAGGAAGAGGCCTGGCTCGAGGAAGCGCTGCCCGTAATCGAAGCCCGCCACGGCGACGGGGTCCTTGAGAACCACCTTCTGGACGTGCTCGATGATGTTGGGGCTGGTGGCAATGTCGGTGAAGAACTGGAACGGGCTCATGCCCGACTTGAGGCCGACTAGGATCGAGAGCAGGAATGCGCCGGACATGAGGAGGCCGGCCTTGATGATCTGGACCCAGGTGGTGGCGGTCATGCCGCCGAACACGACGTAGCCGACCATGAGGATACCGACGCCGATGATGGCGAACTTGTAGGGAATCCCGATCAGCAACTGCATCAGCTTGCCGGCGCCGACCATCTGCGCGGTCAGGTAGAAGGTGGAGACCGTCACGGTCGAAAGAGCCGCAACTGCCCGGACCGGTTTGGGCTCGGTGCGGAAGGAGAGGATGTCGCCCAGGGTGTACTTGCCCGCGTTGCGGCAGGGCTCTGCCACGATCAGGAGCACCGTGATGTAGGCCACGAGCCAGCCTACCGAGTACATGAACCCGTCGTAGCCGTAGAGGGAGATGATCCCGGAAATCCCCAGGAAGGAGGCCGCGGACATGTAGTCGCCCGCAATGGCCCAGCCGTTCTGGGTGCCGGTGATGCCGCCGCCGGCGGTATAGAAGTCGGCGGCCGACTTGGTCCTCTTGGCCGACCAGACGACAACGGCCATGGTAACACCGATGATGATCAGGAAGATGGGGATGGTGACCATCGGGTTGGCCTTGATCTTCTTGGGCTCGGCCGAGGCCGGGGTGGCCATTTTGGCGGCGTCGGTGGCGGCGGGAGCGGTTGCCGCCGGAGCCGGGGCGGTGGCGGCCGGCGCTGTCGCGGCCGCCGGGGCGCCGGGGGCGGCCGGAGCCTTGGCAGGCTCTTCAGCGAAGGCGAACGAGCCCAGGGAGAGGGCCAGGGTGATGCCGGCAATCCATTTTCTCATCGCAGACCTCCTTCCTATTTGAGCTCATCCACCAGCTCGCGGGTGAGCCGGTCGAAGTCTTTGTTGGCCACGTGGGCGTAGTACATGGCGATCCCCCAGGAGACGAAGAACTGGGAGAGGGCGAACAGGTAGCCGATATTGATCCGACCCAGGATCTTGATCTTGAAGAGTCCCGGCGCATAGGCCGCGCCGATGGGGAGGAGGAAGTAGAAAACGGTCGAGAACACCCACCAGCCGACCAGGAATGTGGTCTTCTTCCGGTGGAGTTCCACGAATTTCGGATTGCGGGCGATGGCCGCCCAATCGTATTGCTTTTCAGCCATGGGAGTTACTCCTTTCCTTGTGTGTTCATGGATAATGAAGCGGCGTCCCGCTCCCCCATTGTTGTCGTTGGCGCTCCACCACCTCCTTTCGCGATATCTGGCGTGGCCTTCAGCATGGTCCGTGCCCCAGCTTCATCGAGAGCAGGTCGGCCCCTTCCTGCAGAGAGGGGATAATCTCGCTCTCCAGCCGGTCGGCCACAGCCCTGAACGATGGCACGAGCATCGTGATCGCTCCGACCACTTTCCCGGCATAGTCCCGCACTGCCACGGCAACGCTCACGATCCCGTCCCCGAGCCCACCGCAGTCGACGGCCACGCCCTTGTGTCGGATCTCGTGCAGTTCACTCAGCAACGATCCCACATCAAGCGAATTGTTTTTCCTGCCGCGCTTCTTTAAAAGATTCAACGGGTCGGCGCCCTCAAGAGCCTTGATGGCTTTGCCGGCCGCGTTCGTGAAATAGGGGAAACGCCTGCCGATGAGAGGCGTGGCCTTCACTTGACGCTCACAGTCGACCATGTCGAGAAACACAACGTCATCGCCCCGCAGAACGGTCATATAGACGGCTTCGTCATGCTTTCTCGCCAGTTCCTCCATGATCGGATGGGCATGGTTCACGACAGGGGCCTGGCGAATGAGCCTCTGGGCCAGTTCCAACGCCGCAACGCCAATCGCATAGGTGCCGGTTTCCGGGTCCTGCTCCACAAGGCCACGTTCGCACAGGGTAGAAAGAAGCCGATATGCCTTGTTTCTGGTCAGGTTGAGCGATCCGGCGAGCCTTCCAAGCGACGGATTAGCCGGCCGCATGGCCAGCAGTTCAAGCATGTCGAGCGCATTGCTGACAATCTGTATCGTGTAGGCAGGTCCTGCGAATTTGTCGTGTCGCATACATGCTCACCTCACTCTTTCGTGAAATTGACGGATTCTTAACCCGGGCAGTGCAGAGCGCATTCCTTGATGCACCCGGTCAGAACCGGAAAGGAACACCATCACGGACACCGGATACACTGCCCCGGACCCGGAACCATCCACGTCATGCCACAACCGACGCAGAGCGGAGAGAACCGTCATGCACACCGGAGAGCCCGGCACGTGCAACTGCCCGTTCGACTGGAACGCGATGAAACTTGCTGCAGATTTGGCTGATTAGTCCGGCGAAACTACGAGAGAGGTGGAGCTCGTGAGGAATGAGATGCAAGCAGGGGGGAATGAGGGGGAGAATAGATCTCGGGGACCAACTGACTATTCGGGATCGGCCTGGGCGGGGCGGGCAGGACTGCGGACAACGTCACGACAGCCGAAACAGACTGAGCGACAACCCTGTCCGAGGTCTTGGATACGCTCTCGATGACGGCCCTGGGGCGCTGCTTCGGAGCCGGCGACCGGTTCAGGTCCGGATTTCTCATTCCCAGAACGACAAAGAATGAAGAAATGATGACCGTCACTATGAGGAGAGTTCGTTTGCTCATGCCCTACCCGGCTCCCATTAATGGAATCCACAACACCTTATCACTATTTTTCAAAACTCAAGCTACCGAAACAATACAATTTTCAACTCAAAGCAATCAGTCGCGAGATAGTTAACCCTGTCAAACTTCAAGCCAAATATAACACCTTTTGATTTGCATGCAAACATTTTTTGCAGAAAAGATCCAAAAAAATAAATCCACGATGTGACCGAAATGCGGATAAAGGGCTCTAATAGCCCATTGTGCAAGGCTTGATACCATGCAGGAACATGGTACATACACTATAAACCGGTTTTATCCGGAGGCGTTCGGCATGTAACACGTGTTGAAAATACCGCCCAGTGAGCGCCCCCTCTTGATTACGGGCGGGGTGTGAATTCCGGAACGGCATACCAGCCTCACCACCCTCGCCCCATCAGGCTCGATACCGTCCGCTACAACCTCTTGAATTCATGAATAGTTATGAAAATAGTGGCCACGAATGGTTGATTTGTACACAAACTATTTATAGAATCGACACATTCCATGACTATCCTTTCCGACATACAGAGTATTCTAAAGGCGGCGGGAATCCTTTCGTCCAGCCTCGTGGTCGGGCTCGTACTCGACAAGGTAGTGCTGCGGCGGCTGAAAGTCCTCGCAAGCCGCACGCCGTGGGAGGGAGACGAGATCGTCGTCGACTCCCTGCGGGGGCTGTTGTTGTACTCTGCCCTCTTGACAGGACTGTACGGCGTTGCGACGCAGGTTCCGATGACCGTAGGGCTGCAGAGACTGGCGGGGAATATATTCCTCGTAACCATTATCCTTGTCGCTACTCTCTTCTTCATGAGGCTGGCTGCCGGCTTTGTCACCCACTACGCGAAAAAGGCGGTACTGCCCTCCATTTCCATTTTCAGCAACCTTGCGAAAGTCTCCGTCTTTTCCATCGGCATCCTGATCATCCTCCAGTCTCTCGGAATCTCAATAGCTCCGATTCTCACCGCCCTCGGCGTCGGGGGCCTCGCCGTTGCGCTCGCCCTCCAGGACACCCTGTCCAACATCTTTGCGGGGCTTCACATCATCGCGACCCGCCAGATCCGCCAGGGCGACTACATCCGACTCGCCAGCGGAGAAGAGGGGTATGTGAACGACATAACCTGGCGCAACACCACCGTTCAGACCCTGCCCAACAATATGGTCATCATCCCGAACTCAAAGCTGGCCGGCGCCATCGTTACGAACTACAACCTGCCTGACCGGGAAATGGCGGTGCTCGTTCAGGTGGGAGTCAGTTACGCAAGCGACCTGGATCATGTGGAGCGGGTAACCATAGAGGTGGCCAGCGAACTGCTGCACGAGGTCCAGGGCGGAGCCAGCGGCTTTGACCCGTTCATCCGCTATCACACCTTTGCCGACTTCAGCATCAATTTCACCGTGATCCTGCGGGGCAAGGAATACGTGGACCAGCATCTCCTCAAGCATGAGTTCGTGAAACGCCTCCATCGGCGTTATGCCAGGGAGAAAATCGAAATACCATTTCCGATCCGGACCCTCCACATCAAGCAGGAGGCGCCGGCACAGGAAGGGGACTGAGATGACGCCGTGGTGCCTGGATATCGGAGCGACGCCCGTCACCGGAGGAGTTCACTTCAGGGTTTGGAGCCCCCTGGCCGATTCCGTCGAGGTCATCCGCTGTGCCCGGGGCGAAGAAGCCTCGTGCCCTCTTTCCCGGGTCGGCGAATACTTTCAGGGGACCATACCGGGCATGGGTCCGGGCGACTGTTACTGGTACCTGCTGGATGGCACCCTTCGCCGGCCAGACCCGGCATCCCGCTGCCAACCCGGGGGAGTTCACGGCCCCTCCCAGGTCGTGGCGCCGGACAGCTTCGCCTGGGCCGATGGCCAGTGGCGGGGAGTGGCGCTGGAGGAACTCATCACCTACGAACTGCACGTGGGGACCTTTACGCCCGAGGGGACCTTCGGTGCGGCCGTGGAGCGGCTGGATTATTTGCAGGAACTGGGAATCACCGCCCTGGAGCTGATGCCGGTGGCCGAGTTTCCGGGCAGCCGCAACTGGGGGTACGACGGAGTATTCCCCTTTGCCCCCCACCACGCGTATGGCGGCCCCGACGGTCTCAAGTCGCTGGTGGATGCGTGCCACCGGCGGGGGCTGGCCGTGATCCTGGACGTGGTTTACAACCACCTGGGCCCCGAGGGCAACTATCTTCACGCCTTTGCCCCCTACTTCACCGATCACTACCGGACCCCCTGGGGGGATGCCGTCAATTTCGACGGACCCGGCAGCGACGGGGTGCGCCACTACGTGATCGGCAACGCACTCCACTGGATAAGCGAATACCATCTGGACGGCCTGAGGCTCGACGCCATCCACGGCATCTATGACTTCAGCGCCGGCCACATCCTGCGGGACATTACCCGGGCGGTCGACTCCCTGGCACGGCACCTGGGGCGGACGGTCCACGTGATCGCCGAGAGCGACCTGAACGATGTGCGGACCATCGCGCCGCCGGAGTCAGGCGGGCACGGCGTCCACACCCAGTGGTGCGACGATTTCCACCACTCCCTGGTGACCCTCCTGACCGGCGAGCGGAATGGTTACTACGCCGATTTCGGCCTGTTCAGCCACCTGGAGAAGGCGTTCCGCGAGGGGTTCGTCTACTCCGGAGAATACTCGCGCCACCGCAGACGCCGCCACGGCAGCCCATCAGGGGATCAGCCCCCGCGCCGGATGGTGGTCTTTTCCCAAAACCACGACCAGATCGGTAACCGGGCCCTGGGGGACCGGCCATCGACCCGCCTCTCCCCGGAGCAGCTCAAGCTGGCCGCCGGCGCAGTCATACTCTCCCCCTACCTGCCGCTCATCTTCATGGGAGAGGAGTACGGCGAGACTGCCCCGTTCCCCTACTTCACGAGCCATGGCGATCCGGCGCTGGTTGAGGCGGTGCGCCGGGGACGGCGCGAAGAATTCGCCGCCTTCGGCTGGGAGGCGGAAGTCCCCGACCCCCAGGACGAAGCGACATTCCGCTCCGCCCTGATCGATCCGGAACTTCGCTCCGTCGGCTGGCACCAGCAGGTATTCTCCTTCTACCGGGAAGTGATCCGGCTCCGGCGGCAACTGCCCAGCTTCCGCCGCCCCGAGCGGGAGGAAATCCAGGTGACCGGCCTGGAAGCGGACAGGGTCGTGGTCGTCCGGCTCTGCCGGGGCCAGGCCGAACTCGTGGTCCTCTTTGCCCTGGCCGAAACATCCTGCCGCGTTCGACTACCCTTCCGCCACGGACGTTACCGCAAACTCTTGGACTCGGCCGAACCGCGCTGGGGCGGACCGGGGGCACTGGCGCCCGAAGCCCTCGACGGAGGGGATGAAGGGATCGGGATCACCCTCGCGCCGTTCAGCGTCGTTCTGTATGGCAGGGACCGAGACGACCGTCGCCGGAACGGCGGCCCGATGCCGACTGAAGAAGGGTGACCGAGGCTCAATCAAGGACTGTTATGGAACGATTCATCTGCATACATGGCCATTTCTACCAGCCCCCCCGGGAGAACCCCTGGCTGGAGGCGGTGGAGATCCAGGACTCGGCCCACCCCTATCACGACTGGAACGAACGGATCACCGCCGAGTGCTACGCCCCAAACGGCGCGTCGCGCCTCTTCGACGACGAAGGGCGCATTCGCGATATCGTCAGCAACTACGCCCGGATCAGCTTCAACTTCGGGCCGACGCTTCTCGCCTGGATGGAGGAGTACTCTCCCCAGGCCTACCGGGCCATACTGGAAGCGGATCGCCTGAGCATCGGCTGGCGCTCGGGCCACGGCAACGCCGTGGCCCAGGTCTACAACCACATCATCATGCCCCTGGCGAACCGGCGGGACAAAGAGACCCAGGTGCGCTGGGGCATCGCCGATTTCGAGCGACGCTTCGGCCGCTTCCCGGAGGGGATGTGGCTGGCCGAAACGGCCGTGGATGTCGAAACACTCGACGTGCTCGCCGCCGAGGGTATCCGCTTCACCATTCTCGCCCCGCACCAGGCCGCGCGGATGCGTGCCCGGGGCGGACGGAAATGGCATTCCGTCGAAGGGGGGCACATCGATCCGACCCGCCCCTATCTCTGTCGTCTGCCGTCGGGACGCTCCATCGTCATCTTCTTTTACGATGGTCCCATCTCCCGGGCCGTGGCCTTCGAGAAACTGCTGGACCATGGCGAGCGCTTCGCCCGGCGGCTCCTGTCCGGATTCGACGACGGCCGGCACCATGCCCAGATCCTCTCGATCGCCACGGATGGCGAGACATACGGCCATCACCACATGCACGGCGACATGGCCTTGGCCTACGCCCTCTCATATCTGGAGGACAACGGCCTGGCCCGCCTCACCAATTACGGGGAATTCCTGGAGCTCCACCCGCCGGGGCACGAGGTTGAGATCGTGGAGAACAGTTCCTGGAGCTGCATCCACGGCATAGAACGATGGCGCGGCGACTGCGGCTGCAACTCGGGGGGATACCCCCACTGGAACCAGCAATGGCGCGGGCCCCTGCGCCATGCCTTCGACTGGCTGAGGGATGAGCTGGCCGGACCTTACGAAATGGCGGCCGGAGCCCTTCTGCGCGATCCGTGGCAGGCCCGCGACCAGTACTTCCAGGTGATTGCCGACCGCTCCCCCGACCGATTGGAGTCCTTTGTCAATCGCCATGCCCTGCGCCCCCTGAACGACGACGAACGAATCCGGGTCCTGATGCTCCTGGAGATGCAGCGACACCTCCTTCTGATGTACACGAGCTGTGGCTGGTTCTTTGACGAACTCTCCGGAATCGAAACGGTGCAGGTGATCCAGTATGCCGGCCGCGCCGTCCAACTGGCACAGGAACTATTCGGCAACGGCAGTGAAACCTCGTTTCTCCAGCGGCTGGCGGCGGTGCGGGGCAACAATCCCGACTACCGTGGCGGCGCGGGAATCTATGAGGCATTCGTCCGGCCGGCAATGATCGATCTTGTCAAGGTAGGAGCCCATTTTGCGGTCAGCTCCCTATTCCAGGAGTATGGGGAGGAGACCCGAATCTTCAGCTACCGGGTGAAAAGTGAGGATGTCCGCCTGATCCCGGCGGGCCAGACCCGGCTCGCCATCGGCCGCGTGTGGGTCGGTTCGACTACCACCGGTGAAGAGGCCCGGATCACCTACTGCGTCCTCTATTTCGGCAACCACGCCCTGAATGGCGGTGTTCGCATCTTCCGCGGCAACGAAGCTTACGAGGCCATGGTCATCGAAATTGCCAGGGCCTTTGAGTCAAGTGATTTCGCAGAGATCATCCGGCTCATGGACGCCCACTTCGGGATGCACAACTACTCCCTGCGGGATCTGTTCCGGGACGAGCAGCGCCGGATTCTCGGCATGGTGATCGGAGGCGTGCTCACTGAGTTCGAAGACCGCTACACAGCCCTCTACGACAACTACCGCCTCCTCATGGGATTCGTCCGGCAGACCGGCATGCCGGTCCCCTACCGGTTCATGACTACTGCTCAACTGGCCCTCAACCTGAAGCTGGACCGGGCCTTCACCAAGCCCGGCATCGCCGAGGCCGAAGTGGGAGAAATCCTGCGCGAGATCGCCGACTGGGAGGTGGAGATCGAGCGGATCGACCTGGAATTCCAGATCCGCCGCAGGCTGGAAAAGGCCATGACCTGCCTGCGCGACAATCCGCTCGACAGCACCATTCTCACCGAGGCAGCCGGGCTGCTGGAACTTGCGGGCCATGTCCCCATCGACCTCAACCTCTGGCTGGCCCAGAATATCTATCTGGAGATCGCCCGGCCACTCTGGCGCGAACTGACGGAGCGGTCCAGGGGGGGCGACACGCACAATGACTGGTGGTTCGGTCAGTTCCGCACCCTGGGCGAACGGCTCAATTTCAACGCGAATGCCGTCCTCCCCCCGGTACCGGAGGCATGAATGCAACAAAATGTTACCCTGGAGGCACGTGTCCCCACAGCAACCTATCGCCTGCAGTTCAACGGTGACTTCCGCTTCTGCGATGCGGCGCGGCTCGTCCCCTACCTGGACGCCCTGGGGGTGAGCGACATCTACGCCTCTCCTTTCCTGAAGGCGCGTACCGGAAGCATGCACGGCTACGACATCGTCGACCACAACCGCCTGAACCCCGAACTGGGAAGCCGGGACGACTTCAATGCTTACTGTGCGATGCTACAGCGCCACAGCATGGGGCAGATCCTCGACTTCGTTCCCAACCACATGTGTGTGGAAGGGGGAGAGAACGAACGTTGGCTCGATCTGCTGGAAAACGGCCCCAGCTCCGCTCACGGAGAATTTTTCGACGTAGACTGGTCGCCGGTCAAGAAGGAACTGACCGACAAGGTGCTGATCCCGGTCCTGGGGGACCAGTACGGGACGATCCTGGAAAACGGGGAACTGGTTCTTTCCTTCCAGGAAGGGGCATTTTTCATCAGCTATTACGAGCACCGCTTCCCCATCATCCCCAAGACCTACAGCCCGATACTCACCCACCGGCTCCACGAGCTGGAGCGGCTTTTCCCACCTGACCACGAGGCATACCGGGAACTCCTGAGCATCGTCACGGCCATCGACCATCTCCCCTTCTACACGGAGCGGGATACGGAACGGGTCCGGGAACGCTACCGGGAGAAGGAGGTAATCAAGCGCCGGCTGTGGACCCTTTGCTCCGAAAACTGGCCTATCAAAGAGTTCATCGATGAAAACGTCCGGATTTTCAATGGAGAGAAGGGGAATCCACGCAGCTTTGACCTTCTGGACGGGCTTTTGCGCCAGCAAGTCTATCGCTTGGCTCACTGGCGCACCGCCACGGACGAAATCAACTACCGCCGGTTCTTCGACATCAACGCCCTGGGCGCCATCCGGATGGAAACTCCCCGGGTTTTCGAGGAAACCCACCGCCTGGTTATGGAATTGGTGAGCGAAGGCACGGTAACCGGCCTGCGGATCGATCATGCAGACGGGCTCTACGATCCCACCGATTATTTCAGACGGCTCCAGCGGGCCTGTTTCCTGGAAACGCGCCTGGCAAGCCTCGGCGGGTCCGCTGGCGAGACTCCGGAAACCCTGAGAGAGACGATCCTGCAAATGTACGACGAAATGTTGGAGGTTTCGCCCCAGACCATGCCCTTCTACATCGTCGGCGAAAAGATTCTGATGAAGAACGAACGGCTCCCCGAAGACTGGCCGATCCATGGCACTACCGGGTACGAATTCGCTAATGCCGTAACCGGCCTCATGGTTGATACCCGCAACGGACGGGAGTTCGATGCGATGTACGCTCGGTTCATCCAGGAACGGCCGAATTTCGCCGAAATAACCTACTTGAAGAAGAAACAGGTCATGCGGTTCTCCATGGGGGGCGAAATCAACACCCTAGGGCACTACCTGAACACCCTCTCGGAAAGCAACCGCCACACCCGCGACTTCACCCTCGGCAGTCTCACCAGGGCGTTGATGGAAGTGATCGCCCACTTCCCCGTCTACCGAACCTACACGGCAACACGCAAGGTGGCGGACCGAGACCGCCAGTACATAGAGTACGCCGTGGCCAAGGCTAAACGACGCAATCCCGCCATGAGCGAATCGATCTTCACATTCATCGAAGATGTGCTCCTGCTCCGTTTTTACGACAGCACCGGCGGGGAAGAGCAGAAGCAATGGCTCGATTTCGTCATGAAGTTCCAGCAGCTCACGGGACCAGTCATGGCCAAGGGGCTGGAGGACACTGCATTTTATGTGTTCAACCGGCTCGTCGCCCTCAACGAGGTGGGTGGGACGCCCGAGCGGTTCGGGCTCACCATGGAGGCGTTCCACGGCCAAAATATCGAGCGGGCACGCAGCACCCCTTTCACCATGCTGGCCACATCGACCCACGACACCAAGCGGAGCGAGGATGTACGAGCCCGGATCAGCGTCCTGTCCGAAGATCCTACCTTCTGGCACGATTGTCTGATGCGCTGGAGCCGGATAAATCGAGGCCACAAAGTGATCGTGCAGGGGGTTAAAGTTCCGGACCGGAACGAGGAGTACCTCCTCTACCAAACCATCGTGGGCGCTTGGCCCGCTGAGGAATTCACGGCCGATGGGCACGGCGCGTTCGTTGACCGGGTCAGGCAGTACATGCTCAAGGCCATGCGGGAAGCCAAGGTGAACACCAGCTGGATCAACCCCAACCCGGTCCACGAGGAGGCGGTCCACCACTTCGTCGATGCCATTCTCCGGAACGTACCGACCAACGGGTTCCTTGCCGATCTGCGCCGGACACTTCCCCCCCTTGTCCGCTGCGGCATGCTGAATTCCCTTTCCCAGACCCTGCTCAAGGCGGCGTCCCCCGGCATCCCAGACTTCTACCAAGGGACGGAACTCTGGGATTTCAGCCTGGTCGACCCGGACAACCGGCGACCGGTGGACTTTGACAAGCGGTCGGTTATGCTGGAAGGATTGCGATTGGCTGAGCAGGAACGGGGCACCCTCGCCCTGGCCCGGGAACTTCTCGCCGACATGGCTGACGGCAGAGTCAAACTCTTTCTGGTCTGGAAGACCCTCTGCTTCCGCAGGGATCACCGGAGCCTCTTCGAAGCGGGCAAGTATCTTCCCTTGGAGGTTCAGGGCGAACGCAGCGACAACGTCTGCGCCTTCGAACGGTACAACGACGGAGAGTCCGTCATTGCCGTGGCACCCCGCTTCTTCAGCCGATTGGGGGCAGTTCCTGCGGGTGGCGAAACCTGGCAGGACTCCCGGATCGTTATTCCGTTCGAAAGTGCCGGCTGCGCCTATCGCAACATCTTCACCGGTAAACGGGTCGTGACCTCGCCGCGGGAAGGGCAGACGATCCTGCCCCTTGCCGACGTGCTGGCCGACTTCCCCGTAGCACTGCTTGAGGCAGTGAGAGAAGAGCTTCCACGCTGAATCCGCGGCCGCACGCTACTATCACGGAGGCACCAATGGCTCGCAGGACACCGCTGTCGGACGACACCCCCCTCTGGTACCGGGACGCCGTCATCTACCAACTCCACGTGAAGGCCTTCGCCGATTCCGACGGCGACGGCGTGGGGGACTTCCGGGGCCTCATGGGGAAGCTCGATTATCTCCAGTCCCTGGGGATCACCGCCATCTGGATACTTCCCTTCTACCCGTCCCCCTTGCGCGACGACGGCTACGACATTGCCGACTACTACAACGTCAACCCCAGCTACAACACCCTGCGCGAATTCCGGGAATTCCTCAGGGAGGCCCATGCCCGCCGCATCCGGGTCATCACCGAGCTGGTCCTCAACCACACCTCGGACCAGCACCCCTGGTTCCAGCGTGCCCGCCGGGCAAAACCGGGCTCGGTCCACCGGGACTACTACGTCTGGAGCGATACCCCCGACCGGTACCGGGAAACCCGGATCATCTTCCAGGACTTCGAGACGTCCAACTGGAGTTGGGACCCGGTGGCCAAGGCCTACTACTGGCACCGGTTCTATTCCCACCAGCCCGACCTCAATTTCGACAACCCCCGGGTCCAGTCGGAAGTGCTCCGGATCATCGACTACTGGCTGGGGATGGGTGTGGACGGCGTCCGGCTGGATGCCGTCCCCTACCTCTTCGAGCGGGAAGGAACCAACTGCGAAAACCTGCCCGAAACCCATGACTTCCTGAAAAGGCTCCGGGGACACATGGACGCCTCGTTCCCCAACCGGATGCTGCTGGGCGAGGCCAATCAATGGCCCGAGGACGCGGTGGCCTATTTCGGCGAGGGGGACGAGTGCAACATGCTCTTCCACTTCCCGCTGATGCCCCGCATGTACATGGCCATCGAGATGGAGGACCGCTTCCCGGTGGTCGACATCCTCGACCAGACCCCCGCGATCCCCGAGGGATGCCAGTGGGCCATCTTTCTCCGCAACCACGACGAGCTGACCCTGGAGATGGTGACCGACGAGGAGCGGGACTACATGTACCGGATCTACGCCTCGGACCCCAAGGCCAGGATCAACCTGGGAATCCGGCGGCGGCTGGCGCCCCTCCTCGGCAAGGACCGGCGGCGGATCGAACTCATGAACGCCCTGCTCTTCTCCCTGCCCGGCACCCCCGTCATCTACTACGGCGATGAGATCGGCATGGGGGACAACTACTACCTGGGGGACCGCAACGGCGTCCGTACCCCCATGCAGTGGAGCCCCGACCGCAATGCCGGTTTTTCCGGCGCCAACCCCCAGCGCCTCTTCCTGCCGGTCATCATCGATCCCGAATACCACTACGAAGCGGTAAACGTGGACATCCAGGAGCGCAACCCCACCTCGCTGCTCTGGTGGATGCGGCGCATCATCGCCGTGCGCCGCCGCTACCGGGCCTTCAGCCGCGGCGCCATGGAGATGCTCTATCCGGCCAACCACAAGGTCCTGGCCTTTCTCCGCCGCCACGAGGATGAAGTGATCCTCGTGGTGGTCAACCTCTCCCGCTTCGCCCAGGCCATCAACCTGGACCTTCAGGAATTCGCCGGCATATCCCCCGAAGACCTCTTCAGCCGGAATCGCTTCCCGGTCATCCGCGAAGCCACCTATCCCCTCACCCTGGGCCCCCACGACCACTTCTGGTTCCTGCTGCGGCGCAGGGAAGCGCCGCTTCAGGCCGAGGAAGAACTGCCGCGGATCAGGCTTCGGGGAGAACTCCCCTGGTGGGAGACTCTCCGCCAGACCAGGGGCGACGCTCACCTGGAACGGGTGACCACCGATTACCTCAAGCGAAGCGGTTGGTTCCGGGGAAAAGCGAGGGCAATCATCGGCTACGTGCTGCGCGACACCGTGCTCCTGCGGCAGGGGGAACGGGTGTTCCCCATCTTCTTCCTTGAGGTACGCTACCAGGACGGCCCGCCGGAAACCTACCTGATTCCCGTGGCGTTCCTCACCGGTGCCGGAGCGAAACGGGTAAGCGCCGAATCCCCCCGGGCGGCCATAGCCGCTCTTTCCGTGGGGGACGAAGAGGGCATTCTCTGCGATGCGGTCCATGACCGGGAATTCAGGGACGCGCTCCTTGCCCTGGCACTCGGCCGTCGCCGGCTCCATGGCGAGGAAAACAGTCTCATCGTGCCGGTTCACGCCGGAGCAGGACGCATCGGCTCCAGGGAAGAGATGCGTCATCTCGCCTCCGAACTCCCCAAGGCGGAACAGACCAACAGCATCATCACCTACGGCGATCGCCACGTGCTCAAGCTCTACCGCAAGGTGGAGCCGGGCATCAATTCCGAGGTGGAGATGGCGCGGTTCCTCACCGCAAAATCGAGCTACCCCAACGTTGCCCCCTTCCAGGGGAGCCTGGAATTGCGGCATCCCGGCGTCGAGCCGGGCGCTATCGGCCTGCTCCAGGGATACGTACAGAACCAGGGCGACGGCTGGCGACTCTCCCTCCACCTCCTGGGCCAGTACTTCGAGCGGATTCTCTCGTGCCGGGGCGAGCTGCCACCGCCGCCGTCGCGTTTTTCGAGCCTCATGGACGGCAGCGCCTGCACCGTGCCGGAACCGGCGGCGGAGCTCATCGGCGGCTTTTATTTGGAGATGGCTGGACTTCTCGGCCGCCGGACCGCCGAGCTCCACTTGGCCCTCGCCGCCGGGGGAAACGACCCGGCTTGGCGGCCCGAGGAGTATTCCACCCTCTACCAGCGCTCCGTGTACCAGTCCATGCGCAACCAGGCCCGACGCAGCCTCCAGCTCCTGGCCCAGCACCACAAGGACCTGCCCGCAGAGGCGTTGGCATCGGCCGACAGGATTCTGAGCGCGGAAAAGGAACTTCTCGCCTGTCTGCGTCCCATCGTCGGCCGGCGGATTCAGGCCATGAAGAGCCGCATCCACGGCAACTTCAGGTTGGAAAAGGTTCTCTTCACCGGCAAGGACTTCATGATAATCGACCTGGAGGGCGAGCCGGACCGGCCCCTCGGCGAGCGCCGCATCAAACGCTCCCCCCTGCGGGATGTGGCGGGAATGATCCGCTCCTTCCACAACGCCACCCTGACGGCCCTTGCCCGCCACGGCGCTGGCCATCCCGGCGACATCCCGCTCCTGGAGCCCTGGGCGGAGGCCTGCTGGTATCACGTGAGCTGCCGCTATCTGGCCGGCTACCTGGAGCAGATGGGCACAAGCCCCCTCGTCCCGACGGAGCGGAGCGACCTCGAGACCCTCCTCCGCTCGTTCCTGCTGGACAATGCCCTCCACGAACTCGGCTATGCCCTCGCCAACCGCCCCGAACGGGTTTCCTCTTACCTGCGCGGGGTCGAGACGGTGCTGCGGGAGTTCCGGTAACCGTTTCCGCCATAAAAAAAGGAGCCGATCATGGCTCCTTTTTAGCGGAAACTCCCGTTTCACTCCGTATTCCTTCGCCCCTTCCGGGCGCCCCCTGCCCGCGCCCGGTTCACCTCCGACGAGAAAATGAGCTGGGGGGGAAGGTTCTGCGCCCCGAGGATGCTGACCATGAGCTGAAATCCTTCGAAGATGGTTTCGAGCTTCTCCCGGGGAATGTTTTCCAGCCCCGACACAAGGAGTCCCTGGGCCACCTCGGGAGCTTGCGCCACCAGGTTTTTCCCGTCTTCCGTCAGGTCGACCATCACCACCCGGCGATCCTCCCGGGACCGGGTCCGCTGCACGAGCCCCAGAGCCTCCAGCCGATCGATGATCCCCACTACCGTGGCATTGTGGAGATAGAGCCTGCGGGCGAGATCGGAAACCCGAATGGGGCCGTGGCCGGCAACGACCTTGATGGTCCAGAGCTGGGGCCCGGTGAGCCCCGTCTCACGCATGGCCCGTTTCGAGTGTTCGTTCACAACCTGAAAAACCCGGCGCAGGTTATCGGTCACATCGGCGATAAGTTCTTCTGTAGTTTTCATTATCAGCTCCGGTTCAGGATCGTAACGCCCCCTTCTCGCCCCCATCCTAGCGCCGGATTATCACCAAGGCAAGAAAATCGACCAGTGCGACGGGGAAAACATGTTGCGGAATCGTAACCGCGGCAGTATATAATTTGCATTCAAACAATCGGGATGCGACGGGGCGGCCCGCATTCCGAAAACCGGGCTTTCCCGCCCAGGAGCCGCATCCTGCCATGAAGCTTGAGTTTCCCGGAAAATCTGCACGGTGGACCACACCGCTGATCCTCATCAGGGATCTTCATCTGCTGCGCCGGTTCGTCCGAATGCGGCGGGCGGTTTTTTCTCTCCTCTCCCGGTTTCGGATCAGCGAAAATACGCTCATGGCGATTCTCGCCGTGGGGATCGGCCTGTTGGCGGGACTGTGCAACTACGCCTTCCGCTCGTGCATCGACCTGTTCCGGTGGCTCATCATCGACAGCGGCGGGCAGTTGACCGGCTATTCGCCCTATGCCTGGAACGCGAGCCGTCTCTGGGCTATCGCCTTTCCCATCACCGGCGCCATCGTCATGTTCCCCCTGTTCATCAAATTCAGGGAAGACATGGCCTTCGGCTTCCCCCGGTTTCTGGAAACGGTCAATCTGCGGGGCGGGCGACTGCCGCTCAGGCTCATGTTCACCAGGGGGATTTCGTCGGCGCTCACCATCGGCTCCGGCGGCTCCGCCGGCCAGGAAGGCCCCATCGCCCAGATCGGCGGCACGGCCGGCTCCGTGGTGGGGCACCTGCTCGGCATGTCGGGAGAGCGTCTCAAGGTCCTCATCGGCTGCGGGGTCTCCGGCGGAGTTGCCGCCACCTTCAATGCCCCCCTTGCCGGGGTGTTTTTCGCCCATGAAATCGTCCTTCTCTCCTCCTTCGAGCTCTCTTCCTTCACGAGCATCGTCATCTCGTCCGGCATGGCCACCGTTGTCTCCCGGGCCATGTATGGCGACATCCCCGCCTTCGACGTGCCCGCCTACCAGCTCGTTCACCCCCTCGAACTTGCCTTCTACGCCCTGCTCGGGGTGGTGTGCGGCTGCCTCGCGGCCCTCTTCATAACAGGCTACGGGAAAACCAGGGACATGTTCTCGCGCCTCCCTATCAATCCACTGTGGAAACCTCTTCTGGGCGGGTTTCTCGTCGGCTGCGTCGCGGTTCTTCTGCCCCAGGTCCAGGGCAACGGTTACGAGTTCATCGAAAAAGCCGTTTCCAACGACGTGGGGTGGCTCCTTGTCACGCTCCTTATCGTCGGCAAGATGGTCGCCACCTGCGTAACGGTCGGCTCGGGGCTGCCGGGCGGGACCTTTGCGCCGTCCCTGTTCATCGGTTCGGTCACCGGCATGAGTTTCGGCTTCCTGGCGAACAGCCTCTTCCCGTATCAGACGGCAACGCCGGGCGCCTATGCCCTGGTGGGGATGGGCGCGTTCCTCGCATCGGTCACCCACGCGCCCATGACCGGCATCTTCCTGCTCTTCGAGATGACCGGTTCCTACAAGGTCATTGTGCCGATCATGCTCGCCTGCGCCATCGGCACCGCCGTGGCCCGCCACTTCCACAAAGACGGCATCGATACTGCCGACCTGGCCGCCCAGGGGATCGACCTGCGGGCCGGGCGAGAACAGAGGGTCCTGGAGCGAATCCGGGTCAAGGGGGTCATGATGCGCGACCCGGAGATACTCCCGGAAACCATGACCATCCGCCAGTTCCTGGCCCGCAGCCATTCGCCGCGCCAGACCACCTTCCCCGTCGTCACTGGCGGGGGAGAGCTTTCCGGGGTCGTGGTCATCCATGACTTCCTGGGGATCGCGTTCGAGCAGGAGCTTCTCGACCAGGTCACCTTGGGCGAAATGGCCGCCGTGGACATTTTGACCGTCACCAGCGAAGACACTCTGGCGAAAGCACTCCAGATCTTCGAGCGCACGCCCCTGGACGAGCTTCCCGTTGTGGAGCCCGGCGGACAAAGGCGGGTGGTCGGCATTCTCACCCGCCACGCCATTACCGGTGCGTACAACAGGGCAATGGTGACACAATCGCTCAAGGAGTGAACACGGACCAATCCACAGACATTATCAATGTCTCAACTAATTGTCTCGTTTAGCTGGTACAGGGGGCAATGGTGAGGCATTGTGGCTGCCGGCATGGCGCGACGCGGAAACGGGACGCCGCGGCCTGCCGGAGAACGTGTCGGGAAGTGTGGTGATGAAGGAAGGGCTCACGCCCCTTCCTCTTCGGCACAGGTCGCTGCAGCAGCTTCGCAGCGATGGTAATCGTCATCGAAACGAATGATGTCGTCCTCCCCCAGGTATTCCCCACTCTGCACCTCGATGATGACGAGGGGTATCTTGCCCGGGTTTTCCAACCGGTGATTGCGACCGATGGGGATAAAGGTGGATTCGTTCACGTTCACCGTGTATTCATCGTCGCCGCAGGTAACCCGGGCCGTTCCGGAAACCACGATCCAGTGCTCGCTCCGGTGATGGTGCATCTGCAGCGACAGCCGCTGCCCCGGCTTCACCTCGATCCGCTTGATCTTGTAGTTCTTGTTCTCCTCGAGAACGGTGTATGTGCCCCAAGGACGTTCGCCGCGCTCCAGTTCCATCGTCGTGTTCCTCCGTCAGGACAATCCGGCTTCGCGCCGCTTTTCCAAATAGGTGGCAAGTGCCTCGCGCCAGCCTTCCAGTTCGAGCCCCGTGTCCCGGGTCAACTTGTCGCAGCAGAGAGCCGAATAGAGGGGACGCGGGGCCGGCCGGCCCAGTTGGGCGGTGGTCTGGGGCCGGACGGTCATCTCCACTCCTGCTTCGGCAAAAATGGCGCGGGCGAAATCGAACCAGGAACAGATCCCCCTGTTGGCCGCATGATAGGTGCCGCGGCAGTTGTTCTCTATCAGTTCGCTGATGGCCAGGGCAAGGTCCACTGTCCAGGTGGGGGAGCCGATCTGGTCGTCCACCACGGCGATTTCGCTCCGCTCCGTCGACAGGCGCAGCATGGTTTCCACGAAGTTCTTGCCGCCGAGCCCATAGAGCCACTGGGTCCGGACGATGAGGTGATCGGGGGTTTCACGGGCCTGTTCCTCGCCCATAAGCTTCGATCTGCCGTACACGCTCAGGGGATTGGGCGGATCATCCTCCAGAAACGGGCTCTCCTTGACGCCGTCGAACACGTAATCGGTGCTCATCTGAACGAGCAGCGCCCCGATCTCGCGGGTCACGGCGGCCAGGTGCCCCACCCCCTCGCCGTTCACCGCCATGGCAAGGTCCGCGTTGGTCTCGCAGCCGTCCACATCGGTGTAGGCGGCACAGTTCACCACCACCCGCGGCTTCAGGGTCAGAATGACCCGCCGTACCGATTCCGGCGAGGTAATGTCGATCTCTTCGATATCGACCCCCCGCACGTCCCCCGGCAGCACCCGCATGAGGTCGCGGCCGAGCATTCCCTTGGCACCGACCACCAGGATCATTGCCCGCCTCCGTACTGTGTTTCGTAGTAATCCCGGTATGAGCCGGACGTCACTTCATCCACCCAGGCGCGGTTGGCCAGGTACCAGTCCACGGTTTCGGCAATGCCGCGCTCGAAGGTGTACGAGGGCTCCCATCCCAGCTCCCGCTTGATTTTGGCAGCGCTGATGGCGTAGCGGCGATCATGGCCGAGACGATCCTTGACAAAGGTGATCAGGCCGCGGCTTTCCCCGCCGGGTCTGCCGAGCCGTTCATCCAGGAGATCGCAGAGCAGGTGAACGATGTCGATGTTGAACCACTCGTTGTTGCCGCCCACGTTGAAGACCTCGCCCGGCTTGCCACCCTTGAGCACCGTTTCGATGGCCGTGGAATGATCCTTCACATGGAGCCAGTCGCGCACGTTGCGGCCGTCGCCGTACACCGGCAGGGGCTTTCCGGCCACGATATTGTGGATCATGAGCGGGATCAGTTTCTCCGGAAACTGGAAGGGACCGTAGTTGTTGGAGCAGCGGGTGGTCAGGACCGGCAGGCCGAACGTCTCGTTGTAGGCCCGCACCAGCAGGTCGGAACCGGCCTTGCTCGCCGAGTAGGGGGAGTTGGGGGCCAGGGGGGTCTCCTCGGTGAAGTAGCCCGTTTCCCCCAGTGTCCCGTACACCTCGTCGGTCGAAACATGCAGGAAGCGGAAGCGCTCGATCGCGCCCGATTCCCAGTGCCGGCGGCTTTCCTCCAGGAGCACCTGGGTGCCGAGGACGTTGGTTCTCACGAAAATTTCCGGTCCCAGGATGGAGCGGTCCACGTGGGATTCGGCGGCAAAGTGGACAACCGCGTCGATCCGCTCTTCGGCCAGGATGCGCCGGACGAGGTCGGCATCGCCGATGTCGCCCTTAACGAAGCGGTAGGCCGGGTTCTGCTCCACGGCTGTCAAATTGCGCAGATTGCCGGCATAGGTGAGGATATCCAGATTGATCACCCGGCAACCGGGGTTCGCCGGCAGGAAGTGATTAATGAAATTGGAGCCGATGAAGCCGGCGCCGCCGGTCACGAGCACGGCGGAAGGGGAAAAGGTGTCACCCATGACAACCTCCTGAGAATTAGAATGCCCGTATCTTGCCCACTGAACCGATACCGGCCAGGGCAAAGGTAACAAAGAATTCGTTGGTATCGGGCCGGTCGCGGTAGGAAAAGCTCACGCTCCAGCACTGGTGCCGGTACTCCAGCGAATAGAAGGACTCGAGGGTCCCCTTGCGATCAAAGGAGTAGCGGTTGGCGTAATTAACGAACACCGGTGCGAAAAGGGCCAGCGAGGTCCTCGCCTCCAGATATTCCACCTCGTCCCGGGCGTGGCGATACAGAATGGAGGCCGTATTGCCCTTTTCATCGCGGGCGTCGGCCGACACAGCCACCGTGGAAAGGATCGTGCGGTAGGGATTATAGCGAACGTCAGTGGATAACGACACCAGCCGGTGAGGGTGCACCGTGGCCTCCACCTGCACGTCGGTGAAGTGCCGCTTCTCATCCACCAGGGTGAGGAGATCGCGGCGGGTACCGCTGAACTCATAGCCCTGGGCGATGCGGAGATAGAGGAGGTCCCGGTACTCGGGCGGCCCGTCGCCCCGGTTGAATCGGCCGGTCACGTAATTGGTAAGGGAGTAGACGACCCGGTTTTCATGCACGATGCGGTCGTTGTAATCGAAGAACGGCAGCGATTCCTGGTCCCGGTCCTGCACATAATTGTAACTGACCTCGGGAACCATCACGTGGCGAACCCGGGGCATGGAAGCACTGCCCGTTTCGAACACTCGCGAGAGCGTTGAGGAAAGCGAGGTTCCTGCCGAAAAAAGCCCCGACCCGCGGATACCTTCACCGCTCTCAACGCCGTGAGCGTAGTAGAGACGCTGGCGGTAGCCGACCCAGGCGGCGGTCTCCAGGGGACCGAACGGCTTTGCGTACCCCGTGAGCATGGGGGAGATATCGAGTCGCTGCCCCTTGATCCCTTCTCTCCGATAGAAGTTGATGAAATTGGAATCAAACGAGAAGAAGACCGGGGTTTCCCACAGCCGCTGGCGGATGCCCGTCAGGGTTATGGTGGGGAGCTTCTGGAGAGTTTTGCGGTTGTCGGGGACCTCTTCCCGCAGGTCCTGCACGTAGCGGAACTCGCCGGAAAGGATGTGGCGATCAAAATACTTGGTGGCCGAAAGGGTGGTTTCCAGCTGGCTCTGGTTGTAAACCCCGCTCTCTTCGGCGTAGTCCCGGTAGAAGTTCCGGTCGGCCACCAGGTTGATGTCGGACTTCAGGTTGAACGTATCCGAAACGATCTCCTGATGCCGCTGGGAGAGATCGCCCCGGAAGCGCTGCTGCTCGGTATCGTAGATGACAAAGCCCCGCAGGTTTCCCTCGCTGCCCCGCTTCCGGATGTAGCGGTAATCCACGCCGAGCCCCGTTCCGCGCTTGGTCAGGATGTCAACATTGAAGGTCGCGTCCTGGCTGGGGCTGATGGCCCAGTAGTAGGCCAGATCGAGCATGAAACCCTTTTTGCTTGAGTTGCCGGTGCGGGGCGTCAGCAGGCCCGACTGCCGTTCGCGTTTCACGGGATAGATGAGGTAGGGAAAGTAGAGGATCGGAATATCCTTGACGAGAAACAGGGCGTGCTTGCCGGTGGCGTAGCCTTCGGTATTCACGTCGATTTCGGAAGCGGAAAACTTCCAGCTGGGATTGTCCCCGTCACAGGTGGTGAAGGACCCCCGCTCCAGGCGATACGCGTCGGGGCCCTTCTTTTCCATTTGCTTCGCCCGCAGGTGGAAGTTGCCCTTGGGCATGAAGGCCGCACCGTTCTCCACCACGCCGGTGTCGGTTCGGTAGTTGAGCCGGATCCGGTCCGCGCGCAGGGTATCGCCGTCGCGCATGAGGATCACGTTCCCCCGGGCCTCAGCCTCCTCCTTGTCTCCGAACAGGAACGCCTGGTCCGAGAGGAGCGTCATTCCCCTCCCCCTGATCCGCACGTTGCCGCTCGCCTCAACCGTGTCGCCGGCAGCCTCATGGGTCAGGGTGTCGGCATCGAGATAGAACGGCTCCTCGCCCCCGTCTGCACCCCTGGCCGTGTAGGGCGGGGCCAGGAGCAGCGCGAGAACGATGCCTCCAACTATGCGGATGGGATTCAATGGCATGGACGGTTTCCGTGTCCGGGTCGTTAGCTGCACATCAGCGGCATGCCCGGTTGTCGGTCAGCCGCGAAACGGCTCGTATTGCTGCGAAAGAAGAATCGCCCGGGCCTCTCCCACCGTGAAGAGGGAACCGCAGACGAGAATGAGATCCTGCTCGCCGGCCCGCTGCCGGGCGAGGGCGAGCCCCTCGGCGACGGTGCCGCCGGCAACGGCATTCAGCCCCTTCTCCCGGCACAGCTCGGCGAGCCGGCCGGCATCAAGGCCCCGTTCCACCGCCGGAGTGACCGCCACCACCTCATGGGCCAGGGGCAGAACAGGTGCGAGAATCCCCGCCGCATCCTTGTCCGCCATGACGCCGGTCACCACGATCAGACGCCGTCGGGGATAGTCGGCCAGCGACTCGGCGAGCGCCCGGGCGCCGTCGGGATTGTGGGCGCCGTCCAGCAGCACCCGCGGCGCGCCGGAGAAGAGTTCCATCCTGCCGGGCCAGCGGGCCGCGTCAATGCCTGCCCGCAACGCGGGGGAATCGAGGCGGAAGCCGTTGTCGGCCAGGATTTCCGCGGCGGCCAGGGCCGTGGCTGCGTTCGCCAGCTGATAGCGGCCGCCGATGCCGGGCCGCAGGCCGGCGAGCTGCCGCGACAGCCCGTCATAGGCAAGGGACGATTCGTCCCACGCGGCGGAAAAATCAGCACCGAAGCATACCAGGGGGGCCCCCAGGATGCGACCGCGCTCAATGAAGACGTCACGGGCTTCAGCCGGCTGCCGGGAGAGGACCACAGGCCGTCCGGCCCTGATGAGTCCGGCCTTCTCCCGGGCGATGGCCGGGATGGTCTCGCCCAGCCACTCGCAATGATCGAGGGCAACGGGAGCGATGACCGTCAGGATTCCCGTGGCAGCGCTCGTGGCATCGGCGCCGCCCCCCATTCCCGCCTCGAGAATGGCTGCGTCAACCCCTTCCTCGACGAAATGGAGCAGCGCCATGGCCGTCACCACCTCGAAAAAGGTGGTGCCCTCCGGCGCGCTCGCCAGGACCTGCCCGGCCACGCGTGCGGCGGCCTCCTCGGCGATCTCCGTGCCGTTGATCCTGAACCGTTCGGTGAAGCGGGTAAGATGGGGAGAGGTGAAAAGTCCTGCCCGGTATCCCCCTTCCGCCAGAATGGAGGCCAGAAAGGCGGCCGTTGACCCCTTGCCATTGGTCCCGGCCACATGAACGACCCTGAGCCGCTCCTGGGGGTTACCGAGCCGCTGGAGGAGAGTGGCGATCCGTTCGAGTCCCGGCCTGATGCCGAAGCGCCGCAGACCGTAGATATGTGCCAGGATCTCCCCGTAGGTCATGGCTGGCCGGAATTATAGGAAATGAAAGGGTAAATGTCCACTGATTTGACCCGGCACGAAAAAGGGGCCGGTCAACGAACCGGCCCCTTCGTGCAGATCCCGGGGTAAGAGGATTCAGCCGCGATACAGCATGGAAAGTATCCGGGCGAGGCTCGCCCGCATATCCTTGCGCTCCACGATGACGTCGACCATGCCATGGTCCAGGAGATACTCGGCCCGCTGGAACCCTTCGGGGAGCTTCTGGCGGATGGTCTGCTCGATGACCCGCGGGCCGGCGAAACCGATGAGTGCCTTGGGCTCGGCCATATTGATGTCGCCGAGCATGGAGAAGCTGGCGGTCACCCCGCCGGTGGTCGGATCGGTCAGGATGGAAATATAGGGAAGCCCCAACTCCTTGAGCTTGGCCAGGGCCGCCGAGGTCTTGGCCATCTGCATCAGGGACAGGATGCTTTCCTGCATCCGCGCCCCACCCGACGCAGAGATGATGATGACCGGGGTCCGCTTCTCGATCCCCCGCTCGATGGCGCGGGTGATCTTCTCGCCCACCACGCTCCCCATGCTCCCCCCCATGAAGGAGAAGTCGAAGACTGCCATCTGGACCGGGATACCCTCGATGGCGCCCTCGCCGCAGATCACCGCGTCGCGCGATCCCCCCTTGGCAACCGCCTGCTGGATCCGATCCTTGTAGCTCTTGGAGTCCTTGAAATCAAGGACATCCACCGAGGTCATGGCAGCATCGTATTCCGTGAAGCTCCCGGGGTCCAGGAGCAGATCGATTCTCTGGCGGGCCGAGATCCGGTAATGGTGTCCGCACTTGGGGCAGACATTGATGTTCTTCTCCAGGTCTTTGGTCAGAAGGTTTTCCTTGCAGCTCACGCACTTGGTCAGGAGCCCCTCGGGAACCTTCACCTTCTTGTCAGCCGCGCCCGGCGCCTTGTCGCGTTTGAACCACGCCATGTCGTCACTCCGTCGGGACGTTCGCATCCCGGATTTTTTAGTAAAATTGAAAAGTTTTATTACCAAAAAAGTCAGCTAAAGTCAATTTCCGATCGCTTCGCGCAGCGCGGAAACGAAGGTTGCGACCTCACGCCCGAGCTCGGCGGCCGTGAAACGCTCGAACAATTTTACAATGGCGCTCCCCACGACCACGCCGTCGGCCGAGGCGGCCACCTGGGCAGCCTGGTCAGGCGTCGAGATGCCGAAGCCGACCACGACCGGCACGGTGATCGCCTCGCGAATGGCGGCCACGTTGGAGGAAACGGACGCCTCCACGCCGCTCCGCGCGCCGGTCACGCCGGTCACCGACACATAGTAGACGAACCCGCGGGCCTGCCGCGCCACTTTCCGGATGCGCCCTTCGTCGGAGGTGGGGGTGAGAAGGAAGATAACATCGAGCCCGTGGCGGTCGGCACATGCCTTGAACTCGGCCGCCTCCTCCGGGGGAAGGTCAACCAGGAGCACGCCGTCGACCCCCGCGGCCGAGGCATCCGCCGCAAAGCGCTCAAGGCCGTGGATCAGAATCGGATTGTAGTAGCCCATGAGCACGATGGGCACCTGGCAGCGGGTACGGACCCGGCGCACCATGTCGAGGATCTTCGGCAGGGTCGTCCCCGCAGCAAGGGCCCGCTCGGAAGAAAGCTGGATGGTGGGGCCGTCGGCCATTGGATCCGAAAAGGGAACGCCAAGTTCCACGATGTCGGCGCCGCTTTCAGCCAGAAGCGGAATCAGCGCTTCCGTGGCGGCCAGGTCCGGGTCACCGGCGGTGATGAAGGTAACGAGGGCCTTGCGGCTGTTGTGCTTCAATTCGGCAAATGTGCCGGCAATTCTGCTCATGGGAAACCTTTCGGAATGGTTGCCGGACCGGGTTTCCAGGTATCGTGCCGATCCCCGGTCCCCGGTCCCGGGTTACCGATTCTCCACCTTGAAACTGCTCATACCCCGCTCAAGGGCTTCCAACTGGCGGGACAGCCGTGAAACCGCATCGTCCATCATCCGGGCCGAGCCGAGATTGGTCGAGGTCGACTCCTGGATGTCCTCCACGGCGCGGATGATCTGATCGCTGCCCCGCGACTGCTCGTCGCAGGCCCGCTTGATCTGCTGAATCATGTCGGTGATGTTCTCGGTGGAACGGGCGATGAACGCACCCACCTTGCTCTGCTCCCGGGTTGAGGTCCTGACCTGGGAGGTAAGCCCTTTCATCCGCTCCGCGGCGGCCATGATCATGTCGCTCCCCTTGCCCTGCTCCCGGGTGGCGCCGGCCACCTGGGCGATCATGTCCGAAACCCGCTCCATGGCGCTACGGATCATCTGGCTTCCCTTGGCCTGCTCCATGGTGGCCCGGGCAATGCTCTCCACCTGGGCCGTGGCTCCCTGGACGCCGGTAACGATCTTGGCCAGGGCTTCGCCCGACTTCTGGGACAGGGCCTCGCCGTCGGCGATGCTCTTCTCGGCCAGCTCGATAGCCTCCACGGCCCGGGCGGTTTCATCCTGGACCCCTTTGATCAGCTGGGCGATCTCGCGAGTGGAGCTGGTGGTCCGCTCGGCCAGCTCCTTGATCTCGTCGGCCACCACGGCGAAACCCTTGCCGTGTTCGCCCGCCTGGGCCGCAATGATGGCGGCGTTCAGGGCCAGCAGGTTGGTCTGCTCGGCCACTTCGTCGATGACCGACAGAATCGCGCCGATGTCGGTGGCCCGGACGGAAAGGGTTTCGATCACTTCCGAGGTGATCCGGGAAGAGCGTTTGATCTCGTTGATACCGGCGATGGTCGCTTCGACGGAGACCTTGCCCATCTCCGCGTCCCGCCGCACCCCCTCTGAAATGGATGCGGTCTCCATGGCATTCTTCTCGACCTGCCTGATCGAGCTATCCATCTCGGCCACGGAAGAGGCAGTGGTGGTGGTCACATCCTGGAGGCTCACGACGCTGTTGGCGATCTGCTTGATGGACGCGGCCATCTCCATCACCGAGGAGCTTACCTCATCAACGGCCTGGGCCAGTGAGTCCACGTTCACGGCCACCTCTTCGATGCTGGCGGCCATCTCGAGGATCGACGACGAGGTTTCCGAGGCGGAAAGGGAAAGGCCGTCGACGCCGCGGGAGACCTCCTTGATGGAAGTATTGATCTCGGCAACGGCCGACGAGGTCAGGGACACTCCCTCGGCCTGGACTTCCGCCGCGGCCATGACCCGGCGCGAAGCCTCGAAGATGTTGGCGGAGACCTGCCCCACCTCCACCAGGGAGCGGTTCACCTTGCGGACCAGCTCTCCCAGCATTTCCAGCATGATGTTGAAATCCCGGCCGAGCAGCGACAGCTCGTCCGTGGCATCGGTGGTCACCCGGACGGTCAGATCCCCTTCCGCTCCCTTGTTCAGCGCCGTCACCATCATGTTCACCCGCCGGATGATGTTGCGGGTGGCCACGACGCCGAAAACGAAGGCCAGCACGGCAGCCCCGATGATGACAATGACGAAGGTAATGCTGACCGAGGCCCGGATCTGGCGCGTTTCCTGCCCCACCACCTGCATCAGCCCCTTGACCGTCTCGATGAGGTCGTCGATGTCGCGGGCCACGAATTCGCTTGCCCCGGACAACTCGGAGATAAGCCTGGTCTCGACGAGCACCGAAGGAGACACCGAACCGCTCAGGACCCCGGACTTGTAGGCAATGATCCTGTCCGCCACCTTTTCATACTCGGCCCAGGTGTCGAGGAGCGCCTTGGCATGCTCTTCCATGACGGTATCGACGGAGTCCGGCCGGATGCCCAGGGCCGGATCGCCCTTGAGCAGCGCGTTGCTGTAGCGTCTGAAGATGTCGCGGTTCTTGCGATAGGACTCCACGTTCGCGGCCAGGATCCTGGTATCCACGTGCCCCATCATCGCCTCCAGCAGGGCGACGCGGCTGGTGCGCTCGGCGGCCTGGAGCTGCAACGCCAGCTTCTGCTGATCCGCGCGGGTCTGCATGAGATCCGACACCCTGTTTCCAACCATCCCGATGGAACGGATGCCGATGAAGCCGGTGACAGCAACGATGGCGGCCATGATGGCAAAGGAGCCTATGAGCCGGTAACCGAGTTTCATATCCTTGAACATGGCGGAGAACTCCGGAGGAACACGTAGAGGTGATGGGTTCTGATATAGCAGAGGGGTGTCCGCATTATCAAGTGAAAAGGAGGCCCAAGCCGGTGCGGAATCACGCGGCAAGAGGCGTACAATCAGCGTCTGAGGCCGTTGATGACTTCTGTGAATCCTTTAAGAATCTCTGCGGGGCGGTACCGCTGCGGCACGGAAAACGTGCCCGTCGAACTTACCGGCACCAGTGTGAGGCCCAGGGGGGTCTCCACTTCAAGCGACCCGGTCAGCCGATAGGGGATCGCGGCCGGGTCCGGATGCCGCTTGAGAATCTCCATGACGGAGCGGAAGGGGACGCGGAAAGGAAGGCGCACATCGGTGGTGGCGCCGCCGGGGAATTCGATGCGCCGGCGGTCTCCCCCCGTGGTCAGGGGGAGAGCCAGCACTTGAAGATCATAGCTGTACCCGGTCAGCGACAGGGCAAAGGAGTTCTCGTTTGTCACACCGAGAAGCAGCTCGATGTCCACCCCGTCCGCCCCGAAGCCGGTCACGGCCACATCCTTGACCGCGACCCGTGGTTCGGAGAGGAACAGAGAGCAGCCCGAAAGAAAGAGCAGTATGAATGCGGCGAATAATACCTGTTTCACGGGAGAATGATTCCTGGTTACGAAGCCTGCTCCACTTCGATGCGGAGCTCCTGGGCCCGCACCGGAAGCGACGGCTCCAGTTCACGGAGGATCTCTCTCCGGTAGCGGCGCCGCTTGATCTCGTAGGCATCGGCTTCGGGGCCGACGCCACAGTAAAGTTTCTTGGCACGGACAAGGTCGCCGTTTGCCATGTCGAGCTTGCTGTAGAGCTCCCGCACGGCGGCTTCGGCGCACTTCTCGTCGTCCTGCATCTCCTCGGGCCGGTAACCGTGGCTGGCGGCGCGGTACGGCATCAACTGCCACACGCCGAGCGCCCCTTTGGGCGAGACTGCCTTGGCATTGAATCCGAGGGAACCGGTTTCCGAGAGGGCTATTTCCGCCAGGTCGAGCGGCATGAGGTCGGTGCCGAGGGTTTTCAGGTAGCAGAGGGCTGCGAGCTTGTGGGCGCGCTCAGGGGTCGTCCTCTTGGCGAAGACGACGGCGATGGCTCGGGCCTGGCGCTGTCGTTCATCGTACTCGACGCCCTGCTGCATGAGCCTGCGGACCTCCAGATCGGTCGCGGCGTCGAACTGTGCCGTCGGACCGGCTTCCTTGCGAAGTCCGCTCTGGTTGCAGGAGACGCTGAAAAGCATCGTTCCTGCCAATACTAGTATCATCTTTTTCATAGTGGTTTTTTGGTCGGGGTACGCAGCTTTGCCGGACGGTCCGAAGTACGGACGGTGATCAATGGGAACGGCTCCGGCTGAAACCTCCTTTCAGTAAATTTCGGCCGCGCCCCGGACAGCGGGCGGGACCAGACGGGGGCGGCAGCGGGCCGCCCGATGGCTATGGACAGGTTGCTTAATGAATGAAGGCCGTTGCAGAAACGGCAAAAGGACCCGTGTGGGGTCCTTTCCCTGTGCCTGTTCTATTTTACAGGCGACGTCAGTTATAAGTTAAAACAGTTCGTCTTGTCAAGCTTTTTTCTAAGATTCACCTCTACTTTCAACATGTTACACTGCATTTTCAGCGAGTTCGCCCCCGGATATCGAGCACCTAAAAACGTACCCCCATGGCATCGGCCACGGTATGAATATCCTTGTCCCCCCGGCCCGAAAGACAGACCACGATGGTCTGCTCCTTCGGCAGCGTCGGTGCCAGCTTCACCACGTGGGCGATGGCGTGGGACGACTCCAGGGCCGGCATGATCCCCTCCTCGCGGGTCAGGAGCGTGAAGGCGTCCAGGGCTTCCTCATCCGTGACCGACACGTACTCGGCCCGGCCCGCATCCTTGAGCCAGGCATGCTCCGGGCCGACCCCGGGGTAGTCAAGTCCGGCGGATACGGAGTGGGCATTGGCGATCTGGCCGAACTCGTCCTGGAGTAGATAGGTCTTGTTGCCGTGGAGGACCCCGACGCTCCCGGCACACAGGGGCGCCGCGTGGGCGCCGGAGGCGATGCCGTGGCCCGCCGCCTCCACCCCCACCATCCGCACTTCCCGGTCATCGAGGAAGGGGTAGAAGAGCCCCAGGGCGTTGCTGCCGCCGCCGACGCAGGCCACCAGCACATCCGGCAGCCGCCCCTCGATCTTCCTGTGCTGGGCCTTGGCCTCACGGCCGATGACCGTCTGGAAGTCGCGCACCATGGCCGGATAGGGGTGGGGCCCCGCCACGGTGCCGATCACGTAGAAGGTGTTGTGGATGTAGGTCACCCAGTTGCGCAGGGCCTCGTTCATGGCGTCCTTGAGGGTGGCGGTCCCGGCGGTCACCGGCGTGACCGTGGCCCCCAGGAGCTTCATCCGGAAGACGTTCAGAGCCTGGCGCCGGATATCCTCCTCTCCCATGAAGACTTCGCACTCCATGCCGAAAAGGGCCGCGATGGTGGCGGTGGCCACCCCGTGCTGCCCCGCGCCGGTCTCCGCAATGACCCGCTTCTTCCCCATCCGCTTGGCCAGAAGCCCCTGGCCGATGGTGTTGTTCACCTTGTGGGCTCCGGTGTGGTTCAGGTCCTCGCGCTTGAGGTAAATCTTCGCGCCCCCGAGCTTTTGCGTGAGCTTTTCGGCGAAATAGAGCGGATTGGGCCGCCCCACGTACTGGCGGAGGTAGTAGTCGAACTCCTCCTTGAACTCGCGGTCGTGCCGGTAGTGGTTGTAGGCCTGCTCCAGCTCCAACAGGGCCGGCATGAGGGTTTCCGGCACGTAGCGGCCGCCGAACTGGCCGAAATGGCCCTGTTTGTCGGGTAATTTCATATATCCTCCAGTGTTTGTATTCGTGTATTGGTCACGGTGGCTGATACCCAGAAACCGAGGCCGACCATTCTCGCACATCAGGGCAAGCCCCATCAAGGGGCAGTGATCACCGTAAACCGGTCGTCAAGGATATCCGCCAGGAGCGGCCGCACATCCTGCCACGCCAGACCGCCACCGCCGCAGCCGGGACGGGGGACAATGACGCGGGTCCACCCTTCCCGGTCGGCAAGCGCCCGCAGCTCCTCGGCGGAGCGCCGGATGAGGCGCAGGTCCGGATTTGCCCAAGGGCTTTCCTCCACGGGAAAGCTGACAAGGCCCTCGCCGATGACGTGGACATGGTTTCCCCCTTCGGACAGCACTGCACCGAGCCGGGCCGGCAGATCAGGGAACCGCTCCCGGGCCTGCCGGGCGCAGCCGCGCCCCAGAACGGCCTCCCCCTTCTTTGTCAGGTGGCCGTTGGTGGTGATGCAGATGATTGCGGTACCGAGGTGGTCCCAGATGTTGCCGGGTGTTTCGTTCATTGGGGGTGCCTGTGCTGCGATAATGATATGTGGTCAGTATCGGGTGAAATTGGTCTTTGTAGTCCCGCTCATTTCTTTCACAAGGCTGATGACTTCAGATTTTTCGGTTTAACGCTGCTGGGGGATTGGCCGTAATTTGATGCAAGCCCATAGTGTTTTATCCAAAATGGGCCCAGAATATATCAAACGGCTAACGGACCAGCCTGAACAAGCGGAGCGAACCACCGTTTGTTCAGGTCCGCGTTGAAGGACTGATTAGAGCCTCTTGGCATAAAACGGGGAAAGTTCAAGGATTGCACGTCTTATTGATCGGAAATCAGTATACGGAACATCCACGAAGCCTGATTTACCCTCTACGTCTACCTCAAACAGCCCTTGTGGCGCCCGAGATGTGTTAATCAAATCGACGTAGCAACCATAGTCAAGTGCGTAAACGTTAAAACGCCGCCCCGGAATATCTTGAGCTGAAACACCTTGCCGAATGATGTGAAGAACACGCGCATCGTAAAGAAAATCAACCAAATCGTCTTTGACCTCTGAGCCGAGAAGAAAAGCTCTTGCCTGCCGATGTTGAATAACTTCATCAACAATCCAATTCAACAGATCTTGCGCAAGTGGTTTAGTGCTAACGGCTTGCTGTTTTGCCCTAGTGTACCACGTTCTAGCAGCGGCTCGTACATCGGGAACTGATATGGCGTGGTCAAGCGCCTTCTGTGCGGCCACACCAATGATATTGATAGCATCCCGAGGAACACCTTCTGCGGATCGGACAAACTCCTCGAATGCTGGTCGTTGCGTGAACAAGTCGTTGATAAATTCAGAAGCAGATTCTTTTACTTCCATCTCTTTGGTTGCTGAAACAAGCGCTTTGACATGCCGATGTAAAAGCTCCCGAAAGAATTGTTTCGCTAAGTCTGGGTTGTTGTCAAAGACAAGGAATTCGTCTAAATTGATACTCGCAGCTGCATCAGCCCCAATCTCAATACCAATATGCCCCACTGCCTCATCCGGAATCCGAAATCGGCAACGTTGCTCTATCGCCGCAATCTTAACTGTTACGCCGCGTACTGGAAGTACCGTGCGACGAAGCAGATCGGCCAAGTACGGCTGAAGATCGAGAGGAATTTCACTCCATTCGTCGAAGACAATCCATAGCTGAGACTGCGGCAGAGCAGTTACAAGTTTCTCAAACTCACGACCAACTGCACCAAAGCGAACTCGCAAACATTCCGTACCTTCCCTCTTCGTTCGCCGTTCTTCCGCAGCTTGATTCTTATTCTCTATCGTGAAATCCAATGAACTTTGAAGCCCATTCGCTGATGCACCTATATTACCCTTAATGCCGTCCGCCGATGTGCTAGTTGCCGATTTTGATTCCTGGACTTCTACCGTCCCCTCGACTACGACATTCGTAGCAGCATCAATAAAGTTGTCGAGCAAAGGTCCGAGTGCGGACAGGTCATACTCCTCAGCTTTTTCAAGTCCCTCTGTTAATATGCGGTCATGTATTGCGCACAGCGTATCAACTAGAAGTCGTGTCGCTCGCTCAGGGAGAGTTAGCCGCGGATCTGAGTAGATTCCGCCGGTTGACCCAATAGTGCGCATGTCAAGCTGAATAGCAATAACGCCATCTCTCTGGACCTCATTTGCCAAGTATCCAAGAACATGAGTTTTCCCTGTGCCTCGTCTGCCGAAAAGTATTTGGTTGTCGGGGTTCGAAAGGAGTGTAAAGAGCGGCCCAACATCAACAAAGGAGTTGATGATGTGTTGTTGGTTGTAGGTTTCGGCACGCTTGGCTAGCCTGAGCAAGATCGTATTGATTGGGCGCATGCACATCTCCTCCTTAATTCTGGCACTCTAACGTTCAAAGTAACCGGCCTGTGCGGCTTTCGCACAAGTCCGATTGGCTGCCGATTTATGCCCTACCGTCGCCTTTATTGGATAAATTGGGGGACACACCAGTTTCCCCGGGCCGAACGCACCGACGGCGTTACCTTGGGTGACCGCGTCAGCTTGAATCCGAACCCGATATTCCGCCCGTCTTGCCGGATCAACAGAGTCCAGCTCCGCGGCGGCATGCACACCTGCATGTGCGCGTCATCGCGTCGGGCACAGATTCGGCATGCCATGAAAATTCGGAATGACAAATCTGATTTTCATGGTACCCAGCGAACAGTGATCATACAAGAAAAGGGGATGGAAATTCTCCCCTCCCCTTTGTTGTTTTTATAAAAGTTCCCACTGCTCACCCCCCTGCTCGCGGTGCTCGCTTCCCCCCTACAGGGTAGGGGGGACTGAGAGGGGTACTTCCATGGTCTGCCTCCGGTCTCACCACCCCTTGGCCCGCCGGATGAACTCCCGCACCCTGGCTGCGTCCTTCCGGCCGGGCGCGCTTTCCACGCCGCCCGAGACGTCCACGGCATAGGGCTTCACCGTTTCCACCGCTTCCCGCACGTTGTCGGGGGTGAGTCCCCCGGCGAGGATGAGCGGGCCGAACGCCTTTGCCGCAGCTGCGATGTCCCAGTTGAAGGTAAGGCCGGTGCCGCCGTAGGCCTTGGGGGAGTAGGCGTCCAGCAGGTGGGCCGCCACGCGGTAGTGCCGGATCGGGTCGAGGCTGCTGATGTCCTTCACCCTGAAGGCCTTGATCACCCGGCGCTCCACGGCGTCGCAGAACTCGGGCGGCTCGTCGCCGTGGAGCTGGACCAGATCGAGGCGGCAGCGGGTGGCCGTGTCGTTGACGAATGCCGGGGGACGGTTCACGAAAAGCCCCACGGTCTGGATAAACGGCGGGAGCCCGGCGATGATGCCGGCGGCCTGTTCGGGCGTCACGTGGCGGGGCGATTCGTCGTGAAAGACGAAGCCGAGGGCGTCGGCCCCGGCCTCCACCGCCACGAGGGCATCCTCAAGGGATGTTATGCCGCAGATCTTGACGCGGACCATCCGTTCACAGTTCCACCTTGGGCAGTTTGGCCAGGGACTCCCGGATCATCTCCTCGGGGTATTCGACGTCTTCCAGGCCGCCGGAGAGGTAGGCGTCGTAGGCCACCATGTCCAGCTGGCCGTGGCCCGAGAGGCAGAAGAGAATGGTCTTTTCCTTCCCCTCCTCCTTGGCGATGACTGCTTCGTCAATGGCGGCCCGCACCGCGTGGGACGATTCGGGGGCCGGCACGATCCCCTCGTGCCGGGCAAAGAGGTGGGCTGCCTCGAAACAGGCGGTCTGGCGGTACGACTTGGCCTCGATGAGGCCGGCATGGTGGAGTTGCGACACCAGGGGCGACTCGCCGTGGTAGCGCAGCCCGCCGGCGTGGATACCGGGCGGCATGAAGTCGTGCCCCAGGGTGTACATCATGGCGATGGGGGCCATCTTGGCGGTGTCGCCGTAGTCGAAGGCGTAGATCCCCTTGGTCAGGGTCGGGCACGAGGCGGGTTCCACGGCCAGACAGCGGACGTTCTTGCCGGCGGCCCGGTCGGCCAGGAACGGGAAGGCCGTGCCGGCGAAGTTGGAGCCGCCGCCGCAGCAGGCGATGACCACGTCGGGGTAGTCGCCGGCCAGGGCCAGCTGTTCCCTGGCCTCCTGGCCGATGATGGTCTGGTGGAGGCAGACGTGGTTCAGAACGCTGCCCAGGGCATAGTTGGTGTCGGCGCGGGAGGCGGCATCCTCAACCGCCTCGGAGATGGCGATGCCGAGGCTGCCGTTGCTGTCCGGATCGTGGGCCAGGATGGAGCGCCCGGCGTTGGTGAACTCGGACGGCGACGGGATCACGTTGGCCCCCCAGAGCTGCATCATGCTTTTGCGGTACGGCTTCTGGGTGCACGACACCTTGACCATGTAGACCGTGCACTCCAGGCCGAACATGGAGCAGGCCAGGGCCAGGGAACTCCCCCACTGCCCGGCGCCGGTCTCGGTGGCCAGCCGCCGGATGCCCGCCTGCTTGTTGTAGTACGCCTGGGGGATGGCGGAGTTGGGCTTGTGTGAGCCGGCCGGGGACACCCCTTCGTATTTGTAGTAGATCTTCGCCGGGGTGCCGAGGGCCTGCTCCAGCCGGTGGGCACGGTAGAGGGGAGACGGCCGCCAGAGGCGGTAGATCTCCCGCACCTCTTCCGGGATCGGAATCCACCGTTCGCCCGAAATCTCCTGCTCGATGATGGCCATGGGGAAGATGGGGAGAAGGTCGTCGGGGGTCACCGGCTGAAGGGTGCGGGGGTTGATGACCGGCGCCAGGGGGCCGGGCATGTCGGGGATGATGTTGTACCAGTGGGTCGGGATGCGGCTTTCGTCCAGCACTATTTTAGTTTGCATCGGATCTCCTTTGCGATGGCGTCTGTCTGATCGTGGGGGCCACTGAACTATCCCAGCAACTCCCGCAGTTTTGCCCCGATATCCTCTTCCCGCATGAGGGACTCGCCGATGAGGAAGCCGTGGGCGCCGGCAGCCTGGAGGCGGAGGATGTCGTCACGGGTATTGATGCCGCTCTCGGTCACCACGAACCGGTCGGCGGGGATCATGGGGATGAGCCGCTCGGTGGTGCCCAGGTCGGTGACGAAGGTGCGGAGGTTGCGGTTGTTGATCCCGATCAGGGTGCAGCTCGACGCAAGGGCCGTCTCCAGCTCCTGCTCGTCGTGGACCTCCAGCAGCACGTCGAGGTACTGCTCCCGGGCAAACCCGGCCAGATCCTCGATCTGCGCCGGTTCCAGCATGGCCGCGATGAGGAGGATGGCGTCGGCCCCGGCGGCGCGAGCCTCGTAGACCTGATAGGGGTCGAAGAGGAAATCCTTGCGCAGCAGCGGCAGCCGCACCTGTTCCCGGATCAGGGCCAGGTAGCGGAGGTTGCCCAGGAAGAACTGCTCGTCGGTCAGGACAGAGAGGCAGGCGGCGCCGTTCTGCTCGTAGGTCTCGGCAATCTCCAGGGGATCGAAATCGGGGCGGATGACCCCCTTGGAGGGGGACCCTTTCTTCACCTCGGCGATGACGGCGGTCCAGCCGGAGGCGTGGCAGTCCCGCAGGGCCCGCTCGAAGCCCCGGGGCTGGTCCTCCAGATCCGCGATGCGGGCCTTCACCTCGGCAAGGGGGGCAGCGGACCGGGCCGCAGCCACTTCGCCCCGCTTGTGCTCGACGATCTTCTTCAGGATATCGGGGGTATCGGTCATGGGTTTACTCGTTGGTCAGGGTGATGAGTTCTTCCAGCTTTGCCAGGGCACGGCCCGAATCGATGGCCTCGGCGGCGATGCGAACCCCTTCAGCCGGGTCAACGGCCTTGCCGGCGGCCACCAGGCCGAAAGCGGCATTCAGGAGTACCACGTCGCGGCGCGGCCCGGTTGCCCCTTCAAGGATGCCGCGGACGATGCGGGCATTGCCGGCCGCGTCGCCACCGCGGAGCTCCCCGGCGGGGCAGGAGGCAAACCCGAATTCTTCCGGCGTGATGGTCCGCACCGACACCCCGTCCCGGGTCACCTCGGCGATGCGGGTCTCGCGGGTGAGGGTGATCTCGTCCATGCCGTCCATGCCGTGGACCACGAAGCCCCGGCGGCAGCCCAGCTTGTGGAGGACCCGGGCCAGGGGCTCCACCAGCTCCTCCCGGTAGACGCCCAGCACCTGGCAGTCGGCGCCGGCGGGGTTGGTGAGGGGGCCGAGGATATTGAAGATGGTCCGGATGCCGATCTCCTTGCGGGGGCCGATGGCGTGCTTCATGGCGCCGTGCAGGGCCGGGGCGAAGAGGAAGCCGATGCCGATCTTCGCAATGGCCTGCTCCACGGTCTCCGGGGTCACGTCCAGGTTGACGCCCAGGGATTCCAGCACGTCGGCGCTGCCGCAGGCCGACGACACGGCCCGGTTGCCGTGTTTGGCCACCTTGACCCCGCAGGACGCCACCACGAAGGAGACGGTGGTGGAGATGTTGAAGGTGTTGGTGCCGTCCCCGCCGGTGCCCACCACGTCCAGGATCGTTTCCTGGTCGATGTTGATGTCGTCCCGGTCGATATCGAGGACTCCCTTGCCGACCCGGATGGGGGTTGCCCGGTCCCGCATCACCCGCGCCGCGCCGGTGATCTCCTCCACCGTCTCACCCTTCATCCGCAGGGCGGTGATAAAGGCCGCGATCTGGGCCGGGGTCGCCCCGCCGGACATGATCTGGTCCATCACCTCGATCATTTCCGCTTCCGTGAGGTCGATGCGCTCAACCACCTTGGCGATTGCTTTTTTGATCATCAGGTTCACCTGTAGGGGCGATCCTTGTGATCGCCCTGTTTCCGGGCGAATACAAGATTCGCCCCTACGACCGTGTTATCTCCAGGAAATTACGCAGAAGATCCATCCCCCCCTCGGTGAGGATCGACTCGGGGTGGAACTGGACCCCCCAGACCGGCAGCTCCCGGTGGGCAAGCCCCATGATCTCCCCCTCCTCTACCCAGGCGGTGATCTCCAGGCAGTCCGGAAGGCTGGCCCGCTCCACCACCAGGGAGTGGTAGCGGGTGGCGTTGAAGGGGTTGGGCAGCCCCCGGAACAGCCCCTGGCCGTTGTGATGGATGGGCGATGTCTTGCCGTGCATGAGGGTGGAGCTGCGGACCACCGTGCCGCCGAAGGCCGCGCCGATGGACTGGTGGCCAAGGCAGACGCCGAGGATTGGAATCTTCCCGGCAAAATGCCGGATGGCGGCCACGGAGATTCCCGCCTCCTCGGGCGAGCAGGGTCCGGGAGAGATGACCAGGCGCCGGGGCGCCAGGGCCTCGATCTCATCCAGGGTAATGCCGTCGTTGCGGAAGACCCGCACATCCTCGCCCAGCTCGCCGAAATACTGGACGATATTGAAGGTGAAGGAATCATAATTGTCAATCATCAGGAGCATGTCAGTCCAACCCCTTTTCCGCGGTCTCGATGGCCTTTACCACGGCCATGGCCTTGTTGACCGTCTCCTGGTACTCGGAGGCCGGATCAGAGTCGGCCACGATGCCGGCCCCGGCCTGGAGGTGCACCACGCCGTCGCGGATGACGAGAGTGCGGATGGCGATGGCCAGGTCCATGGTGCCGGAGAAGGAGAAGTAGCCCACGGCGCCGCCGTAGACTTCCCGGCGCACCGGCTCCAGCTCGTCGATGATCTCCATGGCCCGCACCTTGGGGGCGCCGGAGAGGGTGCCGGCCGGGAAGGTGGCCCGCACCACGTCGAAGGCGTCCCTCCCCTCGGCCAGTTCGCCCTGGACGTTGGAAACGATGTGCATCACGTGGGAGTAGCGCTCGATCACCATGAGCTCCGACACCTTCACGGTGCCGGTGCGGCAGACCCGCCCCAGGTCGTTGCGCCCCAGGTCCACGAGCATCACGTGCTCGGCCCGCTCCTTGGGGTCGGCCAGGAGTTCCTCCGCCAGTTGCTCGTCCTGTTCCGGCGTGGCGCCCCGGGGGCGGGTGCCGGCGATGGGGCGGAGCTCCACCCGGTTCCCCTCCCGACGCACCATGACTTCGGGAGAGGCGCCCACCACCAGGGTATCGTCCAGGCGGAGGAAAAACATGTAGGGCGACGGGTTCAGGGTCCGCAATACCCGGTAGATGTCGAGAGGGTCCACGGTGAGCTCGCCGGAAAAACGCTGGGACAGGACCACCTGGATGATGTCGCCGGCCCGGACGTACTCCTTGGCCCGTTCCACGGCATCCTCGAACGCCTCCCGGGTGATGTTGGAAGAAAAGGAGACCTTCCGGGCCGCGGCCGCGGCGGGCTGGGCCGGCAGCGGCGCCTTGAGCCGGGCAATGATCCCGTCGATCCGGGCAACGGCGTCGGCATAGGCCGCTTCGACGGAAACGCCCTCGTCCAGGTGGGCATTGGAGACCACCGTGATCTTCTGGCGCATATTGTCGAAAATCACGATGGTGTCGGTGATGAGGAAACAGGAGTCCCAGGCGCCGATCACGGCGGGTTTGTCCGTGGGAAGCCGCTCGAATTGGCGGACCATGTCGTAGCCGAGGTACCCCACGGCGCCGCCGAAGAAGCGGGGAAGCCCGGGGATCTCCACGGGCCGGAACCGGGCCAGGAAATCGCGGACAAAGCCGAGGGGGTCGTCCGTCGTCACGGAACGGGTCTCGCCGTTGGTGATGATCTCGACGGTGGTGCCCCGGCTCCGGATGACCGTGGAGGGGCTGGCGCCGAGGAAGGTATAGCGGGCCCACTTTTCGCCCCCCTCGATACTCTCCAGGAGGAAGGCATAGCGGCCGTCGTCGAGCTTGCGGAAGGCACTGACCGGGGTGTCCATATCCGCCATGATCTCGCGGCAGACGGGAATCAGGTTACCCCGGGCGCCCAGGGCGCGAAAGGTATCCACATCGGGGAAATACACGGGAGGCTCCGGAACGGGTCGGCAAGGGAGGTGGAACGAAAAAAGACCCTTTTTAGAATGGGTTAAACTAGCACGGGGAACAACGGGGTGTCAAGAAACGGCGCAGGTGGAAAAGGCGCCGGGCAAGGTGAAACAGAATGTTGCCCCCTTACCGGGCTCACTCTCGGCCCAGATGCGGCCGCCATGACGGAGGACGATCCGGTGGACCGTGGCAAGGCCGACGCCGGTTCCCTCATATTCGGAGGCGGCATGGAGGCGCTCGAACGGCTTGAAGAGCTTGTCGGCATGGGTCATGTCAAAGCCGGCGCCGTTGTCCGACACATAGAAGACCGGCTCACCCTCCTGGTACCACCGGCCGAAGCGGATAACGGCGCGCTCGACGCGCGAGGTGTATTTCCAGGCATTCTGCAGGAGATTCTGGAGCAGCAGCGGCAGCAGCGTGTGGTCGCCGGTGGCCGCCAGCCCCTCCTCGATCGTGACATCGACCCAGCGCCCGGGTTCGGTCTCCCGCAGGGTATCGATGATGTCGCGGGCCAGGCGGCTCAGGTCCGTTACCTCTTCGGTCAGCTCGGTCCGGGAGACCCGTGACAGGGTCAGCAGGTCGTCGATAATGGAGCCCATCCGGCGCGTGGCGGCCTGGAGCCGCGCCAGGTACTCGCGCCCCTGGTCGTCCAGCAGATAGCCGTAATCTTCCAGCAGAAAGGTTCCGTAGCTGTTGATATGGCGCAGGGGCGCCCGCAGGTCGTGGGAGACCGAGTAGCAGAACGATTCGAGCTCATGGTTGGACACGGTGAGCTGGTTGGTACGCTCCTCAACCCTCCGCTCAAGCTCCGTGTTCAGAACCCGGATCGACTCCTCGGCCCGCATCCGCTGGATGGCCAGAGCGAAGAACTTGGCCACGCGGCCGATGGCTTCCAGGTCGCGCTCGGTGTAGTCCCGGCCGGGATTGGCCAGGGAAATCTGGGCCACCACCTCGTCGCCGAGCATGACCGGCACCGACAGGAAGTGCCGGAGCGGGATATGCCCGTGCGGTACCCCCACGGCGCTGGGATGGCCGGCGGGATCATTGGTGTAGAAGGGACATTTCGTATTGAGCGAGTGGCCCCAGAGGGTCGGATAGGAACCATCCTGGCCGGGCGGAAACAGGATTCTCCGCCCCTCCTCCCCCCCCTGCCAGAGGCAGTCCATCATAGAGGAAAACGTATGGATCACCAGGGTCCGCGACAGCGGATCGATGGTGGCCACGAAGCCCTGCTCGCTCCCGGTGAGCCCCATTGCCTCTTCCAGGATGCGGGTGGTGATCTCCTCAATGTCGACATCGGGGGAGATCAAGCAGGGATAGAGTTCCGCCAGTGCCCGATCAACCTCCGCGCGCCAGAGCAAGTCGTGGGTCCGCGACACCACCTGCCGCTCCAGGTCGCGGTAGAGGACGGCATTGCGGAAGATCAGCGCGAGGACCGTGGCGAGCCGTTCCAGTGATGCCGTAATGGTCTGGATGCCGGCCCGGTCCATGACGTCGAGCAGCAGAAGCACCCCCACCCGCTGTCTCCCCACGTTGAGGGGAAGGATGAGCGAATCGCCGTAGCCGAGGGCAGCCAGCACCGCGCCCCCCCGATCCGGCGGGCCCGCCGGCGACCAGAGTTCCGGCCCCTCCATTTCGTGACTCAGGAAAGCCAGCTGTTCGAGGGACTCCGGCGGGATCTCGCCCCGGCGCCTCTCGGGACAGATGCTCACCAGATCATGCCACCCTTCGGGGGCTTTGGGGACGCACTGCAGGAGCGCCACGGTCCGAACCCCGACCAGCTCGCGGATCTGGGCAGTCAGATACGCGCCGCACCGGCCGGGATTCTCCGCCAACTTAAGCACGTTCTCCAGCAATTCCAGAAAAAGGAAGTGGAACGCGTTCTGATCCCGCTCAACAATCGGCTCCGCCATCGCCTGTGCTCTCTTCCACTACCCGGACCAGCGCGGCGGCATCCACCGCCTCCACCGTCACGGGAAGCCCCAAGAAATGCCCGATTCTCTCCAGCTCCACCAGGGGGACCGCCGTCACCCCGGTATCCAGGTACGTAATACGTGTATGCATCTCACCCATGAACTGGGCGGCCAGGCGTGAGTCGGCAAAGCCGAGGCGCCGGATAAAGACGTCTTCCCAGCGTGAGGTCCATTCCGGAAGCAAAAAAAAGACCCCATCGCGCAGCATCCGGTGGTAACGCTCCGGCCCGAGCAGAATTTCACAGCAGTTGACTCCCCTGACGCGCCGGACACCGGGCAGGGAACCATGCTCCGACATACGTGCGTGACAGTCGCCAAAGAGGAGCACCACCGGCCCGTCGTCCAGAGAACCGATCAGCCGGGTAATCTCTGCCTCCAGCAGGCTTGGCGTCATGTGGAGCATCGACTCCAGAAAGCGTACGGGCCAGGGGAAGCGCCCCTGCCGCGCGAGATGCTCGATCTCCGGCCGGAAGATGCCGCAGCTCACCACCGTCGCATGCCCTGGCCCCAGCGCGTTATTGTCCATGGCGCTGCCACTGCCGGATGGTATCCGCAACCGCGGAGATGGTTTCCGGCGGGGTATTCCAGGGCACGTCCGCGGCCGAGGAGGCAAAGATGAAATGGCGGTCGTCCCGGCGGTCGGCCAGGATTTCTGCCGTGACGCGGCAGGCGTCGTCGGGAGTCAGCAGGCCGAGCAGCGGCCCGTTGAGCTTGCCGAGCAGGACCCGTCCGTCGCCGACCCTGGCACGGGCGTCCTGGAAGCTGTCCCGCGGATCAATGACGAAACCGGCCACGCCGGGGAGCTCGGCCAGTTCTCCGAGAAAGGGGGCGATCCGGTTGCCGCCGTGATGGAACACCAGGGGACCCGGCACCTGCGCAAAGGCCGCCGCCAGGGCCGGCACGATCCGCTCGGCCGCAATCCGCGAAGTAACCAGCGCCGTATTGAAGAACATGACCGGCATGGCCACGAAATCGGCGCCGTCGCCCAGGAGGCGGCTCGCCATGGCCACGAAATGGCGGCCGGTCTTTTCCAGCACCGCTGATGCCAGTTCCGGCTCGAAGAGCAGCGTCTCCAGCCACGCGTCGATCCCCATGATGATGGCGGGGAGATCCACGGGCGCGGTGAGGATGCCGGCCAGGGGAACCCGTCCCTTGTACCCGTCCGCCAGGAGCCGGACGCTCTCCCGCAGGTAGAGGAGGGCCGGGTGCGCGTCAGGGTCGGGATCGGCGAGGCGCATGAAATCGGCGGCATTCTTCACCACCGGCTTGACCACGTTGGGGGGGCCGTGCCGGTGGTAGACGACGGTGCTGCCGAAGGCCTCGGCCTCGCGGGCAAGGGCAAAGGGAGCAAAGAGGATGTCCGGCCCGAAGAGCTCCGCCACGCGATCCTGCCCCTCGGCGTAGAGACGCGGCGACGTGTAGTACTGCTCCGGCGACGCGCCGATCAGCCGGGCGCCGTACAGGCTCAGGGTGAGGGTGAACGGCGGACGGTCGGTTTCAACACCCCCCATGGCGGCCATGACCCGTTCGAACGATGTCATGCCGCATCACTCCGGTCATGGGCGCGGCGCCACAATTCATCGAACAGCGTCGGCGCGGCCAGGGCGCTGTCGGCAGTGCCGTCTCCGCCCACTTCAGCCACCAGCTCCGGCCGGAGCTTGAACACGGCGCCCCCCACGGCAAGCTGCACACGGCCGGAAAGCCCCAGACGGTCCAGTTCGTCGCGGACCTGGCGGATCGTGCGCGCCGTGACGAGCATCATGGCGGAAACGCCGATGATCCGCGCATCGCTCTCCACGGCCCGGGCAATGAACTCGTGGGGGGGAACATCGTTGCCCAAGTCGATCACCTGCCAGCCGGCCGCCCGCAGGAAGGTGACGACCATCTTCCGCCCCAGTGAATGAAAATCGTCCTCGATGTTGCCGACGACCACGGGTCCCCGGACCGGCGGGCGCCCGCTGCCGTCGGCGGAGGCCAGCGCCTTGGTCAGCGTATCCTCGGCGATCTTGCCCGCCACGAACCCCTGGGCAAGACTGATCTCGTCCCTTCCCCACCGATCACCGATCTCGCGCAGCACGGGCTCCAGCAGGTCGCTGAGGGCATTGGTGTAGCCGTGTTCGTCCGCCCACCGGTCGATCAGTGCATTGGCGCCGTCACGGTCGGCGTCGACAATGAGACGCAGCAGCTCTTCGTGCTCACTGGTCAGGGACTGTTCCATGCTACCCCCCTTCGGGCTGGTCCAGGGTAAAATAGACGGTTGCCCCCTTGCCCACCTCGCCCTCGGCCCAGACGCGGCCTCCGTGGCGCTGGACGATCCGCATGACCGTGGCGAGCCCGATGCCGGTCCCCTCGAACTCCTCGGTCCGATGGAGCCGCTGGAACGGCCGGAACAGCTTGTCCACGTAGCGCATGTCGAAACCGGCGCCGTCGTCGCTGACGAAGACGGCCCGGATGCCGTCGACGTCGGCCGTGCCGACCCGGATATGGGCCTCCTCGTTTTTCGCCGTATACTTCCAGGCATTGTCCACAAGGTTGGCAAGGGCCACGCGCAGAAGCGTCGGGTCCCCCTCCGCCGTGATACCGTCGTCGATCTCGAAGGAAACCCGCCGCTCCGGCCAGCTCTCCTGGTGCTCCCGCACCAGTTCCCGCGCTATCCGGCTCAGGTTGACCCGCTCCCGCCGCATGACCTCGCGGGAAACGCGCGACAGCTCCAGCAGGTCGTCGATGAGCTGGCCCATGCGCCGGGCCGCGCTCCTGATCCGCTCCAGATAGCCCTTGCCCGTTTCCGGGAGGACGTCGCCGCACTCCTCCATCAGCGCCAGGCCGAATCCGTTTATGTGGCGCAGGGGCGCCCGAAGATCGTGGGATACCGAGTAGCTGAACGATTCCAGCTCACGATTGGCGGCCTCCAGCAGGGCCGTCCGCTCGCGCACCCGCTCCTCAAGCTCTGCGTTGAGCTGGCGAATCCGCTGTTCCGCCTGCTTGCGCTCGGTGATCTCCCGCAGCACCGCCTGCACGGCCGGTCGGCCCTGATGGGAGTAAGGGATGCCCACCACCTCCACATCAACCACGGTTCCGTCCAGGCGAACGATCTGCTGCTCGCACAGCGGCGCCGGACTCCGCTCCTGGTAGAGCAGCTTGATCCGCTCGGCAACCACCTGGCGGCTGTTGGGATGGACGAAATCTGTAATCTCCCGCCCCAGGAGCTGATCGGCGGTATCGGCACCGTACAGGCGCAGGGCCGCGGGGTTGGCGAATACGTAACGGCCATCACAGTGGATGAGGACGGCATCGGGAGCGGATTCCACCAGCTGGCGGTAGCGCTCCTCGCTTTCCACCAGCCGGTCCTGGCTCACCTGGTACTCGTCGAGCTGCTGGCGCAACTCCTCTTCGGTCATGGCCAGCTCTTCGTTGCGCTCCTTCAGCTCGCTTTCCCGCGTCTTGACCGCATCGGCCATGGAGCGGAACCCGTCCCCCAGCTCGTCTATTTCGCGGAAGCTGCGGGGCAGAGGCACAACGTCATAGCTGCCGCGGGCGATCTGACGGGCGCTGGCCATAAGCGCCGTGACCGGACGGAAGATCACCGACCTCCCCGCCAGGGCCAGCAGCGAAGCCAGCACGATGGTCGCCAGGATGGCAATCCGGAAAATCATCTCGATCTCGTTCACCGGGGCCAGGGCCGTAGCCAGGGGGACCTCGACGATGACGAGCCACCCCGTCCCCGGAATCTGCACCACGCTGCCGAGGTGGCTCTTGCCGTTCATCACGTAGGTATGGGTGCCGGCCTTGCCCGCCAGCCCCTCGCGGACGATGTCGAGCCCGCCCAGGTCGGTCTGCCGGCGGACCAGGGAGTAGTCCGGATGACCGATGACCTTGCCGCGACTGCTGACGATGATGACCGTTCCCTGGTCGTCGGGCTTCGCATGGGCGGAAATGTCGCTCAACACCCTGAGCCCGAGGGTGCCGACCACGACCCCATCCCCGGCCGGCGCGGCGAACATGACCGCCGGATCTCCGGAAATAGACGACAGGAATACCTTGGACCGGCTCAACTCCCCCTTGGTGCGCGTTTCCAGGAAAATCGGCAGCCTGGAGAAATCCATGCCGAGGTAATCGCCGGACGAACCCTTTGCATTGCGCGCAAGTGCAACGTTCACGACCCTGCCGGTGCGGTCGAGCAGGAAAAGCGATTCGAAGAGACCGGTGGAACTGATCTCTTCCGCAAGTTCGACAGACTGGCTGGCCTGGTCCTTATCATCCTCCAGAACCTTGCCGATGTGCTCGATGAAGTTGGACGGTTCCCGCAGGCTGCTCTCCACCTCCCGCGCGACCGCCCGCGCCAGGGTGAGGTTGCTTGCCCCCACGTGATGCAGAAGATCGCTGCGCTGGGCTGATCGCGCGATCAGTCCCACAGTGAGCACCGGCACCACCCCTACTATGAGCAGGGCCGCCAGCAGAGCCGTCTTGAAGCTTATCCGCCGGTTCACGGCACCTCCACCCGCCGGAACGCTCCCTGGCGCACGGTCATCAGGAACGGCTTCCGGTCGGTATCGCCGAAACGATCAATGGTAAACTCGCCCTGAAGACCGGGAAAGGTTCCGGTGCCGAGGATCGCCCCCTTCAGCCCCCGGGGCGCGGGATTTTTTGCCAGCCCCGCGCCGGTCACCTTGACCGCCTGGTACGCATAGACGGCCCCGAAGTCGGGAAGCTGGCCGAAACGTGTCTCGAAGGCCCGGCAGAAGGTCACATAGGGGGTGGAGTCGTCATCGCGGATGAAATTCTGGCAGTAAACGATCCCCTCCACCGCGGTCCCGCCGTGCATGAGGAGCTCGGGCGTGCTGGACCATTCGGTGGCGAAGAGGGCCGTGGAAGTGTCGAGCTTGCGGATCTGCTGGCAGAGCATGGCGGCATCAACGGCACCGGCCAGGATGAGAACCCCCTGCGGCTTCTTTGCCAGGAGCGTTCTGGCCACGGACAGGTAATCGGTCTGGCCGGACGCATCAAAGGAGACCGCCGGCGCGACGGTGCCGCCCAGCGACTCGAACTGCCGGGTGAACGCCTGCCGCCAGTCGTCGGTGTAGGAGCGGTTGGAAAGGTCGTACACCACGGCCAGCCGGGACAGCCCCAGGCTCGTGCGGGCATATTCGGCCAGCTGCCGGGTCTTCTGGGCGTTGGTGGGATAAATGCGGAGGAAGTTGTCGTCTTTGCCGCTGAGATCGCCCGTGCTGACGGTGGGGCTGATCATGACCACCGGCGAACCGTTAATGACGGGCACCGTTGCCATGGCCATGGAGCTGGTCATGGGTCCGACGATGGCGGCGACGCCGGCCGCGATCAGCTCGCGCACGGCAGTCTGGGCGCTCCCGGCCTTGCCCTCGTCGTCGCGGATCACCAGTTCCAGGCGCTTTCCGTTAATGCCGCCCGCCCGGTTGATCTCCTCCACGGCAAAGATGGTACCGTCGCGGCCGGCAACGCCCAGATCGGAATGGCGGCCACTGAGGGTGCCCAGATAGCCGATTTTCAAAGAGTCGTCGCGTCGGCATCCCGACATGGTCGAAACCATGACAGCCGCGCAGGCGAGCAACGCAACCGGACGCAGGGCGAAAAGCCGCGCGAAGGGCCGGATTACCATGGGTATCGCTCCTCGGTGATCGAATATTCTCACGTGATCATGCCCATCCGAATCGGACAGCTCCAGACCTCTTGCAAACAATGTTCCATCGTCGCACAGCTGATGCGCCGTTACCACAGGCAATCCGGAAACACTACTCCGTCGCATCATCCCCCTTGAAATTCGCTCCGACCATGATTAGGTTAAAGACCACGCGCACACCACACCCCAAAGGAGATCACCATCCCCATGAGCAAGACCGTCAAGAAATTCGAAACCGAAGTCCAGCAGCTCCTGGACCTCGTGATCCACTCCCTCTACTCCAACAAGGACATCTTCCTGCGGGAGCTCATCTCCAACGCCTCCGACGCCATCGACAAAGTCCTCTTCGAGTCCCACCAGAACGCGGCGGTCATCGAGGGCGAGCCCGAAGGGAAGATCAAGCTGATCCCCGACAAGGATGCCGGCACCCTTACCATCCGCGACAACGGGGTCGGCATGACCCTGGAGGAAGTGGAGAAGAACATCGGCACCATCGCCCATTCGGGCACCAAGGCATTCCTGGCCAACCTGAAGGAGCAGAACGTGGCCGACCACCCGGAGCTGATCGGCCAGTTCGGGGTCGGCTTCTACGCCTCGTTCATGGTGGCCGACCGGGTCACCCTCGTCACCCGCCGGGCCGGCCACGACAAGGCGGCCGGGGTCCGCTGGGAGTCCACCGGCGACGGCACCTACACCGTGGAGGAATGCGCCAAAGAGACCCGCGGCACCGAGATCACCCTCCACCTGAAAGAAGAGATGAAGGAATACCTGGACGAGTGGAAGATCCGCTCCATCGTCCGCAAGTACTCCGACTACGTCCAGTACCCCATCGTCATGGACGTGACCCGCACCGAAGTGCCCAAGGGGGTGAACGGCGAAGAGATCGAAGGGGCCGGCACCATCGAGAAGACCGAAGAGGAAACCCTCAACTCCATGAAGGCCATCTGGACCCGCTCCAAAAGCGAGGTGACCGAGGAGGAGTACGAGGAGTTCTACAAGCACGTCTCCCACGACTTTGAAAAGCCGCTGAAGACCATCCACTACTCGGCCGAGGGGACCAGCGAGTTCAAGGCCCTCCTCTACCTGCCGGCCCACAAGCCCTTCGACCTCTTCATGCCCGAGCGCAAGAAAGGGGTCCAGCTCTACGTGCGCCGGGTCTTCATCACCGACTCCTGCGAACAGCTCCTCCCCGACTACCTCCGCTTCGTCAAGGGAGTGGTGGACTCCAGCGACCTGCCCCTCAACGTCTCCCGCGAGATCCTGCAGGAGGACGTGCAGATCAAGCGCATCCAGAAGAGCCTCGTCTCCAAGATCCTCTCAACCCTCTCCGAGATGAGGGAAAAAGAGGCCGACAGCTACCTGGACTTCTACAAGGAGTTCGGCCCGGTCCTCAAGGAAGGGGTCCACTTCGACTACGCCAACCGGGACAAGCTCCAGGACCTTCTCCTGTTCGAGAGCACCGCCACCGACGCGGGTTCGTTCGTCTCCCTCAAGGAATACGTGGAGCGGATGCCCGAGGGGCAGGAAGAGATCTACTTCATCACCGGCACCAGCCGGGCGGCCCTGGAGCAGTCGCCGCACCTGGAGATCTTCCGCAAGAAGGGGTACGAAGTCCTGTTCCTGACCGATCCGGTGGACGAGTGGGTGGTGCAGGGGCTGCCGGAATACGGCGGCAAAAAGCTCAAGGCCGTTGACCGGGGCGACGTGATCCCCGCCACCGAAGAAGAGAAAAAAGAGCAGGAAGCCAAGCGGGAAGAGGCGGCCAAGCAGTACGGCGACCTCCTCTCCTTCGTAAAGGAGAAGCTGGCCGAGCGGGTGAAAGAAGTGCGGCTCTCCAACCGCCTCACCGACAGCGCCTGCTGCCTGGTGGCCGACGAGCACGGCCTCAACGCCAACATGGAGCGGATTCTCCGGGCCATGAACCAGACCGTGCCCGAGTCCAAGCGAATCCTGGAGCTGAACCCGGACCACCCCATCATGCAGGTCATGGCCACCCTCTTCGGCAAGGACAAGACCAACCCGCGCCTGGCCGACTACTGCGACCTCCTCTACGACCAGGCCCTGCTCACCGAGGGATCGCCCATCGCCGACCCGCTCCGGTTCACCCGCCTCGTTGCCGAGCTGATGGTGGCGGACGGCAAGGCCGCCGCGGGAGAATAGGCCGGCAGGCCCCCCTTCCCCGCGCAGTACTCAGCACCAATCCATTCCAGATTCCCGCCATGGGGAGCCGAAGCATCGGCTCCCCTTTTTTCGTTTCTATAACCGTTGATCGCCGCGTTTTATCGGGATTTTCCTGACTTGACAGGGTGGGTGCGCGCTGAGATAGTTTCGGTGCGGGTGTTCATTAACTACTATGAAGTAAAAAGTAACACGTATTGCGGGAGGTGTTCGGAGTTTTTCCTGGGGCCGAAGGGGAAGGTAATTAAGTTGATGTTCCCGGAATTTTCCGGGAATTTTCCGGGCTTCCTTCAGACCCCTCCTCGCGGAGGCGCCCTTGCCGTCGGCTAGTACTTTGGTACCCTGTCTCGCGACAGTGCTGGATTCTACGTACAGGGGACTTGCACCCCATTAGTTCACGCCCATGCCGGGCGTACACCAGCCGGTTGCACACCGTCCGGGGCTGAGAGACGCCCCGAAGCGGGTGAACCGGGCACCCCGTTATCCAAAGAGAAGGGAGAAAGGTCATGTTGTTTCGTGAAAAAAAGTCGGCGTTAGTTCGTTTATCCGACTGCATCAAACTCGGTATCGGTAACTGTTTTGATACAACAAATGAAATTATCGCCCTCCACGAACGGTACGAAGCAACTTTTCAAAAAACGAGAGCGATAGCGAAAGATATTCTGGAGGACAAAATAGCGGCTGAAGAGGGAGAAAGACAACTACTTGAATTGAATAAGAATGTTCCCGAGGAAGATGCAAGGCGTGGTGTGTATCTTCAGGGGCGTCTGCATTCTGAGAGCCTCTCCGTTCTCCTAAACTGCTGCTTTGCATTGGAGTCGTACGTAAATTCTGTAGCGCGCCCGGTACCCTGGACACAAGATAAGAGTCACGCAGCCTTCTTGAGTTGATACTCCTCGAAAGCCTGTCGTGGGCTTCTGAACCCGAGCTTTTCAACCAGCCACAGCCGGTTGTAACGATCCATGAAGTCAGCTACTGCCATCCTTACTTCTTCGATTGTGCGGTAATGGCGGCCATAGATGACCTGCTCTTTGATAGTCCGATTAAACCGTTCCGTCACCCCGTTGGTCTGCGGTTCGGCAACAAATGAGAAACTTGGGGCAATTCCCCAGAACTTGATCTGATTCTGGAAATGCTCTGAGAGGTATTGGCTGCCGTGATCCATCCTCAGTGCCAACCCTCGAGCAGCAGCGGCACCGACCGAGCCGAAACGGGCCTTGATTCCCATGGCGAGCGGCTGCAATGCGGCAAACCGGTCGCCATTCTTGGTCACATGCCAACCGACGCACTCGGCATTCCAATGCTCGACGGCGGTAAACAACCAGCACCACCCTTCTTCCAGGGTGAAGATCTTGGTGCCATCGGTACCCCACATGACGTTGGGGGCCGCCGTGATGATCTTGCCGGCGTGGTCCTTGGGCTGTCCCTGAACAACCCGGTGAGGGGAGAGCAGATTGTTCTCCCGCATGAGACGCAACACTCGTTTGCGGCCGACTTTTATCCCTTTGACGAAGCGTAGTCGTCCCCAGACCTTACGGTGCCCTTCGCCGACAAAGGGGGATGTCTCCAGGTCGGTCCGGATGAGAGAAAGTACCTCGTCGTCAGAGAGCGGTGTTTTTGGACCACGCTTGAGCAGTACAGCAGGCAATGTTTTTCTGCCTGCACGGCTATAGAACGACGAGCGGGGCACTCCCCAGGCAAGGCAGACGCGCTGAACGCCATAGGCTTTACCGGTGGCAGGGGAGATCGTAGCACTCATTTCTTCGATCTCCTCTGGGCCAAAGGGTGGGCACGCCTCGCTTTCTCCCGCAGTAGCTCGTTTTCCATGGTGATCTCACCGATGCGCTTGAAGGCTGCATCGAGTTCCGCTGCCAACGGATCACCTTCACGAGCCTTGAGAGCAGATTCTATCCCCTGGAGTGCTTTCTGATGCCACTCTTCCAGGCGATAGATTTCGATGCCCAACTCACGGGACAAGGCATCGATTGGTTCACCGCGCATCAACCGCAGGACAACCTCCTTTTTGCGGTTGGCGCTCCAACGTTTGACTTCCGGTGCTGCTCCAGTCGAGCTACGCTCTCCTTCCGCCGCACCGGAGACACTGACATCCTTTTCCATTGACGACCTCCTTGAACACCTAGATTTACCTCATTTTCGTGTCCAAGAAAACCGGGGCCGCCATATCGTACGTAAATTCTTTGGGGTTTCATCTACTGCAAGAAAAGGATTTCCTTGGTCTATTCCACGCAGGGCATGAATCAACTACTGAAGTGCTTATTGCTGCCATTGAGAAGATGAGCACTCTCACAAAATGGGAGACACTGGGAAAACTTAAAAAAGGCAAAGGATTTAACAAGTCAACAAGTCCTTTTCAAGACCTGAAAATTCTTTTCAATTACCGAAATGACATTGCCCATGACAAAGTAGTTGATTACTCAGAAGACAGAGAAAACAAGAGGTACAACAACAAACTTCCTGACCCCGTAACCGGGTTTCTATCACTGAACCACGTAGTTTTCGCAGCAGATACATACTGGGGAATGATTTCTGAAATCCATAGCATACTTGATACTGACATGACTGCATTCCATAAACATTACAACCTTAAACCTTGGTTTAACGACAATTTTGAACAAGAAGCAAGAGGTGCCAGTAACGCGTATCTTAAAGTTACTGAGCAGGAAGGATAACACTTGGCTGGACCAGTCTACGATATTTGGGGTTTCGGTGACTTACTTGTAGAGAAGGAGGGAATGCTATGCCGTACAGGAAATTATTATTAATAGGGTTATGTCTCGTTTTGCTGTGTGGTTGTAGGCACGGCAGTGCTTCTGTACCTAAAGAGGACAGTAACGATTTGGATGTTCACGGAGCAGATGTTAATGGGCTTGATGACCCGCTAGAAAGTAAAGTTGAAATTACAACTGGCAGTAAAGGACTAATGTTCTCTCTTAGGGGCGGGCAATTTTACCGTGGCTACTTTGACAAAAAATCAAAAATACCTACATACCAACTATACGTTAGATTCCATAGCAATCAATGGATGAATTGGGACACTGCGAAGTATCTCACCTTAGACGGATTGAAAGAGTCGCCTGTTATACGAGTCGGGACAGATGTTAAGTGCAGTCAATATAGCTGTGGGCATTATGAAGACGTAATTTTAAAACTTGACCGATCAACACTTGATAAATGGAAAACAACAAATACAACTGTTAGGTTTTCTTCTTCTACTGTAACTGGTAGTAGTGATATTGAACTTGATAGTGAAGACACCACAAATTTCATTAATGCAATGGATGCTGTTGAGGCTTATTATTCTAGATCAATTTCAAAATGAGGTCGCATGCCTAACCCTTATTAGGCCCCCGTCCGTCAAGGGCAAAAAAGAGCCCTGACGATTTTGAATCGCTTTTTAAATGAATCGGATCAGGACGAGAAAAAGGGGACAGGCTACTTTTTGAGGGAACAGGATGCCACGGATAGCAAGAGGACATAGTGACGGTCTGATTTACCACGTCCTTAACCGTGGTAACGGCAGACAGAACGTCTTTCATAAAGACGGCGATTTCAAGGCCTTCGTTGAACTAATGGCGACAGCACAAGAGACGTATGGTGTTGGCATTCTTGCTTATTGCCTGATGACCAATCATTTTCACCTTCTCCTCCAACCGTCAAGGGCAGACGATTTGAGCAAATGGATGCAATGGCTCATGACGAGCCACGTCCGCCGCTACCATCGTCATTACGGCACGAGTGGTCACGTCTGGCAAGGTCGGTACAAGAGTTTCATAGTTCAGGATGATGATCACTTGCTGACCGTAGTCCGCTATATCGAGGCCAATCCTGTTAGAGCGACAATGACCGCCAGCGCCAAGGACTGGCAGTGGTCTTCACACCCAGAACGGGTAGCAGGAACTAATCGAAGAATACTTGCCGCCCTGCCCAACACATTACCAGCAAATTGGACACAGTATGTTGATACCGCAATGACCAGCAGCGAAATTGAAAGACTCCGCCGGAGCGTCAACAGACAAGCACCATACGGAAACGATCTGTGGGCAGATATGATATGTAAGGAGTTGGGATTAGAGTCAACAAGACGGGAAAGAGGCAGACCAAAAATTGATCGAAAAAAGTAGCCTGTCCCCTTTTTATGTCCCATGTAAAGGGCATGACCCAAGACAAATTCGATTCCTTCCTTACGGCAGAGATCGGCAAGCCAGTACCAGGCAAACATGCATTCCACGCCGACCACCAAACCATCACGGAAAGGCGCGACTGCTTTGAGAAAGGCCTCCGGCGAACTTGAGATGTTGCGGTGCAGGAGCACCTCGCCCTGTGCATCCAGGATACAGAGGAACATTTTCTTCGCATGAAGATCGATTCCGCAGTAGTGTTTGTGAGTTTTTGTGTAAAATCTCATGGGTAAGGCCTCCTTTGGAGAATGGGTTCTCGCAAAGTCCAGCATACGGCAAAAATCCGTATGCCCAAGGGGGGCCTTACATAGTATCCAGCGCCAAGACCGGCCAAGAACCAGCCGGTCAGGCTTATGGCGTTGGTCGCAATAGGAAAAAGAGATGAAAGTCGATCAAAAAATAATAGACCAAATAGTTGAACTCAAATCGCGCCAGTTGAAGCGAACAGGAAGGGTGGATCAAGTACACAAGCGACTAATTCCGGTCTCTGAGGCATATAAACTTCTTGCCAGCAGAGATATCTCCAATCGTCAAGTACGAACAGAGCTGTTGAGATACATTCCGGTCAGCCTTGTCGCCTGTATTGAAGGATATTTTACCCTTGCAATTAAAGACATAGTGGATGGCGGTCCTCCGTTTTCAAATAATGTAAACAAATTTAAAGATTTAACTTTTAAGCTGGAATCTGTCCTTGCCCTTCACGAAAAGAACGTGACATTGGGTGATATCGTCGCAGGAATACTGCCGCTCAGCAATCCGAGTGCAATATATTCATGCATGGAAACCATTTTGGGGGAATCGTTTACCGAAATGGTTAAGCACCATGAATTGAAATGCCCGCATTGTGATGAAAAATCCCCTCTTCACCTAATGTTTCCGAGTTTTTTCAAGGAAATAGAGCAGATTTACAAAGTAAGGAATATTTTTTGCCATGAAATTGCTCCGTCCGAGAGCGTATCAGTAAAACAAATTGGCAAACTATTAAGTAGTGGAACACTTTTCATCTATGTTTCGGAGTCAATTATTACTGACGCGATGTTATTCATGGGGCAGCCAGACTTGACGCTGAACAATGTACTGAAGAATGTCAAAAGGAAGACAAGCCTTCCATTCCACAGATAGACGAGGAAAATTCTATTCCCAACAGCGCCGTGGACACTGACGCGGCAATAACCCTGCCGCGCAGGTCACGGCGCGACACGTTGGAAGAGAAGAAGGAGAGAAGCGTGACACAATCAGTTGATGTATTAACAGGCATTTGCGACAAATACTTCAAGGAACGGCGTAAACATACTTTGGACAGGTGGCTAACTTTCCGAGCGCTAAAGGAACGCTGCCTTTATGATCCGAAGAGAGAGCTAAAAGTATTCAGAAACATCATGATTGATGGATTCATGCGTGACCATAGCTTTAGGAGTTGGCTTCAGAAGGAGATAGAAAATGGAGTTATCAATAGAGATGATTTAATAAACTATGTGGTTTTACTTAAAAATCACAAAAGTCGTGTTTCGTGGAGAAGTGAGTTTATAACTATTTCTGTTGGTATAACTGCCTTGTTGACAACAGCGGTAAGCTTATTCAATTTACCTCAAATTATTCCTGTTATTATAGCCATTTTTACGTTTTTCGCACTATCTGAAAGAACAATGTTAAATGACACAAAATCTGCCACAGACGAGCTGCTTGCCATTCTTGAATCTGAAGCTTCTGCAAAGTGACTGCTTTAACGTTGATACGTCAATCAAACCCATAGAAACAACTGATATTAAATAACAATAACCAAAGGAGTATTTCTACATGAAGCGCACTATCACTTTAATATTATTTTGTATTTTAGCTCAGAATGTAACGATGAACTATTGTTTCGCCGATGTTCTTTCCGAAGCATATACATATTTCAAAAACAAAAATTACGATAATGCCTTACCATTACTAGAAAATCTTGTAACAGAAGGAAATCTCGACGCTTATAATTTGCTAGGAACAATGTACAAAAAAGGATATTCAGTACCACAAAATCCTAATAAAGCAATTGAGTTATATGAGTTTGCCGCAAAGAAAGGGCATGCAGGAGCACAATATAACCTAGGACTAATGTATGAATCTGGCTCCGGTATATTGCAGGATTATTCTCAAGCCATAAAATGGTATAAACTCGCAGCTATTCAAAACGATTCTGGTGCGTTAAACAATTTAGGCCATATTTATCACAATGGATTAGGTGTTAAGAAAAATATGAAAGAGGCATGCAATTATTACGGTAAAGCAGCCGCAATGGGTGACGCGTTGGGCAAATGTAATATGGCTGGATGCTATGCTCAAGGCGAAGGTGTAAAGAAAGATTATAAGAAAGCAAAAGTTCTTGCAAAAGAGGGCTATGAACAAGGTGAAGCGGCTTGTAGTGAGGTCTGGGATATTTTTGAACTAGCAAAACACTAGCATTCCAACAAGACACATGGACGCCGACCGCCCGGCAACAAATTCTGGGGACACCATACTTAATTACCTATTGACAAGCGCATTAACCATCACCAACGTGCCTCCATGGCCAGAATTGCACGCGTCATAGCAACGGGAATTCCCCATCATGTTACGCAACGGGGCAACCGAAGAATGCCAACATTCTTCAATGATGAGGATTACCGAGCATATATCGCTCTGCTCGGCGAATGGTGCCGGAAATGTGGCGTAGATATCTGGGCGTACTGCCTTATGCCGAACCACGTTCATCTTATTGCTGTCCCAGAAACCGATGACGGCTTGCGTCGCGGGATCGGCGAGGCACACCGGCGATATAGTCGCATGATCAACTTCCGTGAGAACTGGCGCGGCCATCTCTGGCAAGGGCGTTTTGCCTCGTTTCCAATGGATGAATCCTATCTTCTCGCTGCCGCTCGCTATGTAGAAATGAACCCGGTACGCGCCCGCTTGACGCCGAAAGCTGCGTTGTGGCCCTGGAGTAGTGCTCGGGCGCACCTTGACCGGATGGACGATGAACTGGTCAAGGTTGCGCCTCTATTGGAATTGGTTGGAGACTGGAGTCTGTTTCTTGCCGGAACAGGAGAAGAAGATCAGTTAAACGATATCCGAAAACACGAGCGAACCGGCAGACCTCTTGGAACAGAAGAATTTGTCGAACGTCTGGAATCGGCCCTTGAACGCCCGTTAAAGAAAGGGAAGCCGGGACCAAAAGGTAATGATAATTAAAAGTATGGTGTCCCCGGAATTCGCCCGGAATTCGCAGTTAATTTACGATAGCGAGAGGACCCCACCTGAAATGGAAGAGGAAAGAATTCTGGGGACACCATACTTAATTACCTATTGACAAGCGCATTAACCATCACCAACGTGCCTCCATGACCAGAATTGCACGCGTCATAGCAACGGGAATTCCCCATCATGTTACGCAACGGGGCAACCGAAGAATGCCAACATTCTTCAATGATGAGGATTACCGAGCATATATCGCTCTGCTCGGCGAATGGTGCCGGAAATGTGGCGTAGATAGCCCCGGCACCCAGGTTACACGTGTTAAAGATTTGAGTCGTTCCCTGAAAGGTGGCTTGCCGTGAAAAGCTTCATGATTAGATATGCCATGACGGTGTCAGCAGGCATGTTTTGCGTGTTGGGCTTGCTGATGGCCGGCGATCGGCTCTTAGAGCCTGTTACCATCAGCGTGATCGTTGTGTTGTTCGCGTGGCCGTGAGTTCCGGGGACACCATACCTAATTCAAGAGAGATGAGTATGGTGAGAGGTGGCCCCTAACCCTCATTGACAATTTACCCTCAAAAATGGATACTATGATATCCTTTAAGCAGCCAAAGATTACTATAGTATCCAGGTGACGTATGCCATCATCACAAAACAGAACGTACCTCCCTGCTACCCGCGAGGCGACGGAACTCCTCGGCAAGCTAATCCGACTGGAGCGGCGGGAGCGCAGGATGTCTGAGGCCGAGTTAGCCGGACGCGCTGGTATAGCCCGCCGGACATTGCAAAGAATCGAACGCGGCGATCCTGGGTGTGCAATCGGATTATTTTTCGAACTGGCTGTCTTAGTGGGGGTGACGTTGTTTGACTCTGACGACCGTTCCACTATTACTATGCATTTAGATCGGGTGAACGACAGGCTCGCAGTCCTGCCCAGCCGGATCAGGTCTTCGACAAAGGTTCATGATGAATTCTAATCTAACAGAGCTATATGTCTGGATCTGGCTTCCGAACGAGACAGAACCGGTTGTTGCAGGGAGACTCGCGGCGCAGGGGCGGACCTACATCTTTAACTATGGCCGCAGCTACTTGGAACGCCACAATGCCATACCTATTTACGACGCCGAGTTGCCGCTGACGTCCGGCGTCATCCCCCTCGTTGCAGGACTCACTATGCCGGGGTGCTTGCGTGACGCATCCCCCGATGCGTGGGGGCGTCGGGTAATTCTGAATAAAAGGTTTGGTAAAACAGCCTTACAGATTGACCCGGGGAGTATTGATGAACTGAGCTATCTGATCGAGTCCGGCTCAGATCGGATAGGAGCGCTCGATTTCCAACGTTCTCCAACGGAGTACATACCCAGGCTTGCTTCCGGCGCTCCCTTGGAAGAGCTGATCAAGGCCGCCGAATTGGTCGAAAAGGGAGTGCCGCTCACTCCTGAACTTGCTCAAGCGCTGCAGCATGGCACCTCTATTGGCGGGGCACGGCCGAAAGCATTGGTGCAAAGCGACAATCACAAGTTTATTGCCAAATTTTCTACTTCAACCGACCTTTACTCAGTTGTTAAAGCCGAGTTTATCGCCATGAAGCTGGCGCTTATGGCTGGTTTGCACGTGGCCCCGGTGAACCTTTTGCAAGTAGCCGGCAAGGACGTTTTAATGGTGGAGCGATTTGATCGCGTTGCTGCGCCTGCCGGTTGGCAACGGAAAGGGATCGTTTCCGCATTGACGATGCTGCAGCTGGACGAGATGATGGCACGGTATGCGAGCTATCATGATTTGGCGAATTTGGTGCGGCAACGATTCATGCGTGCCCCGTCAACGCTGAGAGAACTCTTTTCCCGCCTTGCCTTCAACATCTTAATCGGCAACACCGACGACCACGCCCGTAACCATGCTGCTTTTTGGGATGGTCGCATGCTGCAGCTTACCCCTGCTTACGACATTTGCCCGCAGTCGCGGACCGGGCGGACAGCATCGCAGGCAATGCAGATTTCAGACGGCCAAAACTCAAGCCAGATTACCACCTGCCTGAAAGCGGCTCCACACTTCCTGCTCAACGAAGCAGAGGCGGGCCTGATCATTGAAGGGCAGATCCGTTGTATTGAGGAGAACTGGCCAACGATTTGTGAAGAAGCGGACTTAAGCGAGATTGACCGCAATCTGATGTGGAGAAATCAGGTGCTTAATCCCTTTGCCTTTGAAGGGTTAGAGGGCAGTTCGCTCGAGAGGTTAGCAAAGAAGTACCGTTAAGCCAATGGAAGACAGTGGGGTCAGGAAGTTTTTGCCTTCTTGCTATGCAGGGAGGTGCCTTTTATATGATTATCAGGCTTCCAGCGCTGAGTTCCGGGGACACCATACCTAATTCAAGAGAGATGAGTATGATGTCCCCACGAATTCTGCCGCCGAGAGGAAATAATGATGAAGCTGCTTGCCCGCACTATTTTCGTGAGCTTAGCACTACTATTCGCCAGTTGCGGAGACAGGAACCATTCTTCCGAGGTCATGGTTTCTGGACACGTGACCAAACTCCAATTCAACACGGCCCCTTCGGGGGCACAGGGCAACGTGGTTGCCAAGGCAGCGTTCGCCAACGTTAGCGGGGCAGTCGTAGAGGCATTTTGGGTAGACGACTATGGGAACAAGAAAGAAGGTTCTCTCGGGACAGCGGTGTGCGATTCTTTCGGAACCTATCGGATGACTCTGCCAGCGGAGACCAGGAAGGCCGGCGTACTCGTTATCGGAGTCATGCTGGATGACCCGACTAGTGCTATGCGTGCCTTCGTCACAGGTCCAATTGTTGACATCGATCTAGTATCCGAGTACGTGTTCCGAGACACGATACGACCTGGACATCATCTTGGACAGGTGCCTGTCTCTGACCTTGTTGCTCACACCGAGTCTGTCCGATTCTCCATCCAAGAGATCAGCTTTGATCAAGCCGAGACCCTGTCGGATGCCCTTGTGGCAATCTACACACTCTGCAATCCGCCGCTTTTGGGCAATAGCGAGCTATCGGTCCAAGCTGTGGCTGACGCGATTACGCGCTACCTCGAGCTTCGCCCCAATTCAGCAGACACCGTGGAGGGGATCAAATGCTGGTGGATAGATTGGGGGATGTTCCAAGGATCGGACGTAACAACTCAGATAGCCTTGGAGCTTCTTGAGCAGCAGGGCGTGGTAGAGCAACTGGCAATCGGGAACCGAATCTTTTGGCGGAAGAAACGGGCATGAACCTGTCTGCCAACTTGAGGCAAGGAACAACCATTAAATAGCTGGTGTCAAGCGACAAAAACATTCCCTATGGAATTCCGGGCCTGGCGAGCGCCAGAAAAGGGTGCGCAGTGTCAACGGCTACGGAAGGCGTCAAGCAGGACGGTTTATGATAGGAGATATGTGACACCTGAGGGAACGTTGTTAGCCATACCCCACACCACACGGAGGCAGTATGCTCAAAGGGTACACCCTTCCCCGCACGCCGCGCGGCACCTCAAGTCTTGCTCCCCTGCCGCCCTGGCACTATGTCGGCAATGCGATTGCGGTTGAATTCGATGCCGCCCCCACGGCAGCCGCCGCTTTTCTGCCCGAGGGGCTCGAACTGCATTCGGGGCGCTGCGCCGCGTATTTTGTTGAATGGCAGTACGCGAGCGATACCGGCGAGGAATATCTGGACCCGATTCGCAGCCAATACCGGGAGACCATCATCCTGCTTTCGGCGAGCTTCGAGGGAGCGCCGGTCGCCTACTGCCCCTTTATCTGGGTGGATCAGGACGTGTCCCTGATGCGCGGCCTGGTGCAGGGTTGGCCGAAGCAGATCGGATCAACCTGGATCACCAGGGCGTACGATCTGCCGTCAAAGGCCGCTCCCGTGGTGGGGCCGGGCGGCAGGTTCGGGGCAACGCTGTCGGCGAAGGACCGGCGGTTGCTCGAAGCGCAGGTGACGCTGCGCGAGGTGACCGAGACCTTGCCTTCGCCCGGGTTCGCCAAGGCGGTGAACACCCGCTACTTTCCGGAGCTTGTGGCGGGGAAGCATGACAGCCCGGCCGTGCACGAGCTGGTGCAGCTGAAATCGCGCGATGTGCGGGTCTCTCCCGTCTGGAAGGGAGATGCCGCGCTGAAGATCTTCGATCACCCCTATCTGGAGCTGCCCGACCTGAAGCCGGCCTCGGTCCTGGCCGGGTATCGCTTCTCGTTCGCCCTCACCGTCGACGACCTGATTCCGCTGCGCGACCTGCGGGCAGACACCCAAGCGGCCGACGACAGGGCCACGGCGGTGGAATGATCGGGCAAACATGCCCTTGCCCTGATTCCCGCCAAGGGGAGCCGGTATTTCGGCTCCCCTTTTTCGTGCCATCACAGCCTCTGCCCGGCACTCTATCAGGATTTTCCTATCTTGACAGGGTACGTATGCGCTGGAATAGTTTCATCATGCGTTCTAATGCCATTACTCTCACTTGAGTTATCACACACCATGTCATACATGGCGACAATCCAGCTTAATCACTGATGTGATTCAAGTAGTGTATGACATATAATCTTATTAAGCCATGACTTACCCTGCAGAATAGGTAGCTATGTAAAGAGATGACTGTCTAACAAATGCATCAAAACTATAAAATAGTTGTCACAGATCACACAATGTTACCAGTTCAACTAGTGGATGAGCACAAGATCCGCACCATGCAAAACCAGCTTTGTAATTAAAAGGCGTGTACGGAAAAGATTCTTCGCGGTGGGGCATCAGTCCTAACCGAGATTTGCCGCTGATGAAATATGGGCTCGGCCCCGTATGTTCGAGGAGGTACCGTGGACTATACCCTGAAGGATCTTCTGGACATTCCCGGACTGCAGGCGCTGCTCGATTCTCTGCGGGCGCTTCATCAGCTTGCCTCCTCCGTAATCGACCCTGAAGGTACCATTCTCGCCGCTTCGGGCTGGCAGCGGCTCTGCACGGAATATCACCGGGCACACCCACCCTCCCGGCAAAAGTGCATCGAAAACGAACTCCGCGTTGGCTCCCAGGCCGGCGAGTCACTCATGCCTGTCATCCACCGCTGCCCCATGGGACTTGAGTATGCGGTCACGCCAATCGTTATCGAGGGAGAGCACCTGGCGAATATCTTTGTCGGCCAGATTTTCACCTCCTCTCCGGACGAGTCGTATTTTGTCCGCCAGGCGCGGCAGTTTGGATTCGACGAGGACGCCTACCTGGCGGAAATGCGGAATGTGCCGATCTTTGACGAGGAAACGCTTCACTCGTATCTCGCCCTTTTCCGCAGCATTGCCAACATGCTTGCGGAGCAGGGCCTGCACGTACTGCGACAGCGCGTGGCCAACGAGGAGCTCCGGAAGAGCGAAAAACGCCACCAGACCATTCTCCAGGCCGCCCTCGGCGGGCTTTGCACCATCGACATGCAGGGCCGGCTGCTCGAAGTCAACGAGGCCTATTGCCAGAAGATCGGCTACAGCCGGCAAGAACTGCTGACCATGAGCATCTTCGACCTGGAGGCAGCCGAAACGCCCACCATGACATCCGCGCACATGCGGAAGATCATGGAAGACGGGGAAGGACATTTCGAATCGCGCCATCGGTGCAAGGACGGAAGCGTTATCGACGTGGAAGTCAACGTCAGGTACTGCCCCGAAGATGGCGGCCAGTTTATCGCCTTCCTGCGCAACATTACGGAGCGCAAACGTGCTGAAGCGCTCCATAGGATGGGGCAGGATATCCTGCTCGCGCTCAACGAGAATGAAGATATGAAGGAGGCGATCCAGCGGGTTCTGGGTCTGCTGAGATCGGCTACCGGGGTCGATGCCGTTGGGATTCGCCTGCAGGACGGAGACGATTTCCCCTATTTCTACCAGGAAGGGTTCCCTCCGGACTTTCTGCAGAAAGAGGACTCCATCGTAGCAAGGAATAAGGATGGCGGGGTGTGCCGGGACTCATGCGGCAACGTCTGCCTGGAATGCACCTGCGGCATGGTGATTTCCGGCAGTACGGACCACGCCAACCCGCTCTTCACCCCGGGGGGGAGCGCCTGGACCAATGATTCGTTTCCCTACCTCGAAGTGCCGGCCGACCAGGACCCCAGGACAACTCCGCGCGACGAATGCATCCACCAGGGGTACGCATCGATCGCCCTGATCCCCATCCGGGCAAAGGGACGAATCGTCGGGCTGCTGCAGCTGAACGACCGCCGCAAGGGGCGCTTTACTCGCGAGGGGATCGAAGCCCTCGAAGACATCGCCAAGAACATCGGCGAGGCAATGCTGCGCAAGCAGGCCGAGGAGAAACTTGTTGCCAGCGAGCGCTTCCTCCGCATGCTCACCAATCAGCTGCCGGGGATGGTCGGCTACTGGGACCGGGATCTCCGCTGTCGCTTCGCGAACGATGCCTACAAGGAATGGTTCGGCAGGTCGCCGGAGCAGATCATCGGCCTCACCGTCCAGGAATTGATGGGGGAAGAGCTGTTCCGCCTGAGCGAGCCGTACATCCGGGGCGCCTTGCAGGGGGAACCCCAGAATTTCGAGCGGGAGCTGGTGAAGCCGAACGGCGAAACGGGCTACACCTGGGCCCAGTACATTCCCGACATGGTGAACGACAAAGCGATCGGCTTCTTCGTGCTTATCTCGGATGTGACCGAACTCAAACGAGCCGAGCAGGAAAAGGCTGCTCTCGAAGTCCAGCTCATGCAGGCCCAGAAAATGGAATCCGTGGGACGTCTGGCCGGGGGTGTGGCACACGACTTCAACAACATGCTGAGCGTCATCCTGGGGCATACTGAAATGGCACTCCTGCGCATGGACCCCAACCAACCGACCTATGCCTCGCTCCGCGAAATCGACAAAGCAGCCCAACGTTCTGCCGACCTTACCCGGCAACTCCTGGGCTTTGCGCGGCAGCAAACCGTTTCCCCCAAAGTGCTGAACCTGAATGAAAGCATTTCGGGGCTGCTCACTATGCTGCACAGGCTGATCGGCGAGAATATCCGCCTTCAGTGGCAGCCGGCGGCGAACCTGTGGCAGGTTCGCATGGATTCGTCGCAGATCGACCAGATCATGGCAAACCTGTGCGTTAACGCCCATGATGCCATTGCCGACGTGGGCGAGATCATCATTGAAACAGGGAACTGCACCTTCGACGAGAGGGACGGTACGATTCATCCCCATGGGGCAGTCGGTGATTACGTGAGGATCCGCGTGAGCGACAATGGTTCGGGGATGGACAAGGAGACGCGTGCCCACATCTTCGAACCGTTCTTCACCACCAAGGAAGTGGGAAAGGGAACCGGCCTGGGATTGGCGACCATCTACGGCATCGTCAAGCAAAACAACGGACTGATCGATGTTGCCAGCGAGCCGGACAAGGGAACGACCTTCTCCATCTATCTCCCCCGATTCAAAGGAAGCGAGGAGCCGGCGACGCCGAGAACGGCAACGTCCTCCTTCAACCGGGGCAATGAAACGGTCCTGCTGGTGGAGGATGAACCGGCTATCCTGGCGATGACAACGGAGATTCTGACCCAACTGGGCTACGCGGTCCTGCAGGCGCCCACCCCCACCGAGGCGTTGCGCATCGGCTGCGAGCACAAGGGGGAGATCCATTTATTGATGACGGACGTCATCATGCCCGAAATGAACGGACGGGAGCTGGCCAAGAGCCTCTCACAGTTCTATCCCCGGATCAGGTGCCTGTACATGTCGGGGTACACCTCGGACATCATTTCCCCCCACGGCGTGCTCAACGACAGCGTCCACTTCCTCCAGAAACCGTTCGACTTTACTACCCTTTCGCTAAAGCTGCGCGAGGTGCTCGACTGAGTCGGCCGCACCGGAAGCGGGTCAAAGGCATGGTCGTCAGCCACTTAACGTGGTAACTAATTATGGCAGGTAAAACGAGATGGTGCGTAACCTACCGTCAGAGATCTTGACAGAGGAGATTCCCATGAGACTGGTCGTTTCTCTCAGCCCAGCATTCATAATAGCCGCGATGTGCTTCTCGGTCTCTGTTTGCCCAGGGATCCGTGCCGAGGATTCAGCCACCTATGAATGGACGGATGACCAGGGGACGGTTACGTTTTCCGACAATCCGGCGCGCATTCCGGACAAGCAGAGGAAACGGGTCAAAAAGAGAGCGACCATCGCAGGAGAAGCGTCTCAGGCGGTGATTGAGCAGAAGACCGCCCCCGTCAAAAAGCAGCAGCCGCAGAGGGTGGAAAGCTATGGCGGTCATGGCGAAGGCTGGTGGCGACAACAATTTTCCACCATCCGGGCGGAGATAGCGCAAACCAGGGCCGACCTGGAAACCAAGCGGCAGAACCTCAAAACCCTCCATTACAAAATGACCGTAAGCAACGCCACGACCCAGGGCATATTCGGCAATCCCAGGAAAAACCGGAACAATTACCGGGCCGCGCACGATGATATCCGCGAGGGCGAAAAACAGCTCGAGGCTCTGGAGCAGAAACTCGTCGACCTGGAAAGTGAGGCGGCACGCCATGGGGTCCCGTTTGAATGGCGCAGATGATGCCGCAAGGGAATGTGTGCCCCTGCCTTCAGGGGGATGCTGTTAACGTGCTGTGTCCAGGAGTGTACGTATGTATCTGAATAAAGATAACTCCCTGACACTATCGACGAGGCTTCATCGAAATCGGGGAATTCTTCTGGTTATTGCTGGAGGTGGGGCAGGTATTCGACAATCAACTCTTCGACCATATTTGCCTGCAGGATGTCTCTTTGGCGCTTCATGGGGTCCCGATCAGGCTGTTCAGCCATCCATCGTTTGAACCTGACAAAGGCAGCCGGAGAAATAGTGTTCATCCTTGCCATGTGGCCGGTCGTGGCAATGATCATCGCGGAAAAACGCGGCCCATCGAGAAGTAAACCAGCATTCCGGGCCGGTACGGCATAGAACTCATCATCCTCGTCAGTCAGCCGCAGCGGGTGGGGATCACCGTCTTTCGGCTCCCTTCGGATGATATCGACTTCAAAACCCTTGCTGTTGACGGCCGTGTATTTCTGGTCGTCGCGGATCCTGAAGGTGGGATCTACCTTCTGTATCAGCTTCAGCATCGATGTACCCATGGTGGTCATCTGCGTGATAAAGCTCAGACGCTTCCGGGTATCCAGAAGAAGGTCAATGTCCTGGGTTGCCAATGCTGCCGCTTCTCCAAAACCAACGCCCGCGGCAGCTTCATAGGCGTAGAGGGAATGGGTGCCAATAACCGTGAAATATTCCGAAAGCCCTACTTTTACGAGCTTGTTCAGTATGTCGATGAGGATACGAGGCGCCCGGCCGACAAAGAGCGCCCGGTTCATCCGCTGTTGTCGCTCTAGTGCGCTGGTAAGATCTGCGAGCCTTTGCTCGGCTTCAGCTTTTCTGGCAGTGAAATTCCGGTAAATCTGCTCCGTCTTCTCAGAGCGAGGACCAATACTTTTTTGAGCGTTGCCGGGGGACGTCCGGATCAGGTATTCCGTTTCGCCCTGTCGCTTCCAATACATGCCTCCGCGTACTTCGGAAGCAGCTTTTCGGGCATCTTCCCAAGCCGTGAACGTTGCTTGAGCGTCGATATATTGACGTCTGGCATCTTCACCTATATCAATCCACTGATACTTTTTCCGTATTTTTTTCATATTTAGAGTTTTATACGGAAAACATCTTATATTCAAGTAGATAATTCTATTTGAACAGTAAGGCTCTTTCCCTCATACAGCCAGTCTACGTTGAAAGAAGTGCGCCCACTGCGCTGATGATCTGTTGCGCCTTGCTCACAGGTCATCGGCAGAACCGTTATCGCAGACCACCGCCACTCGGATCACTTTTCTACTTCCCGCATTTCGTCGTTGCGTCGAAGAGAGCTCCTGCTTCCTGAAGATCGGCGCACCTGACCGGATCGAAGCTCTCCCCCAATCTGTTGGTTGCCGTGTCATAGATCGACACGGAGTGAAACCTGGATTGCCGTAAATCCGCTCCCTTCAGTTTTGCATCCCTGAGTAGTGTGCCATTGAACGTTGCTCCTCGAAAATTTGCCCCTTCAAGGTCCAGGGAGCCGAGATCGGTTGCCGAAAGATCGGCAAAGGAGAAGTTTGTTCCCCTCAGCACGGCACCGCCGAGATTGGCATACTTGAGCTTCGCCCCCGAGAAATTCGCATTTGTCAGGTTTGCCTGACTGAAATTGCCCTTTTCGACGTTCACCTTGCGCATGTCGGCACCCGACAGATTTGCACCAACGAATTTCGCATGATGGATGTATGCCCCGCTGCAATGTGCCGACCTCATGTCGGCCGTATCGAATATCGCCTCATCCAGGCTTGCACCATCCATCTGCGCGCCGGTCAGGTTTGCGCCGGTGAAGTTGCACGCGCCACAGTCATCAATTGCGGCTGCACTCAGGTCAGCCCCGGTGAAGTTGGATTCGTCCAGCTTTATTCCCTTGAGATCAACCCCCTTCAAGTCTGCACTCACAAAGTCACAATGCTCGCACTCTCCAAGCGATTTGGCGCGTTCGATCACCAGGGGGTCGAATGCGTGGGCCGTAGCAATGCTCAAAAGACCGAATGCAACTGATGTCGCCAGTTTGTTGAACATTGGAAGCCTCCTTGGAAGCGGAATCAAATTCGTGTCAATTATATCATCTGCATACGGCAAGCCGGGGAATGCCTGACAACAAATAAACCGGGGTTCCCCGGCCTCTCTCAGATAGTTTCCCCCAGCCATCACTCTCAAACCCCACAGAGCCCTCAAAGTCTCCGTTCCAGATCGTCGATGCGGTCCAGCAACTCCATCACCAGGGCCACGGCATCGAAGCTGAGACGAAGGTCTCGTTTCAGGCGCAAGGCTTTCCTGGCCCTGACCACGGCGCTCCGGTCGAACAGCGGAGTTGTCCCGGTCGATTGCGGCTCGATGAGCCCGATGGCAAAGAGCCGCTTCGCTACCGAGAGATGGCACTCGCACAGCCTGCTCAGCTCATGGAGGGTAATGCCCGGCACGGAGACCAGTTCATGTTTTCTGCTGATTATGATTTCATACTGTTGAGCTGTCATAGCGGTCCTCGGTCACATACGCGGATCGAATCGCGATTCTTTGGCCAATTCCTCGAAGAGATGCCGTTCTCTGTCTGAGAGGTGCTTCGGCACCACGATACGCACACTCACCAGCAAATCTCCGTGGCGGCCCGAAGCAATCGGCATTCCCTTGCCGCGAACGCGCAAGATCTGGCCGCTCTGGGTTCCGGCCGGCACGGTGAGATTGATCCTGCCGTCTACCGTCGGTACCGGCACCTTGGCACCTAACGCGGCTTCCCACGGGGTGACATCGACCATGGTAGTCAGGTCGTTGCCGTTCAGGGTGAAGCGGCTGTCAGGGAGAATGCTGACCCGCAGGAAAAGGTCGCCGGCTTCACCACCTCCCGTGCCACGCCCTCCCTGCCCGGCAAGCCGGATCAGCGAGCCGTCGGTCACCCCTGGCGGGATGGCAACATCATAGGTGCGCCTCGTCCTGGCCAGCCTGCCGGCGCTGTCCGCCTCCGCCCGTTCCAGTTCAATGCTTTTCCTGGCGCCATGATAGGCCTCAGCAAGCGTGATGGTGATGGTGGCCTCATGGTCGCGGCCTCGCCTTCTCCTGGTGCCTCCCCCCTGGAATTCAGCCGATCCACCAAAGTTCCACCCGCTGCCGAACAGGTCCTGAAAGAAGTCACTGAACTGGCCCGGATCGGCAGTGGAGAAATGATGTCCGGCGTTGTCGCCTCCCTGATAGCCCTGAGTGCCGTGCCGTCCATCCCAATCGCGGCCGAGCTGATCGTACGTAGCCCGTTTGTCCGGGTCACTGAGCACCTCGTAAGCCTCGTTGATCTGCTTGAATTTCTCTTCGGCATCGCCGGCCTTATTGATATCGGGGTGGTACTTGCGGGCCAGCTTACGGTAGGCCCGCTGTACCTCCTCTTGGGTTGCAGTTTTGCTTACGCCGAGAATGGCGTAATAGTCCTGATACTTAGCCATGATCTTCTCTCTCGCCGGTACCTAGCACTCTTTCTTTTCATCTTCCGGCCATCTGCGCATGCAGTAAATGCATTGTTCAACATTGTACGGAATTGTATCCCGCAGGATTTCTTTCTGTAACTGAACACCACAGCGCTTCGGAACGGGATAGCGATGCAGCTTGTTTTCTTTGATAAAGTAATGCATGCCATGCTCCTTTCTCGTGCGATAGCGGGTTACGTTATGCATAATTCCCAACATTAGGTGTGCCGTTCTGAGCCCGGGATAAAAATTGCAGCACATTGTGAAGGTTTCTGAGTCTTTTCAACAGGATGTCTTTTTGCTGCGGGTCATCAGTGGCTCTGTATTGGTTACGCAACTCCTTCAGGTGCTCTCGAACTATCGTAACGGGGTTGATGCTCATATGTTTCATCTATCCTTCCTCCGTGCCTGCAAGAAAGAATAAGATCCTTTTCGCATAGAACCGGTGAGGGCCGCACCAAGCGGCCCTCACGACATCCCTGCTGTTTCAGGAGATCGGCACCCGGTAGCGGGCATGCCGTCCTTTCTCCGGCTTGGGGAGCCGGATGGTCAGGACCCCGTGCTTGAGGTCCGCCGCAATCGCCTTCTCATCGATTTCGTACGGCAACTGGAGAGTTCTGGCGAAGCTGCCGTATCGGCATTCTGAAATAAGGCACCCATCACCTCCTTTCCGCTCACGAACGATATTCTTTTCTCCTTTTATTGTTAACCGTCTGCCGACAATCCCGACCGAGAAATCATCGTTCTTCAGACCCGGCACTTCTGCCCTGATGATCAGTTCATCAGCGGTCTCATGCATGTCGAGCAGCGGGCCACCAGACTGCATGAAGGCTGGCAAGGTATCGGCCGTGATCCGCTCCGGAAAATGTTCCTGCTTTTTCCACGGCATCACCCTGGTCAGGAAATGGCCGACTTTGTCATGAACCCGTTCCAGCGCCTCACCCCACTTCTCAGGCAACAGGCTTGACATTGTGATCACCTCCTGTTCAGACTCCTTTTGCTTTTTCAGCCGACCTGTACGGCGATCCGTTTTGGCTTGGCGGCTTCCGCCTTTGGCACCCGCAGAGTCAGGATGCCGTTCACGTATTCGGCTTTGGCCTTTTCATGGTCAAGGCTCTCCGGAATCGAGAACTGCCGGTAGTAGCTGGCCAGCTCGAACTCACGGTAGGCCGTGGTGCCCGGCATCTCGTGGCTCACAGGGGCACTGATGGTCAGGATGCCCTTTTCGACGTTGACATCCAGGGTTTCCTTCGCGGCGCCGGGAATGTCGGCGGTCAGGACCAGCCCTTCTTCGGTTTCGATAATGTTCACCGCCGGCCGGATGTAGCGTTCGTTTGACCGTGTCTCTTCACGGGGCTGTACATTCCGTTCTTCATTTCTTTCCGTCAAGCTGTTGACTGCCATGATTGATTACCTCCTTTCCGCGAGAACCTTCAAAGCGTCACGAAAGTTTGATCTCGATTTTCTTTGGTTTGGCATGTTCAGCCTTAGCCAACGCGATCCTCAAAATCCCGTCCTTGCACTGGGCCGTGATCTTACCGGGATCGATGTCGGTCGGCAGCTCCAGGGTCCGTGAGAATTTACCGGAACCAAGTTCCGAACGGTGCACGATCTGCCCTTCGCTTTGGACGAACGGTTTGCGTTCCCCGCTGATGGTGACCGTATTCCGCAGCACGGACAGGTCAACATCCTTCGGATCGACGCCGGGGACCAGAGCCTCAATGTAAATGTAGCCCTCATCCTCGCTGAAGTTGACCAGCGGGAAACGGCGGGATGTAACCGGCGAAAGGAATGTCGGTCCAAACGGCCGGCCAAAGCCTGCACCGCGGAACGCTTCATCGATTTCCCTTCTCAGATTGTCCAACTCTTTGAATACATCCCAGGTTGCCATGTGGATTACCTCCTTTCGATGGGTGATCTTTCGATAAAAAAATAATTACGCACCCCTTAGGTGTCAAGAGTGGGGCAGAACCGGACAGAGGTTGCCGGTTCTGCAGCACACAACGTGATTAAGCAGAGAAATACCCTGCTGAATGCACGGAGTGTTACAGAAGGTCTCTGAAGCAGTCAGGGCCCGACAGACTGAAGTGCCTGGCTTGGTGCTCAGTCATACAAACCGAAGGCGCTCTACACCGCCACACTGTCATAGGATATGAATGACCCCGTCCCGCCCATTGCACTTTGCACCCATCGCAACTACAATCTCCCCCCATGACCCACGACTCCCTGTTCACCTATCGCCCCATCGGCACTCTGTACTCCCCCTATTCCCGCCGGATTGACGCGCCCCATCAGGGCACGGTGGTAGAGGGTACGGAAACCGGGGAGCCGGCGCTTGCCACCCTGGAGCTTCACGAGTGGCTGGACGAAAGCGCGATCCGGGATCTGAGCGGCTTCGACAGGCTGTGGCTCATCTTCGCCTTTCATCTGAGCGAGGGCTGGAAAAGCCGGGTCAAGCCGCCGCGGGGCGGACCGAAGCGGGGCGTCCTGGCCACCCGGGCCCCTCACCGGCCCAATGCCATCGGCCTGTCGGCGGTGGAGCTGGTGGCCGTGGAAGGCCGGACGCTGCATCTGCGGGGGGTCGACCTCCTGGACGGCACCCCCGTGCTGGATATCAAACCCTACGTCCCCTACGCGGATGCCTTTCCCGACGCCAGAGCCGGCTGGATCGATGAAGTTGATGCGGAGCAGGGGCGCCACTCCGCGCCCGGGCCCCGCAAACCCCGCTAGCCGCCCTTCCCTTGCCAAAGACAGGCTTTCGGCTACCATTACAGAACTATGAGCCATTGGTATCCCCACGAATTCGCCGCCCACATCTGCCGGCAGCTGAAAACCGAGGTCCCGGAGCGGCCCCGGGAGGACTGCCCCGGCTGCTCGATCCTGTCCGTGCTCCTCTCCACCTGCTACCAGGCGAGCCTGATGCGGGAGGAGGAGCGCCAGGTCCGCTTCCGCCTGATCTTCCGCGAACCCGAACGCTTCCCGGCGGGCCAGGACCCTCCGGACGGCCTGCATCGCCTGGTTTTCCTGGAACCGCGCCCCTGCACCGAGGACGAGCTGCGCCGCCTCTCGCCGGCGATCAGCTTCGACCGCGCCATGATCGGGGTAAACCTGAATGCCGACGGAAAGCTGCAGATCTGGGGCGTGGTCCACTCGGGCACCCGCTGGATGCAGGCGGTCCACGGGGGTACCCAATTGATCAACCCGGTGCCTGACTCGCTCATCGTGTTCGTGACCGGGCCGGGACGAATCAGCGTGTCGGTGGGATCGACCATGATCGCCGGCCTGCGGGGCGGCCAAGTGGTCAGCATGGCGCGGGAGGTGTTCGCCGCCTCATGGCTCCGGGAGATATTCGCCACCCACCGGGACGAGTTATGGGACCTGCACCTGGATGCGCGCCAGAAGTCCGGCGACATCTGGCCTCCGATCGACCCGGAATTCCCGGTCATTCTCGGCCAGAACCTGCTCCGCCGGGTTATCAGCCTGATGCGCAGCTATCGCCACGGCGGCACCCTGCTGATCATTCCCAGCGAGCGGACCGATGAGCTGAAACAGGCAAATCCCTACCTGAACATCAAGTATCCGTTTCTGACCGATATCGGCCGGCGGCGGATCTTCCCGCACATCGTCGGGATCATGAACGAATTCGCCCGGGTAGCCAGCAGGTCGCAGCGGGAGTGCAGGCCCCTGGGGTGGGACGAATACCTGGCCCTCAGCGATCCGGTCCTGACCCGGATGGACGAGGCCCTGTTCGAGCTGGCCCACTTCGTAGCCGATCTCTCCCTGGTGGACGGGGCGGTGGTGCTGAACCGGAGGTTCGAGGTGCTCGGGTTCGGGGCGGAGATTTCCGGCGGGCTGGAGAACGTGACCCGGTTGCACGTGGCCCTGGATATCGAGGGAGAGACCCGGCAACCCGAGGCGGTCAAGGGGCGCGGAACCCGCCACCGGTCGGCCTACCGGCTCTGCAACGCCCTCCACGATGCCCTGGCCATTGTGATCTCCCAGGACGGCCAGGTGCTGTTCGTCCACTGGCATGACGGCGCCGTGACCTGCTGGGACCAGGTGGCCACCAGCCTGCTCGACTTCTGATTCATTCAAGCGGGAAGGTTACCCCCGTCACCCGCAGCCCCCCCAAAAGGCGTCCACCCGCGCCGGCGCACCTTTTCCGCCGGCACGGTTGTCCCCCAACGCCCCTGCTGGTATGATGAACAGGCCATGATCATCGAAGCCCGCGACCTCTCGAAAGCATATACCGTCGGGGACCGCCGCATCCAGGTCCTCGACAGCGTCTCCCTGGCCGTGGAGCCGGGGGAATTCCTGGTTATCGAGGGAGAGAGCGGCAGCGGCAAGAGCACCCTGCTCTCGCTCCTGTCGGGGCTCGACCGTCCTGATTCGGGCCGGGTCATCATCGAGGGGCGCGACATCACCGACCTCTCCGAGGACGATCTGGCCCCCCTGCGCAACGAAACCTTCGGCTTCGTATTCCAGTCGTTCCACCTGGTGCCGTCCCTGTCAACCCTGGAGAACGTCATGTTCCCGGCGGAACTGCGGGGGGACGGGGAAGCCCGGGAGAAGGCCGAGGCGCTCCTGGCCCGGGTGGGGCTCACGGGACGGGCCGCGAGCCTGCCCCACCAGCTCTCCGGGGGCGAACGGCAGCGCTGCGCCATCTGCCGGGCCCTGGTGAACGACCCGCGCATCATCTTCGCGGACGAGCCCACCGGCAACCTGGATTCGGTGAACGGCCGGGGGATTCTCGATATCCTGCTGGAGCTGCACCGGGAACGGCGGACAACGCTTGTCCTGGTGACCCACAGCCCCGAGATCGCCCGCACCGCCGACCGGGTGGTGCGGCTCCATGACGGCCGGATTCAGGCCCCATGACCCTCCACGGCCGCCTCCTCCGCCGCCAGCTCGCCACCTCGCGCCGCCAGTCGGCCATCTTCGTTCTCTGCGTGGCCCTTTCCATCGTTACCCTGGTTTCCCTGGCCGGCTTCGGCCGCAGCGTCCACAGCTCCATGCTGCGGGACGCCCGGGCACTCCACGGGGGGGACGTGATCGTGGAGTCCCGCTCGCCCCTGTCGCCGGGGCTCACGGCGGCGGTGAACCGGGTCATCGCGGCGGGCAGGGCCGAGGGCGCCCGCATCAACGAGTTCTACTCCATCATCCGCCCGGCAGGGCGGGAGGATTCCCTCCTGGCTCACATCAAGGCGGTGGAGCCGGGCTATCCCTTCTACGGCACCGTGGATCTGGCCTCGGGCCGCCCTTTCCGGCAGGTGCTGGCGCCGGGCCGGGCCATTGCCGAGCAGACCCTGCTGGACCGGCTCGGCCTCCGGGTGGGAGACCGGCTCCGGCTGGGGGACGCCACCCTGACCGTTGCCGACGTGGTCACCCAGGAACCGGACCGGCCCGTGAACGTCTTTTCCCTGGGGCCCCGCCTCTTTGTGGCCGCCGCCGATCTCCCCTCCCTGGGGCTGGTGGGCCAGGGGAGCCGGGTGAGCCACACCATCATCCTGAAGGTGGCGAACCCCAGGGAGACCGACCGGATCGCCGCGGAGCTGCGGGCCTCGGCCCTGCGCGACCGGGAGCGGGTCGACACCTACCGCACCGCCCAGTCGGGGGTAAAGCGCTTCTTCGACAACTTCCTCTTCTTCCTGAACCTGATCGGCATCTTCACCCTGCTCCTGGCCGGCATCGGCATCCAGAGCTCCCTGGCCGCCTACCTGGCCGAGCAGCGGCCATCCATCGCCGTGATGAAAGCCCTGGGGGCCACGGGCCGCTTTCTGGTGGTCCACTACGTGGCAGTGGCCTCGGTGCTGGGGATCGTGGGAACGGCGCTGGGGATCGGGGCGAGCTTCCTCCTCCAGGGGGTCTTGCCGGAGCTGTTCCGGGGGCTGTTGCCGGCCACCGTGGAGTTCCGCATCGCGGCCCCGGCCGTGGCAGAGGGGCTCGTGCTCGGCTTTTTGACCGTGACCCTCTTCACCCTCCTTCCGCTCTGGCAGCTGCGGGCGGTGAAGCCCCGGGCCATCCTGGGCAAGGAGGAGGATCCGACGGTGCGCAGCCGCGCGGTCTGGGTCACGACGGGAGCCGTGGTCCTCTTCTTCCTGGCCATGGTTCTCTGGAAGGTGGAGGAGCCCCGGAGCGGCGTCAACTTCGTGCTGGGGGTGGGTGGGCTGATCCTCCTGTCCCTTGCCTGCACCGAGGCGGTGCTGCGGCTCCTGCGCAGGGCGCGCCCCCGGCGGCTCGCAGCGCGCCAGGCCCTGCGGGGGCTCTTCCGCCCGCGCAATGCCACCCGGCCCATCATCGTCACCCTCACGGCGGCCCTGGCGGTGATCTTCGCCATCACCCTGGTGGAGCGGAACCTGGATGCCTCCTACATCCGCTCCTATCCACCGGACGCGCCGAACCTGTTCTTCATCGACATCCAGCCGGGCCAGAAGGAAGATTTCAGCCGTACCCTGGGGATGCCGGCCCTGTTCCACGCCATTGTCCGGGGGACCGTGACCGCCATCAACGGCCGCCCGATCGACCGGGAGGCGGAGCGGCGCAAGCGAGGGGACAACCTGTCCCGGGAATTCAACCTGACCTACCGGGACAGCCTCCTGGAGGACGAACGGATCATCGAGGGGAAGAGCCTGTTCCGCCCCGACTGGCAGGGGGTCCAGGTGTCGGTCCTGGACACGGTGGTGGAGATGAGCCCCATGGCGGTGGGCGACGTGATCACCTTCCGGGTGCAGGGGGTGCCGATCGAGGCCCGGATCTCCAGCATCCGGACCCGGACCAGGGCCGCAGTGCAGCCCTACTTCTACTTTGTGTTCCAGCCCGCCGTGCTCAGGGATGCCCCCCAGACCTTCTTCACCGCGGTGCGGGTGGAAAAGCCGGGCATAGCGCAGCTCCAGAACCGGATCGCGGCCCGCTTCCCCAACGTGAGCATCTTTGACCTGACCGAGACCGTGGCGGTCTTTGCCCGGGTCATGGGGCGGCTCTCGGTCATCGTCCGCTTCTTCACCCTGTTCAGCGTGGTGGCCGGGGCCCTGATCATCGTCAGTTCAGTCATCGCCACCCGGCAGGCCCGGCTGCGGGAAGCAGTCTTCTTTACCATACTGGGTGCCCGGGGCAGGTTCGTCCTGTCGGTCTTCACCATGGAAAACCTGATCATCGGCGGGGTAAGCGGATTCCTGGCCCTGGGCCTCGCCCAGGCGGCCAGCTGGATCGTCTGCACCCGGGTTCTGGACGTCTCCTGGCAGCCCTTCCCGGCCGTGAGCGCCGCCCTGGTGGCGGCAACGGTGGTGCTGGTGGTGGCCGTGGGGCTCGGGGCGTCCCTGTCCATCATCAGGAAAAAGCCGGTGGTCTTTCTGCGGGAGCAGGCCGAGGAGTAACGGGGCCGTCGGGACCGGAATACGGAGGTATACCGTGAATCTCAGGAAAAGTCTGATGGCGGTTATTGCGCTGACCGCCCTGGCCGGGTGCGACCGCAAGGAGGCTGCCCGGCCCGCGGCTCCGGCGCAGCAGGAGGCCCGTGCCACGGCAGGGACCATCGTGGCGGTGGGGGACAGCCTCACCGCCGGCTACGGCCTCGACGAACACGATGCCTACCCGGCCCAACTGGAGCGGCTGCTGCGGGAGGCCGGTCGCCCCTGGCGGGTGGTGAATGCGGGAATCAGCGGCGAGACGAGCAGCGGCGCCCTGTCGCGCGTGAACTGGGTCCTAACCCTGAAGCCGGATATCGTTATCCTGGTCACCGGCGCCAACGACGGCCTGCGGGGGATCGACCCGAAGGTGACGGAAAAGAATCTCGACGAGATGGTCCGCACGCTGAAGGAGCGCAACGTCACCGTGGTCCTGGGCGGGATGAAGATGGTCGCGAACCTGGGCCGGGACTACACCCGCGCCTTTGCCGCCGTCTACCCGGCCGTGGCGAAGCGCCACGACCTGATCCTGATTCCCTTTTTCCTGGAAGGGGTTGCAGGGCGCCCCGACCTGAACCAGGCCGACGGCATCCACCCCACGGCCGAGGGATACCGAATCGTGTCCGATACGGTACTTCCCTACGTGATCAAGGCCATCGAGCAGACTCCGCCATCTGGCGGCTGAAATCAAATGGCGTGTCACATTCGACATTAACCATTACTACATATAATTGCAAAGAAAACATCCTCCACACCCCCCATTCGAACCAGCCGAAAATTCGGACTATATTCAGTCATTCCACGGCAACACGTCGCCCCCTTCCATAAAACATTATTTTGCATCTCGCGCTCCATTCGACGATTTTTAGAAATTAGTTCTAAAGTTTCGACCTGCCGCTCCGAAAAGCGTTTGTATACATATCGGCATTATTCTTGATTGCAGAGACAAATCGGGCAGTTCGCTTCTATTGTGGCACTGAAAGGACGGGTTTTCCCCCATGACGACTCTGCCAACCCTATCGACCGGAAGCGCGACCGCAAGTACCCCCCTGCAGGTGGTCGTGTTCTCCGTGGGAAGCGAAGAGTACTGCTTCGAGATCCTCAAGGTCCGGGAAGTCATCCGGACGGTGCCCATCACCGCCGTGCCCAGCGCCCCGCCCCATGTGGAGGGAATCATCAACCTGCGGGGCGCGGTCGTCCCCATCATCGACTTCCGCAAGCGGTTCAACATCACCGGCGAGTGCACGGTGGACGAATCGGAAAAGGTGGTGATCGTCGCCGCCGCCGGGAGCACGACCGTAGGCTTTACCGTGGATGCCCTGAGCCAGGTGCTGAAGGTGCCGCGGGAGGCCGTATCCACCCCACCCACCGGCGTGAGCGACCAGGGCGGCGAGGCCATAACGGGCGTTGCCTCCATGGGAGACCGCCTGATCATCGTGCTCGATATCGAGCGGTTGTTTTCCGAGGATGAACTCACCAATCTGACAGGAGTGGCCTGATCATGTCCGACCTCATGACTACCCGAGCCGCCCTCCAGGAAACCATGACGTTTCTCGGCGCCATCGCCAGCGGCATGGAGGAGGCCATCGGCGAATCCGCCAACAGCATCACCTATCTGGCCGGCAAGCGGCTCGGCATGCAGTTTTCCGCCGACATCCGGAAGACCGACGACGTGGAAGAGGCTCTGGCCGCCGTCCGCACGGTGCTCCAGGACAACAACTGCCTCTGGCACTTCGAGCCGTTCCAGGCCCACGACCGGCCGGCCCTGATCCAGGCCACCGACAAGGGCGACGAGGATATCCACCTGGTCTTCCGGGACTGCATGATCCGTCAGTCCCTGTTCCGTTTCGGGCACCACCAGAAGGGCTCCCTCTGCACCATGATGTTCGGGTTCTTCTCCGGCGCGCTCCTGAACGTGATGGGGGTCGATTCGACCCTGGAGATCATGCACGCCGGCGAGAACGCCTGCCTGAAGCGGCTGGTGATCCACAAGAAAAGGGAGGAGAAACCGTGAGCACCGTCCCGATCAACCTGGAATGGCTCAGCGACTGCTCCGGCTGCCATATCGCCATCGTGGACCTGCACGAAAAGATCCTGTCGGTCCTGGACTCGGTCACCATCCAGCGCTGCCCGGTTCTGACCGACGTGAAGGATTACCCCAAGGCGAAAGTGGGGCTGGTCTCCGGCGCCATCCGGACCGAGCACGACCGCCACGCGGCCATGGAGATGCGCAAGAGCTGCGACCTGATCATTGCCTGGGGCTCCTGCGCCGTGTACGGCGGAATCGCCGGGGCCGGCAACGTCCACTCCTGCCAGGAGATCATGGACACGGTCTACACCGGCAACAAGACCACGGCGACCACCACTCCGCCCACGAGGGAAGTGTCGGCCCTGGAGCCGTCCGTGTCGCCACTGGACAGCGTAATCGACGTGGACCTCTACCTCCCCGGCTGTGCCCCCCACCCGGCCTTTGTCTTCGATGCCCTCCTGGCGCTCCTGGAAGGACGCTCGCCCCGTATCGCCAACCGTGAGACGGTCTGCGCCCGCTGCCGGAGAACGATGGAAAAGACCGAGGTGGACCGGATCAGGAAAAATTCGGAAGGGGTGCCCGACCCGGACCGCTGCTTCCTGAGCCAGGGCTACCTCTGCATGGGGTCGGTGACCCTGGACCGCTGCATGTCCCCCTGCCCCCTGAACGGCATCCCGTGCAGCGGCTGCGCCGGCGCCACCATGCAGGTGCTGGCCGAGCCCAACCGCGACATCAGGACCGAGATCGCCGAGCGGATGTCGCGCCTGACCAGCATCCCGCGCGAGGCCATTGTCCGGGAAATCGAGCGGACGGCCAAGACCCACTATTCCTACACCATGGCCACCCCCATGATCGGCGAGAAGCCCACCTTCCTGATCCGGAAATGGACCGACGAGGAACGAGACGACTATGAACAAGACCATAACCATTGATCCCGTCACCCGCATCGAGGGGCACGCGCGGGTCTTCATCGACCTGGACGATACGGGTGCGCTCACGGCCGCGGGGCTCGTGGTGAACGAGCTGCGCGGTTTCGAGAAGATCCTGACCGGCATGGACGCGGACCGGATGCCCCTGGTCACGGCCCGCATCTGCGGGGTCTGCCCCACGGCCCACCACCTGGCCGCCACCAACGCCCTGAACAATGCCGCGGGCGTGGAGCCGCCACCGGCCGCGAAACTGCTGCGCGAGCTCATGTACATGGGGCACGTGATCCACTCCCACTGCCTCTCCCTGTTCGTGCTGCAGGGCCCCGACCTGGTCCTGGGCCTCGACGCCGACCCCGCCGTCCGCAACGTGGTGGGGGTGGTACAGGCAGCCCCGGATATCGCCAAAAAGGCCCTCCAGTGCCGCTCCATCGGCCAGAAGATCAACGAACTGGTCGGCGGGCGGGGCACCCACCCCGTCACCTCGGTAGCCGGCGGAATCGCCTTCGTACTCGACGCCGACCGGGAGCGACAGCTCAACGCCTGGATCAACGAGGCCCGCGACCTTGTGCTGGAGCTGGCGCCCGTGGTGAAGCAGCTCCTGATGAAGATGCTCGACACCCATCCGGCCATGCTGCAGCAATGGGTTGCCCCGGCCTGGAGCGTCGGCACGGTCAAGGCCGACGGCACCCTGGCCCTGGTGAACGGCGAGATCCGGGCCGTGGATGAGGTCGGCGCCCTGAAGGCCCGGTTCCCCTCGGCCGATTACGATTCGTACATGTCCGAGTCGGCGGTGGAGTTCTCCTACATGAAGCAGGTTTCCTTTGTGGATGGGGACAATCGCCACGACTACCGGGTGGGCCCCCTGGCCCGGCTCAACGTCTCCGAGCGCTACGGCACCCCCCTGGCGGACCGGGAGCGGGAGGAGTTCATCCGGACCGTGGGGCGCCCCTGCCACGCCAATGCGCTCCAACCCTGGGCCCGACTGATCGAGCTCCTCTACTGCACCGAGCGGGCCGGGGAAATCATGGCCGATCCGGCCATCCACGGCGAGACCCGCGTTCCGGTAACCTTCTCCGGTGGCCGGGGCGTGGGGCACGTGGAGGCACCCCGGGGCACCCTGATCCACGACTATGAAATCGACGAGAACGGCATTGTCCGGGCGGCGAACCTGATCGTGGCGACTCAGCAGAATTACGCCCTGATCAACGCCATGATCGCCCAGGCCGCCACCTCCCACGTCATCAACCGCCCCGACGACCAGGCGCTGCTCAATGCGGTTGAGTTCGGCATCCGCTGCTACGACCCCTGCCTCTCCTGCGCCACCCATGCACTGGGCGCCATGCCCCTGGAAATCGTCGTGAACCGCGCCGCAAAGCCCCGCGTCATCCGGAGGAACTGCTGATGGTCGAGATCAAGGTCCATGAAGAGGCGTGCCGGGGCTGCCGGATGTGCGTCGACATCTGTCCCACCACGGTCTTTGCCTATGACGAGGAAAAGCGGCTCTGCGTGGTGGAGCACCAGGAGGACTGCATCGCCTGCCTGAGTTGCGCCTATATCTGCCCCTCGGGGGCCATCAGCCAGGAGAACTATCACGTGGTCAAGAACTTCTACCGCGACCTGGCCTTCTGCACCAAGATGGAGAAGTTCATATGAGCGCGATCACCGAACAGGTCACCCTTGACGACCACGTCAACGCCGCCACGGAAGTAGCCTTCCTGCTGGACATCTTCGCCGCCACCGTCGACAACGTCATGGGCGGAGCAACGGCCTCGGTGGGCCGGATCGCCGGTCGGGAGATGGCGCGGAAGCTGCCGGTCCACCTGACCAACCCCACCCTGGACGAGGTCGTGGCGATCCTCAACTCCCGCATGGAAGCCGGGTACCGGTTCCGGCTGGAGGGGGACGGCACCGAGCGCACCCTCTTGTTCGACCACTGTGTCCTGCGGGAGGTCTGCGCCAAGCGGGGACTCACCATGGGTACGGCCCTGTGCCGCCTCTTCCACGCCTACCTGGACGGCATCCTGAACGAGCTCATCTGCCGCCCGGTGAAATCGGAGGTCGTGTCATGCGGGGACCAGTGCCGACTGAACCTCAGAACCCAGTAGCGGCTCCGGGGGTCGTGGTGGTCTGCGTCGGCAACGACCTGGTGGCCGACGACGCCGTGGGGTACGAGATCCACCGGCGGCTGGCCGGGGCGCCCCTCCCCGCGGGGGTGCGGCTCCACTACGCGGCCGTGGGCGGGATCGCCCTCCTGGACTACCTGACCGGCGGGGAAGCGGCCATGATCGTGGTGGACGCGGTCCAGTTCGGCGCACCGGCCGGGACGATCCACCAGCTGGCGTGGGACGAGCTCCCGAATTTCGGGGGCGGGTCCATCTCGGCCCACTCCATCGGCCTGAAGGAAACCATGGACATCGGGAAGCTCCTCTACCCGGAGCGGCTGCCGCCGACGGTGACCCTGGTGGGAATCGAGGGGCGCTGTTTCGACCGGACCCGCGACGCCATGTCGCCGGAGGTGGCATCAGCCATAGAACCGGCCGTCGCCCTGATCCGCAACTACCTCCATACTCTTGGACAAGGAATCTGACATGAAGAAATCAGGCGCCAAACCAGCGGAAATGACCCTGCACCGTGAAATCCAGCGACTCGCCGAGGCCATGATGAACGGGAGGCTCGACGAACGGGGGGACCCTGCGCAGTTCACCGGCGACGATGCCGCACTGGTTCTCATGGTCAACCGGATGCTGGACACGCTGGTGACGCCGCTCCGCCTGGCCGCCGGCGCCATCGACGAGATCGCCCACGGCAGGATCCCTCCCTTTGTCATCGACGACTACACCGGGGAGTACAACAACCTCAAGCGCAACCTCAACACCCTCCTGGCCACCCTCTACGGCCTCCACAGCGAGACCCAGCACCTGGTCGGCAACATCGGTGAGGGAAGGCTCCAGACCCGGGGCAACGACTGGGATTTCGAGGGGATCTGGCGCGATCTGATCAAGGGGGTGAACGGAACCCTCGACGCGGTCATCGACCCGGTGAACGAGGCGGGGACCGTGCTCCGCCACCTGGCCGAGTACGACCTGAGCGCCCGGATGCGGGGGAAATACCACGGCGAGCACGCCGCCATCAAGAAGGCCATGAACTCGACGGCGGAATCGCTCCACTCGGCCGTGACCCAGATGACCGAAACGGTGGAACTGGTCTCGGCCGTCGGCGGGCAGATCGCCGACAGCAGCCAGCTGGTGACCCAGGGGGCCCGGGAGCAGGAGGCCCAGCTGACCGAGACCTCCAACGTGCTCGATCACATCGCCGCCACCTCCCAGAAGAGCGCCCGGAGCACCATTGACGCCCGCCAGGCCGCCGGCGGCTCCGCCGAGTCCATCAAAACGGCCAAGTCGGTCATGGACCAGATGCTCCAGGCCATGGGGCAGATCCGGAGCGCGGCGGACAACACCGTGGGTATTGTCCAGCAGATCGACTCCATTGCCAAGGAAACCGACCAGCTCTCTTCCAACGCCACCAGCAAGGCAACCCTGATCCGTTCCTCCGCCAACGGCTTCAGCGTGGTTGCCTCGGAAATCAGGAACCTGTCGAAACGGTGCGAGGACGCCGTGACACGGCTCCACGACTTCCGGCGCCGGGCTACCCTGACCCCCAATGGGGGGAGCGGAGACACGGACGATGCGCTCGAATGCGAGTACCTGGAACTGATTCACGAGTTGAAGAGCGTGGCCTCCAGCTCAGGCCTGCTGGGAGTGAACGCAGCGATCTCGGCGGCCCACGTGGAAGGTGCCGGCAACGACTTCCAGGTGCTGACCGAGGAGATCCGCCAACTGGCCAAGCGTTCCACCGATGCGGCGCGGCAGACCGACACGCTCATCAAGACATCGGTCGAGCAGGCCCGGCGGGGAGAGGACCTGTCCCGCAAGATCGACGTCCACCTCACCGAGGCGGTAACCGGGGCAACGACGATCTGCGCCCTGACCGAGGACATCTCCCAGAGCAGCCAGGAACAGGCGAGCGCCATCGAGCAGATCAGCCGCTCCGTCAACCACATCACCACCATCACCAGGCAGAACGCGGACAGCGCGCTCAAGTCGTCGGAAGTATCGCACAAACTCGGCCAGCAGATGACCAAGCTCACCAGCATGGTGAGCAAGTTCAGGCTGGACAACGCCGCCTGCTGAACCTGGTTTCGCCACGCCGCAATCCTGGCAGGCCCCCATCCGGAGCGACATGATGGGGGCCTCTTTTTATATAGCGACCTGAATTCGTGAGGGCTGACGCGCCGACGAAGCGGCGGTGCGGGCGGCACACGGAGCGAAGTGGCGCGGCGGCTCTCACAACACTATATACGACATATTGTGTCGCACATATCGGTTTTACTGTCATCATCACACAACCGGGAGGTGCGCCATGATCTATCTCACCACGGACCAATTCGACCAGGCCGTCTACTTCGAACTTCGCCGGAGCGAGCATCCCCGTCGCAGCGGCGGCGCGATGCACGTTCTCCACGGGCTCCTGGGGAACGGGGTCAGCGAGATGCCCGTGACCATCCGCAGCGGGCAGGATTGGACCGACGTGGATTTCGGCAAGGGGGACCTCTTCAGCTTCGTGGATGAGCGGACCGTCCGCCGGATGCTCGGCCAGGTGGCGCGGGAGATGGAACTCCACTGATCCTTCGGCGGCACCTTGCTATTTCCCCGTTTCCCGAACGGCGTTTCTCTGGTATCATCGCGGCCTCACCATCGTTGAAAGGAGACCGCCATGAGCAGTTCGTGGAAGATCGAGACCCAGGCCATCCAGGGGGGCTATACTCCCAAATCGGGCGACCCCCGCGTCGTCACCATCTGCCAGAGCACCACCTTCAAGTATGACAGCGCGGACCACGTGACGAAACTCTTCGACCTGGAGGAGGCCGGCTACTTCTATACCCGCATCGGCAACCCCACCACCGACGCCTTCGAGCAGAAGCTGGCCATGATGGAAGGGGGCGTCGGCGCCCTGGCCACCTCGGCGGGCCAGGCGGCCACCACCCTTTCCATCTTCAACATCTGCCAGGCGGGCCAGCACTTCGTGACCGCCAGCACCCTCTACGGCGGCACCTACAACCTCTTCGCCTGCACCCTGCCCAAGATGGGGATCGAGGTGACCTTCGTGGACCCGGAAGCCCCGGCCGACGAGATCCTGGCCGCCTTCCGCCCCAACACCAAGGCGCTCTTTGCCGAGACCATCGGCAATCCGGGGCTGAACGTGCTGGACTTCGAGAAATTTTCCGCCGTCGCCAAAGAAAAAGGGGTGCCCCTCATCATCGACAGCACCTTCGCCACCCCCTACCTCTGCCGCCCCTTCGAGCACGGGGCCAACGTGGTGGTCCACTCGGCCACCAAGTACATCGACGGCCTCGCCACCAGCGTCGGCGGCATCATCGTGGACGGGGGCAACTTCGACTGGGGCAACGGCCGCTTCCCGGAGCTGACCGAGCCCGACGCCTCCTATCATGGGCTCCAGTACGTGAAGACCTTCGGCCGCATGGCCTACATCATCAAGGCGCGGGTCCAGCTCATGCGCGACCTGGGCACGACGCCGAGCCCCTTCAACGCCTTCCTCTTCACCCAGGGGCTCCAGACCCTGCCGCTCCGGATGCAGCGCCACAGCGACAACGCCCTGGCCCTGGGCCGGTTCCTGGAAAGCCATCCCTCGGTTAGCTGGGTCAAGTATCCGGGCCTTCCCAGCCACGCCAGCCATGACCGGGCGAAAAAGTACCTGCCCCTGGGGTGCAGCGGCGTCCTCACCTTCGGCATCAAGGGAGGTGCCGAGGCGGGCAAGAAGTTCATGGAGGCGTGCAAACTGGTGGCGCTGGTGGTCCACGTGGGGGACGCCCGCAGCTGCGTGCTTCACCCGGCCAGCACCACCCACCGCCAACTGACCCCCGAGCAGCAGGCTGCGTCGGGCGTCACCCCGGACCTGATCCGGCTTTCCGTCGGCATCGAGCACATCGACGACATCATCGCCGATGTGGATCAGGCCCTGGCCGCAAGCCAGAAATAACGGACGCTGCTCCACGACGCACAAAAGCCTGCCGGATCTCCGGCAGGCTTTTTCGTGTGTGCTGATCGCGGCCTGATGTGAAAGACGATCAGTATTCCGTCGGCTTCTCGATGGTCAGCTTCGGCTGGCCGAGGGGGTTGGGCGACGTCGTCGCAGGCGTTTGGGGCGGTGCCGTGACCGCATCCTCGGGCGCCCCCGAGGTGGGGGGGCCGTCGACCCGGGCGGGAGTCGACCAAATGGCCTCCGGCGCTGGGGTCCGTTTTACCGCCGGCTTCGCGGGTTCCGCCTTTGTCCCGGACAGACCCACGGACTGGGCAAGTACGATCCGCTGCTCGTTGCGCAGCCCCATGGCCTTTGCCAGGGCCGGGGCGTCCAGGGACGCACGAACCACGGTGGCAAGCCCTTCCGAGGCGCAGAAGAGGTAGACGTTCTGGCTGACGGCGCCGGTTGCGACGGCCGCGTAGAACGCCTTGTCCTCGCCCCTGGCCTCGCCCATCCTGCCGTAATCGGCCACGTAGATCAGGTTCACGGGCGCGCCGACCACGAAGGGCTGCTGGCCGGTCAACTCGCGGATGTCCCCGGTGCCCTTCCGGATAAGCCGGTGGCCCCGGGCGTCATAGAGATACAAGCCGTCGGCGGTCGCGACATAGATGTCGATTTCCTGCCGGTTCATGGCGGAGGGGGCGGTCCGTCCCCCCGTATCGGGCCGGTTGATGCCGAAGGCGGCCCAGAGCAGGTCCGAAAGCCGGCGCGGAGACAGAGCCTCTTTGCTGAACTCCCGGGAGCTCTTCCGTTCCCGCAGGGCATCCATGAGGGGCTTGCCCCCCTCCGTCCGGGGAGGAGGCAGGGGGATCGCCCCGGACTCGTCGGCAAAAACCGCCACCGGTGCGGCAAGAAGAAGGCCGAGGGCCCCGGCCGCAACGATTCGTGCAACGCTCATCATGCTATTCTCCCTTCGGAAAATTCTCCGGATGGTGCCGCTCCGAAGAACAAAAAAACGGGAGGCGGCACCCTGTCCGCCCCCCGCCTTCCCGTCAACCTCAGTGCTGCACGTCCTCGTCGCCGGGCTGCTGGGCGGCGGCCCGCAGGGCGGCCTTGTGCTGCTCCAGGGCATCCAGCTCGCGGACCTTCTCGCCGAGCCAGTGGTGGAGTTCACGGGCAGTGTGGTAGTTGAGCACCACGCCGGTGGGAACGAAACGGACAAGGCTCTGGGCGAAGTCTTCCGGCTCCACGCTGGTCTCGGCGCCGATGGTGCCGCTGGGGGTCAGTTCGTGGGTAACTTCGTTGGGGAGCGGCGGGCGCTCGAGATAGAAGTTCACGACCAGGTCGCCCCGGGGGGAGATGCCGCCATGGGCGCCATTCACATAGACCGGGTTGTAATCGTAGGTAAAGATGTACTTGAAGGTTACTTCGGGCTTCTTTGACACGAGCGCTTCTCCTTCCTTGCTGGGATTGGGTTGTGTCCCCGTATGTTCGCGAAATCCGGCACCGTCATCGAAAAAAGGGGAGCCGCCTCATTGGCGGCCCCCCTTTAATACCACGTTCCCGTGACGGTTTCGAGTGTTTTTCGCTACGATTCGCTATGCCATCACGATCACCAGATCTTCTTTTTCCACCTTGTCGCCTTCCTTGAACTTCACCTCGGCAACGGCGCCGTCTTCTTTCGCCTTGATGTTGGTCTCCATCTTCATGGCCTCGGTAACCATGAGGACGTCTCCCGCCTTCACGACGTCGCCCGCCTTCACATTGAGCTTCAGGACCTTGCCGGGCATGGGCGCGCCGATATGCTTGGCGTTCCCCTTGTCGGCCTTTTCCCGCTCGGCCTCGTCGGTCTGCACCGATTGGTCGCGCACCACCACCTGCCGCTGTTGGCCGTTAAGCTCGAAGAAGATGTGGCGGGTACCGTCCGGATGCACCTTGCCGACGGCGTTGAGCTTGATGATGAGGGTCTTGCCCGGCTCGATGTCGATGGAGGTCTCCTGCCCCGGCTCCAGGCCGTAGAAGAAGATGGGGGTCGGGATGACCGAGGTGTCCGAATACTCCTGACGGTGCTTGTCGAACTCGGGGTAGACATGAGGGTAGAGCAGGTACGACATGAGATCCTTGTCGTTCACCGCGTGCCCCACCTTGGTCTCGGCCTCCAGGCGCTTCTCTTCGAAGTCGGCCGGCTCCAGGAGCTCGCCGGGGCGGCAGGTGATCGGCTCTTCTCCCTTGAGGATGATCTTCTGCAGCTCAGCGGGCCACCCCTGGTAGGGCTGGCCCAGCATCCCCTTGAACATCCCCACTACCGACTCGGGGAAGCTGAGCTCGTCCCCCTTGGTGAAGACGTCGTCCACGTCCAGGTTGTTTTTCACCAGGAACATGGCCATGTCGCCCACCACCTTGGAGGAGGGGGTCACCTTGACGATGTCGCCAAAGAGCCTGTTGACCTTGAAGTACATCTCCTTGCACTCCTCCCACCGGTCCAGCAGGCCGAGACCGGCCACCTGGGGCTTGTAGTTGGAGTACTGGCCGCCGGGGATCTCGTGGTGGTAGACCTCGGCAGTGCCGCTCTTGAGCCCCGATTCGAAGGGGGTGTAGTAGTCCCGCACCGTCTCCCAGTAGTTGGCCAGGTGCTGGAGCCCCTCGTCGTCCAGGGCCGGGTCCCACTCGGTCCCCTTGAGGGCGGCCAGGAGCGCGTTCAGGTTCGGCTGGGCCGTGAGGCCGGAGATGGAGGAGAGGGCCGCGTCCACGATGTCGACCCCGGCCTGGCAGGCCATGAGCAGCGTGGCGTTGCCGTTGGAGGAGGTATCGTGGGTATGGAGGTGGACCGGGATGCCGATGTTCTCCTTGAGGGCCTTCACCAGCTTGTGGGCGGCCATGGGCTTGAGCAGCCCCGCCATGTCCTTGATGGCCAGGATGTGGGCGCCCATCTGCTCCAGTTCCTTGGCCATGGCCACGTAGTATTCCAGCGGATACTTGTCCCGCTTGGGATCGGTGATGTCGCCGGTGTAGCAGATGGCCGCCTCGCAGATCTTGCCGGTCTTGCGCACCGCCTCCATGGCCACGGTCATCCCCCGGGTCCAGTTGAGGGAATCGAAGACCCGGAAGATGTCGACGCCGCTGGCGGCGGCCTCCTCCACGAAGCGCTGCACCACGTTGTCGGGATAGTTGGTGTAGCCCACGGCGTTGGAGCCCCGCAGGAGCATCTGGAAGAGGATGTTGGGGATCGCCTCCGAGAGCTTGTGGAGCCGCTGCCAGGGATCCTCCTTCAGGAAGCGCATGGAGACGTCGAAGGTGGCGCCGCCCCAGCACTCCAGCGAGAAGAGCCCGGCACCCAGGTACGAGGTGGGCTCGGCGATCTTTAGCAGGTCATAGGTGCGGACCCGGGTCGCCAGGAGCGACTGGTGGGCATCCCGCATGGTGGTGTCGGTGATCAGGAGCTTTTTCTGCTCCAGGATCCACTTGGAGAGCCCCTCGGCGCCGAGCTTCATGAACAGGTCGCGGGAGCCGGCGGGCCGGGGAACCGTATAGTCAACCTCGGGCACCCGGGCCTCGATCATCTCCGCCGACTTGAGGGGCTTGGCAACGCCGGGGGAGCCGTTCACGATGACGTCGCCCAGGAAATTGAGCACCTTGGTGGCCCGGTCTTTCTTCTCGCTAATGGCCAGAAGCTCGGGGTGCTTCTCGATGAATGACGTATCGCAGGTACCGGCCAGGAAGACCGGGTGGGTGACCACGTTCTCCAGGAACGGGATATTGGTCTTCACGCCCCGGACCCGGAACTCCTGGAGGGAGCGGTTCATGATGTGGGCCGCCTCGTCGAAGGTGAGCCCCCACGAGGTGACCTTCACCAGAAGCGAGTCGTAATGGGGGGTGATGACCGAACCGGTGAAGGCGTTGCCCGCGTCGAGCCGCACCCCGAAGCCGGCCGAGGAGCGGTAGGTGGTGATGGTGCCGAAATCCGGGGCAAAGTTGTTGGCCGGGTCCTCGGTGGTGATCCGGCACTGGATGGCGTAGCCCCGCATGGCGATGGCCGACTGGTTCGGGACGTTGATGGGGGGGTCCGAGAGCTTCTTCCCCTCGGCGATGAGGATCTGGGCCTGCACCAGGTTCCTGCCGGTGATCATCTCGGTGACCGTGTGCTCCACCTGGATTCGGGGGTTCATCTCGATGAAGTACCAGCTCCCCTCCTGGTCCAGCAGGAATTCCACGGTGCCGGCGTTCACGTAGCCCACCTGACCCGCGATCTTGAGGGCCGCGTTGCAGATCTCGTCCCGCAGCTTCTGGGTCAGGGAGAGCGACGGCGCGAACTCAACCACCTTCTGGTGACGGCGCTGGATGGAGCAGTCGCGCTCGTAGAAGTGGACCAGGTTGCCGTGGTGGTCCCCCAGCACCTGCACCTCGATGTGCTTGGGATTCTCCAGGTAGCGCTCCAGGAAGACCGCCGGGTTGCCGAAGGCGGCCTTGGCCTCGCTGCGGGCCGCCACCAGCCCCTCCAGCAGCTCTTTCTTGTTGCGGGCAACCCGCATGCCCCGCCCGCCGCCGCCGGCAGCCGCCTTGATGATGATGGGATAGCCGTGCTGCTTGGCGAAGATGAGCGCTTCTTCCTCGTGCTCGATGGGCTCCTCGGTTCCGGGAACCACGGGCACCTCGGCGGCAATGGCCACCTTGCGGGCCGAGACCTTGTCGCCCAGGGCCCGCTGCATCTCGGCCCGGGGACCGATGAAGGCGATGCCGGCCCGCTCGCACGCCTCGGCGAACTCGGCATTCTCCGAAAGGAAGCCGTAGCCCGGGTGAATGGCGTCCACGTCCGCCCGCTTGGCAATGGAGATGATTTCGTCGATCCCCAGGTAGGCATCGATGGGGGCTTTCCCCTTGCCCACCAGGTAGGCCTCGTCCGCCTTGTAGCGGTGGAGGGACAGCTTGTCCTCCTCCGAGTAGATGGCCACCGTGCTGATCCCCAGCTCAGTGCAGGCCCGGAAGATGCGGATCGCGATCTCTCCGCGGTTGGCGGCCATTACTTTTCTGAACTTTCTCTTTTCCATCGGAACCTCCCCGGTTTTTACCTAAAATAAAACAAATACAACCTAATTAAAACTTTAGTTAAACTAAAATTATTTCGTTATTTTATATAGTTACACGACTGTAAACGAGAAGATGAATAAATCAGATTGCCCATAAGTTGTCAACGATAAACTTCCGTTCTAAAATCAGCCAACTCATTCCCTGCTTCCTCACGAACAGCCGCGGTCGCGGCCGCCTCCCGCCGGCGCGGCTGCCGGCGCCGGGCGGCCCGGAACAACTTTTTTCGTTACACAAATACGCATATAGTGATAGTATTAAAACGCTTTGCACCCCACCAAAGGAGATTTGACTGCAATGAACCTGACGAAGACACTGCGTGCGAACATCCTCTCCCTCGCTGCACTGGTTGCACTCTCCGGAGCGGCGATCGGGGCGGAGGCGGCACCCGCCAAGAAGGAAGACAAAACCGACAAGCCTGCGGCGGCCCCGGCCAAGCAGGAAGAAAAGAACGTTGCCCCCCTCGACCCGGCAGCGGTGGTGGTGAAGGTCAACGGCGTAGCCATAACCCGCGCCGAGGTTGACCGGGCAAAGAAAGTCCTCATGTCCCAGAACCGGATGACCCAGCCCGTGACTCCCGATATCGCCCAGAAGGTGGAAGAGGCGGCGGTGAGCCAGCTCATCGCCAAGGAACTCCTCTACCAGGCCGGCAGGAAACAGGAGATCAAGGATCTGGACAAGCAGATCCAGGAGCGGGTAAGCCAGAGCAAGGCCCGCTTCCCCTCACAGGAAGAGTACCTGAAGACCCTCAAGAGCATGGACATGACCGAGAAGGACGTCGAGACCTTCGCCCGGGAAGACCTGGTCATCAACAATCTGATCGAAAAAGACGTCGTGGCCAAGACCACCGTGTCCGACGAAGAGGCCAAGAAGTTCTATAACGACAACATCGACAAGTTCAAGCGGGACGAGACGGTGAAGGCGAGCCACATCCTGATCAAGGTGGAGCCCAACGCTTCCGCCGACGACAAGAAGAAGGCCAAGGAAAAGGCCGAGGCGATCCTGAAGCAGGTGAAGGGCGGCGCCGACTTCGCCGAGGTGGCCAAGAAGGAGTCCGGCTGTCCCAGCGCACCCCAGGGCGGCGATCTGGGCTTCTTCGGCAAGGGCCAGATGGTTCCCCCGTTCGAGAAGGCCGCCTTCGCCATGAAGCCCGGCGAGGTGAGCGATGTGGTCGAGACCCAGTTCGGCTACCACATCATCAAGCTGACCGACAAGCGCCCCGCCGAGACCGTCAAGTTCGAGGAGACCAAGGACCGGATCGTTCAGTTCCTGAAGCAGCAGAAGGTTCAGGAAGGGATCAACGAGTACGTGGAGAACCTGAAGAAAGCTGCCAAGATCGAGATGGCCAAGTAGCCCTCACCGGTTCACGGCTTGCGCAGCACGAAAAAAGGCCCGTCCACAGCGACGGGCCTTTTTTTATATCTGCACCCCGGAACATCAGGACTTCGGTGCGTCCTTGTCCGTCCCGATCCTGTCCATGAACATCTTGATGAGGTCGATGGGGACCGGGAAGATGGTGGTGGAGTTCTTCTCCGCGGCCACCTCGGTGAGGGTCTGGAGATAGCGGAGCTGGAGCGAGGTGGGCTCGGCGGCCAGCACCTTTGCCGCCTGGGCCAGCTTTTCCGATGCCTGGTACTCGCCGTCGGCATGGATGATCTTGGCCCGCCGCTCCCGCTCGGCCTCGGCCTGCTTGGCAATGGCCCGGAGCATCTCCTGGGGGAGGTCGATGTTCTTCACCTCCACGGCGGTCACCTTGACTCCCCAGGGCCCCGTGTGGCGGTCCAGAATCTCCTGGAGCTCCTTGTTGATCTTTTCCCGGTTGGCCAGGAGCTCGTCCAGCTCCACCTGCCCCAGGACGCTCCGCAGGGTGGTCTGGGCCAGCTGGCTGGTGGCGTACAGGTAGTTCTCCACCTCCACGATGGCCTTCTGGGGCTCCATGACCCGGAAATAGATGACCGCAGACACCTTGACGGTCACGTTGTCGTGGGTGATGACGTCCTGGGGGGGCACATCCAGGGCCACGGTCCGCAGGGACACCCGCACCAGCTTGTCGACCCCCGGGATGATGAAGAACAGCCCCGGCCCCCGCGCCCCGGCCAGGCGACCGAGCCGGAACAGCACCCCCCGCTCGTACTCGGGGAGAATCCTCACGGCGCTGGCCACGAACATGATCAGCAGGACAATGAGGAACATGAACGGCACATAGTTGAAAATATCGAACATGGGGAAACCTCCCTTACGTGGGGGCGAATTCGTCTCTTCGCCCATGATTGCATCCGTCTGGAAATGGGCGATCGCAAGGATCGCCCCTACGATAACTTTTTCACCTTGACCCTCATCCCGTCCACCGCAACCACCATTACCCGGTCCCCCTCGGCCAGGGGTTCATCGCTCCAGGCGTCCCAGTATTCGCCGTGGATGAAGACCCGCCCCTCGGGAGCGATGGGGGATAGAGCCTTGCCGGTCTCCCCCACCAGGCCTTCGCCGCCGGTGGTGGGCTTGCGGCGATGCGCCCGGACCGCCATGGTGACGGCGAAGATCGAAAAAGCCGACACGGCAGCCACCGTCACGGCGATCACCTGCCAGGAAACCCGGAGATAGGGCTCCGGCGACTCGAAGAGAAGGATCGATCCGAGAACCATGGCAATGACGCCTCCCACCGTCAGCATGCCGCCCGAGACCACCTTGATCTCGGCAATGAAAAGGATGAGCGCAAGCAGGATGAGAAGCACGCCGGCATAGTTGACCGGCAGGGTCTGGAAGGCGAAGAAGGCCAGGATCAGGGCAATGCCGCCGATGACGCCGGGCAGGATCACGCCGGGGTTCGACAACTCGAAGAACAGCCCCAGGAACCCGAGCATCATGAGGACGTAGGCCACGTTGGGATTGCCGATGGCGTCGAGGATCCGCTCCCGGGTCGTCATCTCCGCCTCCCGGACCGGAGCCCCGGCCAGCCGCAGGACCGTGTCGCCCCCCGGACGGGACACCGGCCGCCCCTCCAGTTGGGCAAAGAGAGCGGACCGGTCGGCGGCGATCAGGTCAATCATCTTCTCTTCCAGGGCCTTTTCAGCGGGGAGCGACAGGCTTTCGCGCACCATCCGCCGCGCCACCTCGGCATTGCGCCCCCGGCGGGAAGCGATGCCGTCCACGTAAGCCTCGGCATCGTTGAGTACCTTCTGCTCCATGACCTTGTCCTGCTTCTCGCCGATGGCCACGGGATGGGCCGCGCCGATGTTCGTCCCCGGCGCCATGGCGGCGATATCGGCCGCCAGCGTGATGATTGCCCCCGCCGAGGCGGCCCGGGCCCCGGCCGGCGCCACGTAAACCGCCACGGGCACGGGGCTGGCCAGGATATCCTTGACGATCTCCCGCATGGCCGTGTCGAGGCCGCCGGGGGTATCCATCTCCACCAGCACGAGCCGATCCCCCTTCCGGGCCGCATCGTCCAGGTTCCGCTTGAGGAATGAGGCGGTAACCGGGTTCACGGCCCCCCTGAGGCCGACCACCCGCACATCGCCCCCGGTGGACGCCAGGAGCGCCGCGCCGGTGCAGATCATGAGGCACCAGGCGATCAGCGCGCCGATCCGGATCCCCCGCCGGGATCCCCCCATGGCCGGAACGAGGGCTCTCATGGGAAGCTCGCCACGACGTACTCCCCGATCTTCAGGGCATCGGCCGGCGGGATCATCGCTTCGCCGAAGGCCGGCATGCCCGGACCCGGGTTGCGGATGTAGGCCGCCACGTCCCGGACGGTCCGGATGCCGTTGGCCTCCCGCCGGGCCCGCGCCAGGGTCTTTTCCGGGTGGACGGTGTTGCCTCCCTGCGGATGGCAGCCGGCGCAGTGGGTGGCGAACAGCTCGCCGCCTCCAGCGCCGGACCCGCCGCTGCAGCCGGCCGCCAGGGCCAGGGCCATGCAGGCGGCCACCGGGGCAAGCCCTCTCATGACGATTGCCCCCCCTCGAGGGCGGGCGCGGGAGCCCCGGACTCCTTCTTCTCGTCTTTCTCGCCGGACGAGCCGAATTTCTTCATGCTCTCGATCATTTCCCGCAGCCGGCGATCCACCAGGAAGTTGACGGTCCCCTCCGGGTAGCTGCCGTCCTCCTGCAGGGCGCCGGCCGGAACGCCGGTCAGGATCTCGATCCCCTCGTCAATGGTGGATACGCTCCAGATGTGGAATTTCCCCTCACGCACCGCCTGCACCACCTCGTCGCTCAGCATCAGGTGCCGCTCGTTGGACGCGGGGATCATGACCCCCTGGTCGCCGGTGAGCCCACGGGACTTGCAGACGGCGTAAAAGCCCTCGATCTTGTAGTTTACGCCGCCGATGGGCTGGACCATGCCGTGCTGGTTGACGCTGCCGGTCACGGCGATTCCCTGTTTGATGGGAACACCCGAGAAGGCCGAGAGGAGGCAGTAGAGTTCCGTGGACGAGGCGCTGTCTCCCTCGACCCCTTCGTAGTTCTGCTCGAAGCAGATGGAGGCGGAAAAAGAGAGGGGCTTGTCATGGGCGAACTTCCCGCCCAGGTAGCCGGTGAGGATCAGGACCCCCTTGTCGTGGATGGGGCCCGAGAGCTTCACCTCGCGCTCGATGTTGACCATGCCGGCCCGCCCCAGCCAGACCCGGGACGTGACCCGGGACGGGCGGCCGAAGGTGTGATCCCCCACGGTCATGACCGCCAGGCCGTTGATCTGCCCCACTGCCGCGCCGTCGGTGTCCACCATGATGGTCCCATCGTCGAAGAGCTCCTGCATCCGCTCCTCGATCCGGTTACTCCGGTAGATCTTCTGCTCGATGGCGCGGGTCACGTGGCCATGATCAACCACCTGGCTGCCGTCCTTGCCGGCCCAGTAACTCGCCTCGCGGATCAGGTCGGCGATCTCCATGAACTGCGATGAGAGCTTGTTCTGGTCCTCCACCAGCCGGGCCGAGTACTCGATGAGCCCGGCCACGCCGCTCCGGTCGAAGGGGAGCAGCTTCTCGTTCTTGCAGTGGGTGGCCACGAACAGAGCATAGTCCTTGATCACCTCGGACGTGCGGGCGATGCGGCTGTCGAAATCGGCCTTCACCTTGAAGAACTTGCGGTAGTCGGGCTCCAGGTGGAAGAGGAGGTAGTAGATCCACGGCGACCCGATCATGATGATCTTGGCCTGCAGGGGGACCGACTCGGGCTTCATGGAAACCGTGGTGATGAAGCGGTACTGCTCCAGGGGGTCCTCGATCTTGATCTCGGCGTTGCGGATGCAGCGCTTGAGGGAATCCCAGGAGAAGGGGTTCATCAGAACTTCCCGGGCATCCACGATCAGGTAGCCGCCGTTGGCCCGGTGGAGCGCCCCCGGCTTGATGAGGGTGAAGTTGGTGGTGGCCATGCCCCCCATCTGCATCACGTGCTCGATGCGGCCGAACAGGTTGTTGTAGGTGGGGTTGGGCTCGAACACCACCGGCGCCCCCTCGGTCTCATGGTTGTCCACGAAGACATTCACCTGGTAGCGCTCGAAGGAGGGCTCCTGGCGGGGGAGCTTGAGCCCCGGAATGGGAGACTGAACCGGCTGCTGGGGCTTGAAGTCCTCAAGGTTGGCGATGATGTCCTCCTGCACCGCGTTCAGGTACTCCACCACCGCGGGGTTGTCGCCGTACTTCTCCCGCAGGGGGTCCAGGTGATGCCCCACCGTGGCGTTGCCCAGGTCGCGGTCCAGCTGGGCCAGGGCGTCCTTGGTCTGCTTCTCGTTCTCGCGCACCTGGCGGAGCACGTCGTTCAGCTTGTCGGTCAGCTCCTGCCCGATCTGGCTGATCCGCTCCTTCTCCTCCTCCGGCAGGGCCTCGTACTCCTCCTGGGTGAAGTTGCGGTCCTCCTTCTGGGGAACCATCACCAGCCCCGACACGGTCCGCTGGAGCGCGAACCCCTTGTCCTGGGCCTCGGTCTCCAGGGTCGAAAAGAGCTCGTTATTGTGCTCCTGGTACGACTCGACAATGGTTGCCTTGTTGGTCTCGTACTCCTTGCTGTCCAGGGCCTTGGGGATGACCGAACGGACCGCGGAGATCAGCTCCCGCATGTCCTGCTCCAGCTCGCTCCCCTTGCCCGCCGGCAGCGCCAGGGCGATGGGGAGGTCCGGCGTCTTGAAGTTGTTGACGTAGACCCAGTCCGAGGGGGTCGGCTCGCCCTTTGCCCGTTTCTTCAGGATGTTCTTGACGGTGGAGCTGCGGCCGGTGCCGGGCTCCCCGGCCAGGAACAGGTTGAACCCGCTCTCGCGGATGCCGAGGCCGAAATCGATGGATGCCAGGGCCCGGGCCTGGCCGAGGGTCCCCTCCAGCTCGGGCAGATCATCGGTGGTGGTGAATTCGAACTGATCTGGATCGCAGATCCAGCGGAGCTTCTCGACGGGGAGTTTCAGACGGTCAGTGGACACGGTGGCCTCCTTGAAGTGGTTGACGGTGCATGAACATCATCGCATGACGAAGGTTGAACGGCATCACGGGGCTGCTCCGGCAGGGCGTCGGCCGGCAGCCCGGCAAAGGGGGCGGCAACCGCGGCCTTGGCCTCGGCCACGGTGATCGCCCGGCCCGCTTCACGAGACAGGGTGGTGACCGGGCAGCCCACGATGCCGCAGGGGTGGATGCGGCTGAAGGGGGCCAGATCGTTGCAGATGTTGAGGGCGAAGCCGTGCATGGTAACCCAGCGCCGGACCCCGACCCCGATGGAGGCCAGCTTTCCCCCCTCGGTCCAGATGCCGGTCCGGCCGGCTACCCGCCAGGCCTGCACGCCCAAAGACGCGGCCGCGTCCATCAGCACCTGTTCCAGAAAACGGAGGTACCGGTGCAGATCCCGGCCCCGGCATCCCAGGTCCAGGATGGGGTAGCCCACCAGCTGGCCGGGGCCGTGCCAGGTCACGTCGCCGCCCCGGTTGATCTCCACGGGGCGCACCGACGGGTCCGGAAGACTCCCGCCATCGCCGCGCCGGCCCAGGGTATAGACCGGCGGATGCTCCAGCAGGAGCAGCGTCTCCTCCGCGCGGCCGGCGGCCACGTCGGCAGCGAGCCGCTCCTGGAGGGCAAAGGCCTCGGCGTACTCCATGGCGGCGAGATCCACGATCTTCACGGCACCCCCCCTGCCCGGAAACCGCATCATCATACCAGCATCAGCACCGGATTCTCCAGCACCCTCCGCAATTCGCCCAGGAATTGGGCCGCATAGGCCCCGTCCACCACCCGATGGTCGCAGGAAAGGGTCGCCCGCATGGTCCGGGCGACCGCCAGCTGCCCATCCCGCACCACGGGCCGGTCCGCCACGGCACCCACGGCCAGGATCGCTGCCTGGGGCGGCATGATCACGGCGGCAAACTCATCGATGCCGTACATCCCCAGGTTCGAAACGCTGAAGGTGCCGCCGGAAATCTCCTCCTGGGTGATGGCGCCGCTCCGGGCCCGCTCGGCCAGGCGCACGGTCTGGAGGGCGATCTCCTTCAGGGCCAGCGACTGACACCCCTTCACCACCGGCACCTGCAGCCCCTCCTCCATGGCCACGGCAAAGCCGATGTTCACCTCCCGGTGAGCAACGACACCTCCGTCCCGGAACGAGGCGTTCATCCGGGGAAACTGCACCAGGGCCAGGGCGGCGGCCTTGAGCACCAGGTCGTTGTAGGTCACGGCGTTGCCGCTCCCCTTCAGTTCCCGGACGATCTCACCGGCCTCCTTCATGTCGATCTCGACGGTCTCGTAGAAATGGGGGATGGTGCGCCACGCCTCGGCCGTGATCCGGGCGATGGCGCCCCGCATGCGCGTCATAGGCTCGGCCTCGGGCGGAGCGGGAGATTCGCCCGCAGAGACCTGCCCTGCCTGCGCCGCCGGGGGCTCCTCATTCGCCGCAACCTGATCCAGGTCCTCCATCAGAATGCGCCCCTCGGGGCCGCTCCCCCTCACCTGGTGCAGGTCGATGCCCTTCTCGCGCGCTAGGCGGCGCACGGCGGGAGAGGCCTTGGTATCGTCGCCCGGCGGCAGGGGAGCCGGCGGCGCCGATGCTTCGGGCAACTCCAGCACCCGCTCCGGGATCTCAGGCTCCGCCCCGTTCGCCGGCGCCTCCGGTGGCGGCTGCCAGTCGGCCAGCTCCGGGGGGGCGGCTGCGGCCTTCTCCGTCGGCTTAACCTCATCCGCCCCGCCGATCACGCCGATAACCGTGCCCACGTTCACCAGCTCGCCGGGCTTCACCCGCTGCTCCGCCAGAACGCCCGAGGCGAACGCCTCCAGCTCCATGGTGGCCTTGTCGGTCTCTACCTCGGCGATGATGTCGCCCCGCTCAACCCGGTCGCCCACCCCTTTCTTCCAGGCGACGAGACGGCCTTCGGTCATGGTGTCGGAGAGCTTGGGCATGGTGATGTCGGTTGCCATGAGGATATCCCTTTCTCAGTACGTTCCGCTCAGCGTCTCCCGCACCGCCGCGGCGATCGTCTCCGGTTGCGGAATGCAGAGCTTCTCAATCTTGCGCGAATAGGGCATGGGCACGTCGAGCCCCGACACCCGCCGCACCGGCGCCAGGAGCCGGTCAAAGCACTCCTCCGCGATGATCGCGGCCAGGTGCCCGCCCAGTCCGGCGCTCCGCCAGCACTCCTCCACCACCACGGCCCGGCCGGTCTTCTTCACCGACGCCGTAAAGGTCGCCGTATCGAGGGGGGTCAGGGTCCGCAGGTCCACCACCTCGCAGGATATCCCCTCCTTTGCCAGCTCCTCCGCCGCCTGGAGCGCCAGGATGGTCATGCGCGAATAGGCGACAATGGTCAGGTCCTTCCCCTCACGCTTCACATCCGCCTTTCCGAAGGGAATGACGGACTCCGGGTCGTCGGGCACCTCGCCCTTGCTGTTGTAGAGCAGCTCGTGCTCCAGGAACATGACCGGGTTGTCGTCGCGGATGGCCGCCTTGAGCAGCCCCCGGGCATCCGCCGGTGTGGCCGGCACCGCCACATGGATGCCGGGGCAGTGCATGAAATAGGTTTCCAGGCTCTGGGAATGCTGGGCGCCCAACTGGCTCCCCCCGCCCCCCGGCGCCCTGACCACCATGGGGAGATAGGTCTGGCCCCCGAACATGGAGCGGATCTTGGCCATGTGGTTCACGATCTGGTCCATGGCCAGGAGCGCGAAATTCACCGTCATCAGCTCCGCCACGGGCCTCAAGCCCCCCATGGCAGCGCCCACGGCCACCCCCACGATGGAGTTCTCCGAAATGGGGGTATCCTTCACCCGCTCCTCGCCGAACTCGGCCAGCAGCCCGCGGGTCACCTTGAAGGACCCCTCGTACAGGGCCACGTCTTCCCCCCAGACCACCACCGACGGATCGCGGCGCATCTCTTCCTTCAGGGCCAGGTTCAGGGCATCGCGGTAGTTCATTTCAGGCATCGGAAGCCTCCGGGTTCATGATGGTGCGAGGAATGCAATCTCACCCGCGGTACGCAGCCTCAATTGCGGCGATGTCGATCTTTTTCATCTGCATCATCGCATCGAACGCGCGCTTGGCGGCAGCGGTATCGGGATCGGTGACCGCCTTGGTCAGGGCGATCGGCGTAATCTGCCAGGAAATTCCCCATTTGTCCTTGCACCAGCCGCATACGCTCTCCTGGCCGCCGTTGCCGACGATCGCGTTCCAGTAGCGATCCGTCTCGTCCTGGTCAACGGTTGCGACCTGAAACGAAAACGCTTCGTTGTGCGTGAACTCAGGTCCGCCATTGAGTCCGAGGCACGGGATGCCCATCACCGTAAACTCGACCGTCAACACGTCCCCCTTCTTCCCGGACGGAAAATCTCCCGGTGCGCGGAACACCGCGCCAACGGACGAATCGGGAAAGGTCCGGGCGTAAAACCGCGCCGCGTCCTCGGCGTCGCCATCGTACCACAGGCAAATCGTGTTCTTTGCCGGCTTGTCCATGTCATTTCTCCTTTGGGATGAGCCACCCCGGGCCGAAGTCAGCGATGTGCCCGCAGGCGGAGGGCAGTGGCTCGGCCGCTATCACCGCGTCAACGTACGACCATAGTGTACCATTCCGGGGCGGCTTCGCTGTGCTTCGCATGGGCGGGATGGCGGTCCAATCCGTGACCCGCTCCTGGACGTTTTGTAGCCCCGGTCGGTGAGAATCTCCAACATACACATATGAAATTTGAAGACCCCTTTCTGCTCTCCGCTTTCTCAGGTTTTTTGATTTTTGCAGCTTTGTCCCTGATTCAGTTGCTTTCAATATTTTCTTGCAGCGATGCCAATTAAGACCTATATTTATACCCAAATTAAAGTCTCAAAAGAGGTTATTTATGGAACGTCTTTTTGCCCGTGCCTCGGTCAGCATAAGTGACCTTAAAAAAAACCCCACCCGAATCATTAATCAGTCCGAAGGTGAACCTGTGGCAATCCTCAACCACAACAAGCCAAGTGCATACTTAATCCCCGCCGATGCCTTCGAGGCGCTCATGGAGAAACTGGAGGATTATGAGCTTTCCCAAATTGTGAAGGAACGGGAACACGAGCCGAGTGTCAAGGTCTCCCTCGATGAGCTATAGCCTCGAATTCAAGGAATCCGCCCTGAAGGAGTGGAAAAAACTCGATGGCAGAATCCGTGAACAGTTTAAGAAGAAGCTTACCGAACGGCTTGAGCTTCCTCGCGTCGAGCCGGCCCGACTCTCCGGCATGCCCGATTGCTACAAAATCAAGCTGAAGAACGCCGGCTACCGGCTGGTTTACCAGGTTGACGACAACCGCATCATCGTTACTGTCGTGGCTGTCGGAAAACGCGAAAACCTTACCGTTTATCGAGCGGCAGAGAAAAGGGTGAAACAGTAATAAATTTCGCTCTTGAAATTTGAAGGCACCACCCTTTTCTACTCCACATCAGAAATACTGACAATGATCTGCCTTAATCGCTTTCTCTTCCAAAAACCAGAGCGAATCCACAATACCATCCGCCTCCGGGATGAGCTGCGACTCGTCCACGTCGAAGGTGGCCGCTGCGAGCCGGCAACCGTAGAACCAAGCGTTGCCCGTCTTCTTAACCAGCTTGATGAAATCGTAAATCTCGAGAGGGTCACCGTCACGCCGAACCCTGTCCTTGAACCACTCTTCTTCTGCAGCATGCCGGCTATCGATCTTGACCGCCTTGGCGCCTTTCTCTGTGAGAACCCGTACCGCCCATAAGACAAATAGAATGTCGACCGCAATGCCCTTGCTCGCCGCAACATAGGCAAAGGTTAACGGCGTGTAGAGGCGATCATAGGCGTCATCTCGAACAACAATAGCCAACCGTTTCATGCTGAGCCCTCCTCTCGTCGGTCATCCGATACACCTGTTGTCACAACGAACGGACCAAATTCCGGGGAAACCTTACATATCTCATCTGGAATCAACCAAGATGCCCCCGGAATACTGCGCCAACGCATCACCGCGGCATCAGCGCGAACACACCCCAGCCCAGGTATTCACGCGTGTACGAGGCGTAGCGCCCAGGCTCCGAGGTCAGTTGGGCTCGAACCTCTTTCGCCAACTCGTCGTCGGGATTGGCTTCAAGCCATCGGCGCATGGTGAGCCATTTGGCCGCCTCGTATCTGTCCCAGCCATCTTGGTCGGCCAGAACCATTTCAACGACGTCATAGCCAAGCCGGCCGAACGACGCGAGAAGTTCCGGGAGCATGAGAAAGTCGGAGGTCGAGTTGGCAAGACACCCCCTGGCAACATCTTCCGTCGGCGGCACCTGCCGCCAGTAGGGCTCGCCGATGAGGATGATCCCCCCGGGGCGCAGGCTCCGCGCCAGCAGCTCGATAGTGCCGGCGACTCCCCCGCCGATCCACGTGGCACCGACACAGGCTGCCACACCGGCCTTGTCGTCCGACACGTAGCCGCTAGCATCGCCATGGATGAACGTGACGCGATCGGCAACGCCGAGCTCTTCGGCGCGGAGTTTCGCTTGCGCGGTGAACAACTGACTCATATCGATGCCGGTGCCGATGATGCCGTGATCGCGTGCCCAGGTGCACAGCATCTCCCCCGAACCGCTGCCCAGGTCCAGCACTCGGGTCCCCGGTTCCAGACGCAGCGCCGCGCCGAGAGTGGTGAGCTTTTCGGGTGTAATCGGGTTATGGATGCGGTGAGCGCTTTCGGTGATGGTAAAAATCCGTGGAATGTCCAATGCAGAAAATCTCCTTATGGGTGTGGATTGATTCGAAATCCCGGGGGAATTCTGGGCGGGTCAATAAACAAGGTGTCCCCCGGGTTCTGCCTGTGCCATGTTGAGTGCTCGATTATGACCCTGAAAATGCGCTTCTACGGGTAAAAATCCTCCTGAATTGAGGTGTATTTGCTGAAATATCGGCAAGTTGACTTGGTCCGACCCGATTCACGTCGATTCGAGAGTTAGCTCAGTACCTTTGCGAGGTAATTAAGAAATGCCTTTGAATCTGCAAAGTAGTTAGGATAAGCGGCTTTTAGTGCATGCATTGATCCAGCTGCTACCAATACAACATCATAAGTAGAATCATTTTTTGCTGCTTTTTCTTTTTCAAGGTATGCTTTAGTAGCTTTATCTAAATCAGCAGACGTATATTGGGTTACCATGATGGCTTGCGCAGTATCTGTTAGTTCTAGTAAGAAATAGTCAGTTCTATTGTCTTGCTTCGTCGCAACATACTGTGTAGAGACTGCAAACGCATTTAGTCTATTGACAACGCTCAGACTATCAGCAAGTTTTTTTAAATGTAATTTGGTGTCTATTCCATCTAGGTGGTTACCTATTGGCCTTTTTTCAAGCTTTGCAAATTCAGCGCTGGCATACATGAAAAAGTCGAGCCATTCTTTACTACCATGACTGGCTTTTAACGCTTGTCGTGTGAATATGTCCACTATTTCGACTGATGTAGCCCATGCGTGCTGTATTTTTGATCTAAGCTGAATTTCTACAAAATAATCAGAGTACGCCTTCTTTCCACCTTTATATTTATATACTAGATGTATGCCTCTATATCCTGACAACTTTGGATTTTGTATATAATCATCTTTTTTATGTAATTTGTGCCTTGTCCTACTATTAGTAATAGAGTCAGATAATTTTTCAACCATATTAACATTGTTAACTACTGCTCTACATCCACTGATATCTTGCATACGATGTAGCTTCATTTGAGGAAATCTAGATAACTTATCAAGTATCGATGGCGTCCTTTTTAGTCGCTGTACCACGATAGTATTTGCATCAATTTTACTTGATTGTGTCCTGAGAAATATCAGTAATGCATGCATTGGATATGCATGCGCTGCCCTCCAACTTGAGAGAACATCCATAGCTGTTGACAGCTCTTGATCAGTAACTGATTCGCTGATTAATTGCTCTCCAGCTCGCATAACATCTTTCTTGGAGTAATCACAGGTTACCCATTTCATTTTAAGATCTCCTAGTTAAAGAGATAACGGTGGTGCGAATGACCTGGGAGCGAAGCGAAACAGGTCTATTCGTGTGTTGGATCGTCTCTTCGCGATAAGCAAAAACGTACTTCATCCTTTCGAGGTCGGCCTTTAATAAAACAGACATCACCATTTTTCAAATCTGCCTCCCGCAACGTCAGATCATCTAAAATTTCACGATCTGCATCGTCTGTTCGTACATACAGAACAGGAATGTAAATTCTGCACATAGCATCTATGGTATCGCCTGCAGGACCTTTCTTCAGATGATTAAGAAACAAAGCTATAAAATCCCATACCTGAAGATTCTCAGGAGCTCGCACAAAGTGTAAACCGCCATCTGTAGAGGACTCCACTCGTAGTTCAATAAATTTCAACTTTGTGAACCTATGCCGCCTGAATAGATCCAAGGCAGGAATTGTAAGGGCTGTCGTAGTTAAAATTATGAATAAATATCCATACCAACCTAGTCTTGCAAAAAATTGTGAGTTTACTCCGAAAAGTCCTATCGGCTCCAAGAGCAACCACACAACGCCAAAACTGTCATAAATACTGAAGCTGCTTGTCTCAAAGTCAGATTAGGCAGACGTCCTAGTGTCATATGTGTAGTTTTTTTCGTCATGCTTTCTTCCACCCAACTCATCATTAAACGGTTCACGCACACGTGCGTGAACCGCTCATCCCCCCGTATTGGAACAGATCAAACATGTCTCTGCGGCTAACAGTTTCTGCCCCTCACACATAAATATCCGAATAAACCTCATCATCCTCCGGCCACGGCGATTCTTCGGCAAATGCCACGGCGTCGGCCACGACGCCCCGGCATTTCTCCAGCACGGCGGCCAGTTCGGCTTCGGTGGCGATGCCTTCTTCCACGAGGCGTTTCTCGAAGTTCGGGATCGGGTCGCGGCTTTTCCAGAGCTCCACTTCGGCGGCGCTGCGGTACTTGCCGGGGTCGGCCATGGAGTGGCCCCGGAAGCGGTAGGTCATGGCTTCGATCAGGTAGGGCCGGCTGTGCTCCCGGACCCACTCGGCGCCCCATTTGACGGCCTCGTGGACCGCCATGACGTCCATGCCGTCCACCCGCACGGAGGGGATGTCGTAGCCGCAGGTGCGTTTGTGGATGTCGGAGAGGGCCGAGGCCCGGGAGACGGCGGTGCCGATGCCGTAGAAGTTGTTCTCGCAGATGAAGAGGACCGGCAGCTCCCAGAGCCGGGCCCAGTTGAGGGATTCGTGGAAGGTGCCCTGGTTGACGGCGCCGTCGCCGAAGAAGCAGGCGGAGATCCGTCCTTCCTTCCGGTATTTGGAGGCAAAGGCAAGCCCGACGGCGATGGGGAACTGGCCGCCGACGATGGCGTATCCTCCCATGAAGGCGAGGCTCGGGTCGAAGAGGTGCATGGAGCCCCCCTTCCCCTTGCACATGCCGGTGGCCTTGCCGAAGAGTTCGGCCATGACCCGCCGCGGCTCGGCCCCCCGAACGATGGCCTGGGCGTGCTCCCGGTAGGCGGAGAGGATGTAGTCGTCCTTGCGCAGCGCCGCGGTTGCGCCCACCGCCACTGCCTCCTGGCCGCTGTAGAGGTGGAGGAAGCCGGTGATATGCCCCTTGGTGTACTGTTCGGCGCACGATTCCTCGAACTCGCGGGAGAGGACCATCTGTTCGTGCATCTTCAGCAGCTCGGAATCGGGAAGGATGGCGCGGAGCGTGGTTGCCATGGGTCACCTCATGCGGTTTCGGTATTCAGGGTAAAGAAGAAACATGCCCCCCGGCCGGGCTCGGAGAAGGCCCAGACCCTGCCGCGGTGCCGGTGGATAATCCGCTGCACCGTGGCAAGGCCGACTCCGGTGCCGGTGAACTCGGCATCGGTGTGGAGTCTCTGGAAGGGGGTGAACAGTTTGCCTGCGTATGCGGCATCAAAGCCGGCCCCGTCGTCGCGGACGTAGTAGACGGTTTCCCCGCCCCCGGTGTCGACGCCGAACTCGATGTGGGCCACGTCTTTCCTGCCGGTGTATTTCCAGGCATTGTGCAGCAGGTTTTCGATGACGCTGCGGAGCAGGACCGGGTCTCCCTTGGCCCTGATCCCGTCGGCGATGGTCGCTTCCACGCGGCGATGGGGCTCGGCCTCTCGCATTTCAGCCATGATCTGCCGGGCGATTTCGCTCAGGTCGACCTGTTCGCACTGGAGCTCTTTGCGGCTTATCCGGGAAAGGTCCAGGAGCGAGTCGATCATCTCCTGCATCCGCCGGCAGGAGACCATGATCCGGGCGAGATAATCGCCCGCGCAGAGGCACTCCTTGGCCGCCAGTTCCTCGGTGAGTATCTCGACATAGCCGTTGATGTGCCTCACCGGCGCCCGCAGATCATGGGACACCGCGAAGGTGAACGATTCCAGCTCCCGGTTGGAGGCCTCCAGTTCGGCGGTACGGGCCTTCACCCGTTGTTCCAGCCCGACGGTGAGTTGCTGGAGCGCCTCCTCGGCCCGCCGGCGGTCGGCCACCTGGCGCTCCAGCTCGGCAGTCCGCTCCCGGACCCGCTCCTCCAGCTGCTCGTTCAGGCGGGTAAGCTCTTGTTCCAGCCTTCGGCGCTCAGCCAGTTCACCCTGCAGTTCCGCGGTCCGCGCGTTCACTTTCCTCTTGAGCGTCAGGTTGATCGACACCGCCGCCACCAGCAGCACGCCCGCAACCGAAGCAACCATTCCCGCCACAAATGCCCTGCTCGGCCGCCAGGGCGGGGCCTTCACATAAATCCAGCGCCCGATGAGGGCACTCTTTTCATCCTCGCTCAATGCCGCGAGCCCCTTATTGAGGATCTGCCGCATCATGGGCCAGTCCTTGCGGATGCCGATCCCCCAGCGGTACATGAAATCGGTGTTCCCCACGAGCCGGAGGTTGGTGATCCCAGCCTCCTGGAGATAAAAGGTGGCGTTGGCCATGTTTTCCACGTAGACGTCCACCATCCCCAGGGATGCCTTGGCCAGCCCCGTGGAGACGTCCGGCACGATATCCAGGCTTATCTGCGGATAGGTGTTACGCAGGTAGTCGTGGGCCATGTAGTTGGAAACCACGGCCACCTTCAGCCCCTGCAGATCCTTGATGGCAAGGGGCTTGCCGAACTCCCTGGCCGAGAAGATCCCGCCGGGGACCACCACCAGGGGATCGCTGAACAGCATGTACCGTTCCCGGTCCGGTGTGGCGGCCACCGCCCCGAGCAGGTCCACCTCGTGCCGTTTGAAGGCATCCATGACCTCGTCCCAGTTCCGCAGGTGAACGATGGTGATGGTGATGCCGAGCTTTTTTTCCAGGGCGTGGATGTGGTCGGCCGCTGCCCCGCGGTAGACGCCGTTTTCGTCAAAATACTCGATGGGTTTGAAGTCGGGGTCCGGGGCGAGCTTGATGACCGGATGGGCGTTGAGCCACGCCCGCTCCTCGGGGGTCAGGGACACGGCGCCGGATTCGGCGCGGGAGCCTCCGGTGGCTGCGAGGATGACAACGAGCGCCAGAATCAGCGCGGACGCGGACAGAATCGACAGGCGACTGGCATATCCGCGTCCGGCCATGGTCAGGCGCTCCGTTTCACGTAGTTCAACGTCCCGCCGGCCAGCAGTTCCTGCCGCTGCCGGTCCGAGACGTCCAGCAGGGTGACGATTTCCTTCCCGCCCACCCGCACCGGGATCTCCACGGCTCCGGAGGCCACGAGCCGCCGCACGTCGGGGAACTCCAGCCGGTCCCCCTGCTTCAGGAGGTCATAGTCGGCGGGATTCTTGAACGTGAGCGGCAGGATGCCGAAGTTGACCAGATTGGCCTTGTGGATCCGCGCAAAGCTTTTGACGATCTTGGCCCGGATGCCCAGGTAGCGGGGAGCCAGGGCCGCGTGCTCACGGCTCGATCCCTGGCCGTAGTTCTCGCCGCCGATGACCACGCCGGTCCCCTTCTCCCTGGCCCGCTTGTGGAAGTCGGGGTCCAGTTGCTCGAACACGAACTGGCTGATGGCCGGGACGTTGCTCCGGTAGGGAAGCACCTTGTTGCCGGCGGGCATGATGGTGTCAGTGGAGATGTTGTCCCCCACCATGAAGATGACCTCGGCCTCCAGGGTCTCCGGCAGCGGGTCAAAGTCGGGAAACGGGACGATGTTGGGGCCGGTGACGATCTCCACCTGCTTCGCCTCCTCGGGCGGCAGGGGGAAGATGATGCTGGAGTCGTCCAGCACGTACTTCTCCGGGTTCCGGACGTTGGGCCATGCCATGAGATCGCCGAGTTTCCGGGGATCGGTGACCACGCCGAAGATTCCGGCGGCGGCTGCCGTTTCGGGGGAGCAGAGATAGACCTTGTCATTCTTCGTTCCGCTGCGGCCGGGAAAGTTGCGGGGGAAGGTGCGCAGACTTACCTGGTCGGTGCCCGGCGCCTGCCCCATGCCAATGCAGCCGAGGCAGCCGGGCTGGTGGATCTGGGCCCCGGCCAGGAGGAGCATCATGATTCCGCCTTGATCGGCCACGTTCTCCAACACCTGGCGGCTGCCCGGATTCACGTTGAAGGAGACGTGGGAGGCCACGCGGCGCCCGTCCAGGATGCGGCAGACGGTCATCAGGTCCCGGAAGGCGGAGTTGGCGGAACTCCCCACGAGCACCTGATCCACCTTGAGCCCTTCGATGTCGGCCACCCGCACCACGTTGTCCGGAGACGAGGGGCAGGCGATGAGGGGCTCCACCGTGGCGAGATCGATTTCCTCGTACTCGTCGTAGGTGGCGTCCGGGTCGGCGGCAAGCTCCTGCCATACCTCGCCGCGCCCCTGGGCCTCCAGGAACTCGCGGGTCCGGTGGTCCGAGGGGAAGAGGGAGGTGGTGGCTCCCAGCTCCGCCCCCATGTTGCCGATGATGGCGCGGTCCGTTGCCGAGAGGGTCGCCACGCCGGGGCCGTAGTACTCGATGATCTTGCCCACGCCCCCCTTCACGGTGTGGCGCCGGAGCATCTCCAGGATCACGTCCTTGGCCGAAACCCAGGGCTGGAGCTGTCCCGTGAGCTTCACTCCCCAGATCTTCGGGCAGGGGAGGTGGAACGGGTGCCCCGCCATGGCCAGGGAGACGTCGAGTCCGCCGGCGCCAATGGCGATCATGGAGAGCCCGGCGGCGGAGGTGGTGTGGGAGTCGGCTCCCAGCATGGTCCGGCCCGGCACGCCGAAGCGCTCCAGGTGGACCTGGTGGGAGACCCCGTTCCCCGGCTTGGACAGATGGACGCCGAACCGTTGGGCCGCGGTCATGAGGAAGACGTGGTCGTCGGCGTTGCGGTTGTCGGTCTGGAGCAGGTTGTGGTCGATGTACTGGGCCGCCAGCTCCACCTTCACCCGGTCCACCCCCATGGCGATGAACTCCAGCATGGCCATGGTGCCGGTGGCGTCCTGGAGGAGCGCATGGTCGATCTTCAGGGCGATCTCGGTGCCCGGCGTCAGTTCGCCCTTCACGAGGTGCGCTTCGAGGATTTTGGTTGCGAGGTTCTTGCCCATGGGGATCTCCTTAGTTACGCATGTATCGCCCGTTTCTCCACGTCCAGGGCCGCTTCCTTCATGGCCTCGGCGAGGGTCGGGTGGGCGTGGAAGGTCATGGCGATGTCGGCGGCGCTGCCACCGTAGGTCATGACGGTGACCGCCTCGGCAATGAGGTCCGAGGCGCGGGGGCCGACCACATGGATGCCCAGGACCCGGCCCGTGTCGGGCTTGGCCAGGATCTTCACGAATCCTTCGGTTTCCCCCATGCAGCGTGCCCGACCGTTGGCCATGAAATTGAACCGGCCCGCGGCATAGGGAATCCCCTGTTCCTTGAGCTGCTCTTCGGTCAGGCCGACGCCGGCCGCCTCGGGCCACGTATACACGATACCAGGGATGTATTCGTAGTCCACGACCGACGCCTCGCCGGTCAGGCGCTCGGCGAAGACTTCCCCCTCGGCCATGGCCTTGTGGGCGAGCATGGGTCCGTGGATCAGGTCGCCGATGGCGTAGATCCCCGGGGCCGAGGTCAGGTAGTTGTCGTCCACCCGGATGCGCCCCCCCTCCATGGCGAGATTGAAGGGTTCGAGGCCGAGCCCGGCCATGACGGGGCGGCGGCCGGCGGCCACCAGGACCCGGTCGCAGGCGATGGCGTCGCGCCCGCCGGCGGACGATTCCACCGTGACCACGGCCGTGCCCTCCCGCTTCTCGATGCCGGTCACCCGTGTCTCCATGCGGAAGGAGATCCCCTGCTTCTTCAGGGAGCGCACCAGAGCGTCGGCCACCTGGCCGTCGGTGGCGGGGAGCGGCTTGGCCAGCACCTCCACCACGGTCACCTGGCTGCCGAGCCGGCGCCAGACCGACCCCAGCTCCAGCCCGATGTAGCCGGCCCCCACCACCAGCAGATGCTCCGGCACCCGGTCGAAGGCCAGGGCTTCCCGGGCGGAGACCACGGTCTCCCCGTCAAAGGCGAGGCCCGGTACCGGCACCGCCTCGCTGCCGGTGGCAAGGAGCACCTTGCCGGCCTCCAGCAGGTGCGCGGGCGCCGTCCCGTTGCCGCCCACCTCCACCCGCAGGAGATCGCCGTTTCTGCCCGCCAGGCGAGCCGTCCCCTTCAGCCAGGTTATCCGGTTCTTCTTGAAGAGGTAGGCGATGCCGTCGGTGAGCTTTTTCACCACATCGTCCTTGCGGGCCATCATCCGCGCCAGGTCGAGCCGCGGAGGGTCAATCAGGATGCCGTGGCCGGCAAAGCCGTCCCGGGCCTGGGCAAAGAACTCCGATGAGTCCAGGAGCGCCTTGCTGGGGATGCACCCCTCGTTGAGGCAGACCCCGCCGAGGGTTTCGCGCTGTTCCGCCACCGCCACGGTCATGCCAAGCTGGGCAGCCCTGATGGCGGCCACGTAGCCGCCGGGTCCGGCGCCGATGACGATAAGGTCGAAGGTTTGCTCAGCCATGGGAAATCCTCCCGGAGAGAAGTAGAGTTATCCTGAAAAAAGCCGTTACCCACAGAGGTCGCAGAGGTCAAAAAGGAAAACCTGTTATTGTTTCAACCATTTCAGAAACTCGCCATTACAGATCCTGATCAGCACCCCACGCCGCCATGGCGGCCTGTCAACAGGCACGTGGCCCCCCCTCAATCCCCCCTACGTTGTAGGGGGGAAGCGAGCAGCGCGAGCAGGGGGGTGAACAGCCGAGACTTGAGCCACAGCCCGGCTACTTACCCGGCCGGTAGATGATCTCGAAGCTCCCCCCCTGCAGATGATTCCAGAGTTTCTCGTCGGTCGTGGTCCGGTAGGGGTCACCGGTGTTTCCCAGCCCGGGCATGGAGAACTTGAGGCTGAACTCGCCCTGGTCCAGGACTACCCCCTTGCCTTCGAGGCGCGCCCCCGTGGTGCCCGCCTCCGGCCGGGGAGCGGGAACGGGAGAGGAGATGGTCGGCTCCAGGGAGCGGATTTCCGTCGGCCGGCCCTGGAAGGCGACCAGCTCCTGGAGCACGTCCCGGGCGCCCTCGTTCCCCTGGCGGGATGCCTTGCCCAACCACTCGATGGCCCGCACCTTGTCCACGGGCACGCCGTCACCGGAGAGAAGGACCATGCCGTACGCGTACTGGGCCTCGGCATCGCCCCCCGCGGCCGCCTTGCCGATCCAGCGGGCCGCGGCCGAGGTGTCGCGCTTGACCCCGGTCCCCTCGTGGTAGAAGGTGCCCAGATAGTACTGGGCCCGCACGTGGCCGCGCTCGGCCGCCATTTTCATGTACCGCGCCGCCTCTGTCGGCTTGCGCGGGGCGCCGCTGCCGTCCAGGTGCATCAGCGCAAGCCTGAAGGCCGCTTTGGCATCCCCCCGCCGGGCCGCGGCCTGGGTGGCGGCATACCCGTTGGCGGCCTTTGCGCCCTTTGCCGTACGGGAAGCGGCCGGCACCGGCGCAACCGCCAGCAGCGACAGGGCCAGTGCCGTCACGACCCGGCACACCATGACCGCAACCCTACCCCTCAAGGAACAGCTCCTCCGGATCTTCCACATACTCTTTCACCGTGCGCAGGAATCCCACCGCTTCGCGGCCGTCGATGATCCGGTGGTCGTAGGACAGGGCCAGGTACATCATGGGCCGGATGACCACCTGCCCGTCCCGGGCCACGGGACGGTCCTGAATGGCGTGCATGCCGAGCACCCCGCTCTGGGGCGGATTGAGGATGGGGGTGGAAAGGAGCGAGCCGTACACCCCGCCGTTGGTTATGGAGAAGGTGCCCCCCTCCAGGTCCGAGAGTTCGAGCCGGTTGGTTTTGATCTTTTCGACAAAGGCGGCGATGGCCTGTTCGATCTCCCAGAAATGGAGGCGGTCCGCATCCCGGAGCACCGGCACCACCAGCCCCTTGTCCGCGCCGATGGCGATGCCGATGTTGTAGTAGTGGTGCCGGACGATGTCGTTGCCGTCGATGCGGGCGTTCACCAGGGGAAAGGCTTTCAGGGCCTCTACGCAGGCCTTGACGAAGAACGACATGAACCCCAAGGATACCCCGTGCCGCTTGGCGAACTGCTCCTTGTGGCGGGCACGCAGTTCCACAATGCGCCCCAGATCGGCCTCGTTGAAGGTGGTGAGCATGGCGGTCTGCTGACGCGCCGCCATGAGACGTTCCGCGATCCGCTTGCGGATGGGGGTCATGGGGGTGCGGGTGGTGCGATCGGCCTCCGGCGGCTCGGCCTGGCGGGGCTGCTCTGCCGCCGGCCGGGGCTGCTGCGCGGGAGGCTGGGGAGCGGCCGGCGGAGGAGCCCCGGCCGGAGACGCCCCCTGCTCCCGCTTTTCGGCAAAGGAGAAGAGATCATCCACCGTCACCCGCCCTCCCCGGCCGGTACCGGGCACCGCCTCGGGGCTGATCCCCCGCTCCCGCGCCATTTTACGCACCGACGGGGAAAGAGGGGGCTCTGCGGCGGGCGCGGCGGCAGCGGCCTGTGCCGGAGCCGGCGACTCGGCAACGGGGGCGGCAGCGCCTTCGCGAATGGTACCGATGACCGTGCCGATCTTCACCGTGGTCCCGGCCGGCACCGCGATGGAGAGAACCCCGTCGGCCTCAGCGTTAAGCTCCATGGTGATCTTGTCGGTCTCGATCTCGCAGACCGGCTCGTCCTTGCGGACCGCATCGCCGTCCTGGCGGAGCCACGTGGCCACCAGGGCCTCGAATACCGATTCACCCACCGATGGTATTTTGATTTCCATGGAATTCTCCGTTGAAACAGTGCTGCCGATCAGCACCTATCACGATGCGTGAACCGGCCCCCGGTGAGGGGGAACGCCTATACCGCGAGCGCCTCCGTGACGACCCGTTCCTGCTCCACCCCATGCAGCCGGTGCGACCCCACGGCGGGGACGTCGTTGTCGGGCCGCCCCACGTAACGGGGCTCGCGACCGAAAAGATCAGCCAGGTGGGGCCGGAGAAAGCTCCAGGCTCCCATGTTGCGGGGCTCCTCCTGGACCCAGGCGATGCTCCCGGCCCCCCGGAAGGGCGCCACCGCCTCCCGCAGCAGGTCGGTCCGCAGGGGATAGAGCTGTTCGATCCGGACAATGGCCGTGTCGGCCACCGCGTCACGCTCCATCCGCTCCAGCAGCTCGTAGTAGATCTTGCCGGAACAGAGCAGGAGTCGCCGGATCTTTTCAGGGTCGGCAACGGGGGGGATCACCTCCCGGAACCAGCCGCCGGACAGCTCTTCCAGCCGGGAGACGCAACGGGGATGGCGCAGCAGGCTCTTGGGGGTGAAGACCACCAGGGGCTTGCGGAACGGCTGCTTCACCTGCCGCCGCAGCAGATGAAAGAGCTGGGCCGGGGTGGAGGGATAGGCAACCTGGAGGTTATCGTCGGCGCAGAGCTGGAGATAGCGTTCGATGCGGGCGCTGGAGTGCTCGGCCCCCTGCCCTTCGTAGCCGTGGGGCAGGAGCATGACGAGGCCGCTTACCCGCTCCCACTTGGACTCGCCGCCGGCGATGAACTGGTCGATGATGACCTGGGCGCCGTTGGCAAAATCGCCGAACTGGGCCTCCCAGATGACGAGCATCTCGGGGGACTGGACCGAATAGCCGTATTCGTAGCCCAGGACCGCGAACTCGGAGAGCATGCTGTCCCAGGCGCGAAAGACCGCACCGCCGGTAGCAGCGCCGTCCAGGGGCACGTGGAATGCTTCGGTGTTCATGTCGTGGAGCACTGCATGGCGGTGGCCGAAGGTGCCGCGCCGGGAATCCTCCCCGGACAGGCGGATGGAGGTTCCCTCGGCCAGAAGCGTCCCGTAGGCCAGGGTCTCGGCATTGCCCCAGTCGATCCCTTCGCCCGCCTGCACGGCCTTGAGCCGCCGCTGGAGGATGGTTGCCACTTTGGGGTGGGCGGAAAAGCCCTCGGGCACGCCGGCCAGCCCCTCGGCCAGCTGCCGCAGCCGCGCCGCGTCCACGCCGGTATCGACCTTGGCGGGCGAATAGTCCCGCCGGTACTCTCCCCACTTCCCCTCGAAGCCGCCGGCCACGGGACGCGGAGGGGCGCCGAGGGATTCCTCCAGCCGCCCGGCAATGGCTGCGGTCATGGCGTCGAGCCGGTCCCGGGGAACCCCCTCCTCTGCCAGCCGGTCCGCGTAAAGCTCGTGGACCGGCGGCCGGTCCTTGATCCGGCCGTACATGACCGGCTGGGTGAAGTAGGGCTCGTCCCCCTCGTTGTGGCCGTGCCGGCGGTAGCAGATGATCTCCACCACCACGTCGCGGCCGAAGGTCTGCCGGTACTCCAGGGCGAGTTCCATCACGTGGACCGCCGCCTCGGGATCTTCGCCGTGGACGTGGAACACCGGCGCCGCCACGATCTTGGCCGTGTCGGTGGCGTAGAGGGACGAGCGGGCATCCGCCGGGACCGTGGTGAAGCCGATCTGGTTATTGATGACGATGTGGAGGGTGCCGCCGGTCCGGTATCCTTCAAGCTGCGAGAGGTTCAGGGTCTCGGCCACCACCCCCTGGCCGGCAAAGGCGGCATCGCCGTGGATCAGCACCGGCAGGACCCGCCTGTCCCCCCCCGGCCCCCGGGCGTCCTGACGGGCCCGGCATTTCCCCTCCACCACCGGGTTCACCGCCTCCAGGTGCGAGGGGTTGAAGGCCAGAGTCAGGTGGATGCTGCTGCCGTCGGCGAACCGGCGGTCGCTGGAGAACCCCTTGTGGTACTTCACGTCGCCGTCCCCCACGAACGCCAGCTCCACGTTGTCGGCGAACTCGGCAAAGATATTTTCCACCGGCTTGCCGATGATGGTGGCCAGCACGTTCAGCCGCCCCCGGTGGGCCATGCCGAGCACCAGGTCATCCACGCCGAGCCGGGCCGCGCGTTCCACCACGGCATCCAGGGCGGGAATCAGCGCCTCCCCTCCCTCAAGGGAAAAGCGCTTCTGCCCCAGGAATTTCCGGTGCAGGAACTCCTCGAACAGGGACGCCTCCCTGAGCTTCTCGAGGATGCGCAGCTTCTGGTCCAGGGAAACAGGCGGCCGGTTCCGGACCGGCTCCATCCGCTCGATCAGCCAAGTCCGCTCGGCAGGGTCCTGGATGTGCATGAACTCCACACCCACGGAACGGCAGTAGGTCTCCCGGAGCGTTGCCAGAATCTCCCGCAACGTCGCCTCGCTCTTGAGGAAACGGCGCGCCCGGAAGGTACGGTCCAGGTCCGACTGGTCCAGGTCGTACTGCTCCAGCGCCAGGAGCGGGTGTTCCAGCTTGCAGGGAGAGAGGGGATCGGTGCAGGCCAGCAGGTGGCCCAGGTCGCGGTAGCGATAGATGAGAGAGTCGACCGCCGACTGCTTGGCGGCCAGCTCGGGGGTGGGGCATTCGGCCGACGGCTCGCCGCGCCCCAGCTCGTAGCCGGTGAAAAACGCGCGCCACTCGGCGGAAACCGACGCGGGATCGGCCTGCCAGGATTGGAAGAGGGATTCGATGAACTCGGGGTCGGCCCCTGCGGCAAAGGTCATGACAGCGTCCTTGGTTGAAGTGACGCGGATAAGTATAACAGAGGGGAAAGCGGTTTCAAACCGAACCGGCGCGGGGCGCGGGCCGGCAGGATGCTCAGCCGGGCCTATCCGGCCGGGTCGGGGGACAGGTACCTGACGGCCCAGGCGGCGATGATGCCGGCGGCATAGCGGGCGTCCTCCTCGGCCAGGAGCAGGTGGTCGGCCCGGTCCAGGGCCACCAGGCTCCTGGGCTGGGGGGCCAGGGAGAAGATCCGCTCGGCGTGGTGGAAGCCCACCACCTGGTCGTCGGGGGCATGGAGTATGAGGAGCGGCACGCCGAGGGTGGCGATGGCCCCATCAAGGCGGACGCCGGTCACGTCGTCCAGGAACGAGCGGCCGAGTCGGAAGGGGCGGCCGGCCACCATGACCTGGGCCGAGCCGTTCTGCGCCAGTTCGTCCTCCTTGCCGGTGAATAGGTGGCGCAGCCCCGCCGGGCTCGCCGGTGAGCCGATGACCACGACCGCCCGGCAGCCCTTGATGGCTCCGGCCGCGGCAAGGCAGGTGGTGCCGCCGAGGGAATGGCCGATGAGCAGGCTGGGCGTGGCATGGGAGCGCTCCAGGAACGAGGCGGCCGCCAGCAGATCGTCCACGGTGGAGGTGAAACCGGTTTCGCTGAAGTCCCCCCCGCTCTCCCCGAGCCCCGTGAAGTCGAAGCGGAGCACGCCGATCCCCTGCTCCGTGAGCACCCGGTTGATGGCGACCATGGATTTCAGCTCCTTGGAGCAGGTGAAACAGTGGGCAAAGAGGGCGAAGGCGACCGGCTCCCGCCCCTCCGGCAGATCGAGGATGCCGGAGAGTTCCGCGCCGCGGCCGCCGGGGAAACGGAGGCGGCGCGAGATCATTCCTTCTCCCCCTCGCCGGCCCGGTCGAGTACGAGCGATGCCGAGTTAATGCAGTAGCGCCGGCCGGTGGGGGCCGGGCCGTCCGGGAACAGGTGCCCCAGGTGGGCGCCGCAGGAGGCGCAGTGGACTTCGGTCCGGTGCATGAAGAAACTCCGGTCCTCCTCGCTCTCCACCCCGTCTCCGTCCAGGGGAGCGGTGAAGCTGGGCCAGCCGGTGCCGGAGTCGAACTTGTCCGCGGAGTCGAACAGGGGCGCGCCGCAGCAGACGCAGCGGTAAGTCCCCCTGTCGTGGCAGTCCCAGTAGGCGCCGGTAAAAGCCGGCTCGGTCCCCTTGCGGCGGGTGATCTCGTACTGCTCCGGGGTCAGCTGCCCGCGCCACTGGGCATCGGTTTTCTCGATCTTCCTTTTCATGATGCGCCTCCGTGCTCCCTGCTCCTTAGCCCAGCTTCTTTCCCGCCCGGCGGAGCAGGATCGAGTTGGTCACCACCGACACCGAGGAAAAGGCCATGGCAAGCCCGGCGAATTCGGGCCGGAGCGTGATCCCCAGCGGATAGTAGAGGACCCCGGCGGCCACGGGGATGCCGAGGATGTTGTAGAACAGGGCCCAGAAGAGATTCTGCTTCACCTTGGCCAGGGTCGCCCGCCCCAGGCGGATGGCGCGCACGGCATCCATGAGGTCGTCCCGCACCAGGATCACGTCGCCGGTCTCCTTGGCCACGTCGGTGCCGCCGCCGATGGCGATCCCCACGTCGGCCCGGGCCAGGGCCGGGGCATCGTTGATCCCGTCGCCCACCATGGCAGTGAAGTACCCCTTTGCCTGGTACTCCCGCACGATTTCCTCCTTGCGGCCCGGCAGGACTTCGGCCTCGAAGCTGTCAACCCCCGCCTCCCGGGCCACGGCGGCCGCCACCTCCCGGTGGTCGCCGGTGATCATGCAGGTGGCTATCCCCATTCGCTTCAGCTCGGCCACGGCCCGGGGCGAGCTCTCCTTGAGCCGGTCGGCCAGGGCCGCCACCCCCAGCAGGCGTCCCGCTTCGGCCACGAGGATGAGCGATTTCCCCTCCCCGGCCAACCGGGATGCGGCCTGCTCCAGGGGCGAAGTGTCGATGCCCGCCCCGACCAGGAACCGGGCGCTGCCGGCCGTTACCGGTTCACCGTCCAGGACGCAGGCCACGCCTCCCCCTTCGGTCTCCCGGTAGCCGTCCACCGGCGCCGGCACCACGCCCCGTCCGGCGGCGCCGCTTACCGCCGCCTGGGCCAGGGGATGGTTCGAGCGGGATTCGGCCGCGGCCAGCACCGCCAGCAGCCGCTCCTCCGTCACCCCCGGCGCCGGCACCAGGTCGGTGAGGGAGGGTTCGCCTCGGGTGAGGGTGCCGGTCTTGTCCAGCAGGATCGCCTGGACCCGGGAGATGTTCTCCAGCACCGAGCCCCGCTTGACCAGAATCCCCCGCGACAGCCCCACCCCGCTCCCCACCATGATGGCGGTGGGGGTGGCGAGCCCCATGGCGCAGGGGCAGGCGATGACCACCACGGAGATGGCCAGCTTGAAGGCAAAGAGGAACTCCTGGTGGAGCCCCCAGAACCAGAGGGCGAACGTGAGGGCCGACAGGGCGATCACCACCGGCACGAAGACCCCGGACACCCGGTCGGCGAACCGCTGGATCGGCGCCTTGTCCGCCTGGGCCTCCCGCACCATCCGCACGATCTGGGAGAGAAGCGTTTCCTCGCCGATGCGGGTGGCCCGCACCAGGAGCACGCCGCTGCGGTTCACCGTGGCCCCGGTGACCGCGGCCCCCGGCCCCTTGTCCGCCGGGATCGACTCGCCGGTCACCATGGACTCGTCCACCGACGAGGTTCCCTCCACCACCTCCCCGTCCACGGGGATCGTCTCGCCCGGCCGGACCCGGACCAGATCGCCCACCCGCACCGCCGACGCGGGGACTTCCCGCTCCTGGTCGCCGGTCACCAGCCGCGCCTTGTCCGCCTGGAGCCGCAGGAGCTTCTTCAGGGCTTCCCCCGCCTTGCCCCGGGCCCGGGCTTCCAGGTACTTGCCCAGGCGGATGAAGGCGATGAGCATGGCCGAGGTCTCAAAGAACACGTGGCCGCCATGCTCGCCGAAGGCCCCGAAAAAAGCGAAGAGGGAGTAGAAATAGGCGGCCGAGGTGCCCAGGGCAACCAGCACGTCCATGTTGGCGCTGCGGTTCTTCAGGGCGAACCAGCTCCCCCGGTAGAAGGTGAGGCCGGCCGAAAACTGGACCGCGCTGGCCAGGACCAGGTTCATCCAGCCCACGGCCCGGTTGTCGTGGAGGGTCATGGTGGCCATGATGGGGAGCGAGAGCAGAAGACTGGCAATGAACCAGTTGCGCTGGCCCTTCAACTCCGCGGCGGCCTCCCCCCCTTCCGCTTCGGGCTCCACGGGGGTGTACCCCGCGGCCACCACCAGGGCGAAGATGTCCGCCTTGCCCAGGCGGGAGGGATCGAACCGGACCAGGGCCTCCTCCTGGGCCAGGTTCACCACGGCGGCGGACACGGCCGGGTCGGCCAGGAGCTTTTTCTCCAGGTTCGCCACGCAGGAGGCGCAGTGCAGCCCCCGCACCCCGAAACGCAGCTCCCCGGCCGCCGTGCGCACCACTCCGTAGCCCAGGGCTTCCACCCGCGCCACCACGGCATCCTCGTCGATCACCCGTTCGTCGAACTCCACGGACAACTCGGCGGTGGCGAAGTTGACCACGGCCGAGGCAATGCCCGCCACGCCGCCCAGCTCCTTCTCGATCCGGGCCGCGCACCCGGCGCAGCTCATGCCGGTGATGGGAAACAAGACCTTACGCATTCGGATGTCCCTCCGTCAGATATCCCCGCAGCTCGGCCGCGCAGATCTTCACCACTGCCGCCACCGGCACCGCCAGCACCACCCCCCAGAAGCCCATGAGCTCGCCCATGGCCATGAGGACAAAGATGACCGCCAGGGGGTTAAGCCGCAAAGTCCCCCGCATGAGGAGCGGCTTGATCAGGTTCCCTTCTATGATAACGCTGATCACGAAATATGCCGCGCAGACCAGGGGGATCACCGACATGTCGCCGGTTTCCGCATAGCCGATCAGGGCCGGCGGGATCACCGCCACCATCACCCCCACAAAGGGGACCACCGACGCGAATCCGGCCACCAGTCCGTTGAGCAGCGGAAACTCGATGCCGATGGCGTAGAGGGCCAGAGCCGACAGGATACCCACGATGACGCAGTCCAGGAGTTGCGCCAGGATAAAGCGCTCCAGGGACCGCTTGATCCGTCCTCCCATCTCCCGGAACGACGGCCGCTCCCGGTGGGGGACGAACCGGAGGACCAAGTCCTTCACAAAATCCTTGTAGTAGAGCATGAAGAAAACGAGGATCGGGGCGAGCACCAGGTTGAAGAGACCGAAGAAGGCCCGCGTGAGTTGCTGGTATCCCTTGCCCGTGAGCTCAAGGGCCAGCTTCTTCAGGGATTCCTCGGCCCGGGCGATGAGCCAGGTTCCCTCCTCGCCGCCGTAATAGGGGGTAAGGCGACCCTTCCACGTCTCCATGACCAGTTGCAGATTATCCACGTAGCGGGGGACCGCCCGGGGGAAGGCCTCCAGCTGGTGGCTGAGGTAGGGGATCAGGAGGATCAGGGCCAGGAGGATTCCCACGGCAATGGAGAGATAGAGCACGGCAATGGCCGGCAGCCGCCCCAGCCCCTTGGCCTCCATGAATTTCATGGCCGGATTGAGAAGATAGGCAATGACCAGCGAGGTGAGGACCGCCGACAGGGAGTGGACGGCGAAATGGCCCGCCAGGAGCACCAGCCCGAAGGTTATGGCCAGGAACCAGGCGATATGGGCCGCGTCGCGGGGGCGCACCGCCTAGCTCCGGAAATCGCCGCGACGGAGGTGGTCGGCGGCGGCACGCACGGCGGCGGCAATGGGAATGGCCAGCAGGATGCCCCAGAAACCCATGAGTTCGCCGAACACCATGACCACGATGATGGTCACCAGGGGGTTCAGGTCCATGGACTCCTTGAAGACCAGCGGCTTCACCAGGTAGCCTTCCAGAAAGTAGATGACCGAGAAGGCGCCGATCACCTGGAGGAGCACCATGCCGCTCTCGTACTGGACATAGGCGAAGAACAGGGGCGGCAGGGTTGCCAGGATGACCCCGATGAAGGGGAGAACCGAGGCGAGTCCCGCGAATATGCCGTTGACGATGGGATAGTCGATGCCGATGACGAAGAGCGCCACCGTGGACAGGACCGCCACGATGACCGAAACCATGAACTGGCCGCGGATGTAGCCGCCGATGCTCTCGTTGACCTCCCGCCCCAGGGCCAGCAAGACCTCGCGGCGGGACGCGGGGAGCCACGCCGCCGCTGTCTCCATGAACTCCTTCTTGTACCAGAGCATGAAGAACACGAGAATCGGCGCGAGCACCAGGTTGAACAGATTGAAGACGAGCCCCTCGGCAGCGGCGTAGACCCCGGCGCCGAGCTTGGCCAGCAGCTTGTCGGCCTGGCCGGCGGCGGTATCGAAGAGCCAGCGCCACTCCTCCACCGCATAGGGAGGGACCGCCCGGCTCTTCCAGGCGAACACGATCTGCTTCCCCTTCTGGAGATAGGCGGGGAGCCCGGTGATGAACGCCTCCCAGCGCAGGCTGAGAAACGGCACGAGCACGATGAAGAAGAAGACGGAGAAAACCGCGAGAAGCGCGTAGAGGAAGAGGATGCCCCACGGACGGCGCACGCCGCGGCGCTCCATCACAACGAGGACGGGGTCCAGGAGATAGGCGGTAACGAAGGACAGCAGGAAGCAGGAGACCGTATGCCTGATCGCGTAGCCTGCGGCGATCAGCGCCCCGCCCACCAGCAGCGCCGCCACGACCCTGTTCACCGCCGGTTGTTTGTCAGCCATCGTCCGCTCCTGTGGGGCGCCGGCGTGCGGCACCCTCAGAAATCCTCCTCTTCGGCGCCGAAGAGATCGTTCTCCTCCAGCCACCGCCGGGCCCGGTCGGAGATGAGCTCCTCCTTCATGGCCATGTAGCGGTCGAACTCCTCGGGATAGAACGACAGGATCTCGTCCAGCCGACCGTAGGGCTTTTTCCCTTCGAAGGAGCGCAGCAGCATCCCCTTGAGGCTCGCATTGTCGAGCCCCCTGATGAACTCGTGGAGCAGCAGCCGTTCCTGATCGTAATCGAAGCCGGGGATGCGGAGGAATCGGTCCTCGCTCTCTTCCATCTCCCGCCAGAAATCGTCATCGTCGAAATCGGACGGCACGGCAAAGATGTCGCCCGTTTCCCGATCGAGAAAATAGGCCAGTGCCGTTTCCGGATTTTCGAACGCCTCCAGGAGATCATCCCAGAGTATTTCAATGTCGCGCATGAATCCCATGTTCACCTTACGCCTCGCCCGCCTCAACGCGCCTTTACCTTTGGCGGCCTTTCGATTATAGTGCCGCCATGCGCGCAATCTTCATCGCCGACGCCCACCTGCGGCAGCCGGGGGACCGAAACTACCGGCTGCTCATGGAGTTCCTGGCCGGGCTCCGGGGCAACGTCGACACCCTCTACATTCTCGGCGACCTCTTCGAGTTCTGGATCGGCTACGATCCGGTCCCCTTCACCCACTACCTCCCCCTTCTCGACCGGCTGCGGGAGCTGGTCGACAGCGGGGTCCGGATCGAGTACTTCGAAGGGAACCACGACTTCCACATGGGGCCGTTTTTCACGGAGACGCTCAGGGCAACGGTCCACCCGGGCCCCGCCGTGATCGACATCCAGGGGGAGCGGCTCTATCTCTGCCACGGGGACGAGGTCAACCGGAAGGACTATCCCTACCGGCTCCTGCGGTTCATCCTCCACAGCTCCCTGACGCGGGCGGCCACCCGCATCGTCCCCCCCGCCGTGACCTGCCGGATCGCCGTGGGCATGTCGCGGGAAAGCCGCAAAAACCACGGCCGGCGCCGGCACCGCTGGGACTACGCCGCCATCCTCCGGGCCTTCGCCGCCGAGCGCTTCCGGGAAGGATGCCGCGCAGTCGTCGCCGGACACTTCCACCAGCCGTTCATCGATCGCAACGACGACGGCACGGTCCTGCTCTCCCTGGGCGACTGGCTCACCCACTACACCTACGGCGAATGGAGCGACGGCACCCTTTCGCTGAAGACCTACGGAACACCGTAACCCCGCCGCTAGACCCCGAACAGCGCCCGGTACTTTTTCACCCGCTCTTCCAGCGTCGGCGCCGCAATCCGGCGGCAGATCTCGTCGGGGCGGTACCCCCGGCAGACCGCCGGCCGCTCGTCGTAGATGGCGCACAGCCCACCCTCGCCCAGATGGGGACAACGCACGCCCACCGGCTTGCCCAGCGCGCTGATGTCGGGTGCGGTGCAGCAGGTACCGCATCTGAGACAGTCCATAATAACCCGGATCGTTGGCTACGGATTTCAGGCGACCGCCGCCGCCCGTCCTATTTGAAGAAGGCCTCCAAGGCCTGCTCGCCCACGTAGGACGCCTTGATCTTCCACTTGTCCTGGTTGATGACGAGGGCTGCCAGGGCTATTTGCGGGTTGTCGGTGGGAGCATAGGCGGCGAACCAGCTGTAGTGGCCCTCGGGGTCGGTACCGTTGATGGAACCGGTCTTGGCGGCAATGGAGATGTCCGCCAGCTTGGGTCGACCGCGCTGGTCATGGAACGCCCGGCGGGAAGTGCCGGTGGTCACGGTGGAGGACAGCATCCGCGTGAGCTGCGCTGAAACGTCGGCCGTGGTCACGGTCCGCAGCGGCCGGGGCTGGTGGGTATAGGCGACCTTTCCCGACGGGTCGCGGATCTCGTCAGCCAGGGAGGGGACGAGCATGGTGCCGCCGTTGGCAACCGTGGCCATCAGCACCGCCGCATGGAGCGGCGAAATCTTCACCTCGCGCCCGAGCCCGGCCCCCATGAGGCGCAGATCGTCGTCGGTGGCGGGGTGCTCGGCCTTGCTGGGCAGGACGGGCGTGCCGGGAAGCAGCGCATGGTTGAAGCCGAACCGCTCCGCGCAGCGAAGGACCGAATCGCGCCCGGCCACGTCGCAGGCAAGCCGGCCGAAGACCGGGTTCACCGATTTTCCCATGGCGGTGGTCAGATCCATCTCCTGGGCGCCCCGCTTTGGCAGGTCGCTCCAGTGGCGGGAACTCTCCGAGTAGAGCCCCCCCCTGAAGGGAATCACGGTGTCGGGAGAGACCTTGCCCTGTTCAAGGGCAGCGGTGGCGGTAATGATCTTGAACAGCGACGCCATGGGGTAGATGCCGTAGAACGCCTGCTGCTCCCAGCCCGGCAGGATCGAGGAATGGGCCACCATGGCCAGGATCCGGCCGCTGCGCGGCTCCACCGCCACGAAAACCCCGTAGGGAACCTGGAACTGGGCCAGGACGTCCTTGACCCGCTCCTGGACCTCTTCATTGATGGCATACACCACCGTGCCTCCGCCCGCGAGGGGGGCCACGAGGCGGCCCCCTTCGGCACGAGCCGTGGGGAAGGCACCGGCGGCCAGGCGGAAGGCGCCGAAGCTGTCCAGGTCCTTGAGGCTCAGCTTGCCCGGATGGGCCTCTTCGCGGACGCTGGAAACGGCGGGCCGGCCCGAAAGAAGAAGGGACAGAACCGGGTAGGCGACCAGGAGCGCGGCAATGACGGGAAGCAGGAAGCGGAGACGTTTCTTGCGGGGAGGAGGCTCATCGAGCCTCTTGAAGGCATTGCGGGAGTCGTTCTTCCTCGGCGAGAGGAAAGAGGAGGCGGAGAATCGTTTCTTGCTTGTTAAATGTTTAAAATCCTGCATGTATGTTCATTTCGCACGGACATCGCGACCGGCGGCACCGGCCCGGATGCGGGGTCACTTGAATGGATGACGGACTGCCGTCACTATATAGGGAAAAGCCCCGCATTGTCAATGTCGGCGCCCGTTGGCGGGCTGACATGAATCATATTTAATCCACTCCGCCCCCCTCGGCCAGGGTCCTGAAGTTCACCTCCCCCAGTTCTGCGGCCACGGCCCCTTCCATTCTCGCGGCCAGCCACTCCACCGCCGGGTCAAACCGCCCGGTCGCCAGGGGCATGGCGTGCCCCCTGAGCGACGCGATCAGTTCCCTGACCCGCATGTGCTCCAGCTCCCGGGCCGGGAGGTAGAGGGTTTCCTCGCCGCAGCTCTCGGCAAGCCACCCCTTGGCGACCAGCATGCCCAGCGTTTCCCGTGCGGTCCGTTCCGGCACGTCGAGCCGTTCGGCCAGGCGCTCGGCGTTCCAGGGCGCGCCATCGCGGAAAAAGGTCCGGCACACCTCCAGCAGCAGGGCCAGGGCCAGGCGCTCGCGCGCGGCGGGCTCCAGGTCGGGGATGTGGGTTTCGTGCCGGAAGGTGCGGCGATGCTGGTGGGCGTAGACCACCTCCACGCCGAACAGCACGATCGACCAGCTGGCATAGAGCCAGATCATGAAGACCGGAAGCACGGCGAGGGTGCCGTAAATTGCGTTGTACTTGGCCACACCCACCTGAAAGTGGATATATCCCCACTGGGCTGCCTGCCAGAGCGTGCCGGCGATGACCCCGCCCACCAGGGCCGAGCGGAAACGGACCTTGGTGTTGGGGATGAGCATATAGAGGAAGACAAGGGCGAGCCAGATGCTGACATAGGGAACCAGTCGGAAAGCCGCCACCAGCACGTCGCCCAGATAGGCGGTGCCGATCAGCCACTGGACCGCCTTCTGGCTCTCGAGAGTCGTGGTGACGCTGATGGCGGCGAAGATGAGAATCGGTCCGAACACCACCACGCTCAGGTAATCGCTGAACCGCCGGTAGAGCGACCGGGTTTCCCGCACCCCCCAGATGGAGTTGAAGGTTTCTTCGATGTTCCCCAGCAGGGTGACGGTTGACACCACGAGGGTCACCAGGCCCACGGCCCCCAGGGAGCCGACCTTGGTGTTGTTGATGTAGGTAACGATCCGGTCGACGATTTCATGGGACCCTGCCGCGACCTGGTCGAGGATGAAAGGCTCCAGGGTGTTCTGCACCCCCAGCCCCTTGAGGACCGCGAAGGCAAGGGCAAAGAAGGGAACGATCGACAGGAGCGTGGAATAGGTCAGGGCCGAGGCATGCAGCAGGCACTGGTCGTCCATGAAGTTGCCCACGGCGGTCACCGTCGCCTGGAGCGCGGCCACCAGCCGGCCGCGGACCGGGCCGAGCCCGTCGGTGTCCATGGCCCGGAACGTATCCAGGTAGCGGTAGATTGTGCCCTTTGACCCTTTCTCCATCCGCGCCTCCGCCCTTCGGAGCGCACACGAAAAAGCCCACGCGGGGTGGGCTTGTTCGTGCGGCGCCGGGAGTGGCTACATCTCCTTGAACTTCTCGCGCTCCCGGTCCATGGCTTCCTTCCCCGCCTCGATGGCGGAGGTGATGATGGTCTTCTTCTCGGTGATGAGGTCCTTGGTTTCCTCGTAGGTATCCTTGATCTTGGACTGGGCCTCTTTCGTGAATCCCTTGATCTTGTCGAGGGCCTCATCGGTCAGATCCATGATGTTTTCGCGCATCTCCTTGCCGGTCTTGGGTGCGAGCAGAAGCCCCAGGCCCGCTCCCACCGCGGCTCCGGCCAGGAATGACAGGAATACCGTTCCGACGCTCGTTCCTCTTTCTTCAGACATACGAATTACCCCCTTTTCTTGATGAGTCGTTCCATGAGGTACTTTCCGGCCACCCGGGCGCCGGTGCTCCAGGCGGAGGAGGCCGCCGCCGCGTGGGCCACGCTGCCGATGACGGCATTGATGGTCCGGATGTTGCGCCCGGTGTCGCCCACGGCTTCCATGAATTCCTTCACGTCGTCCACCCGCTCGGCAACCCCCTCGGTGACGACCTTCAGTTCGGCAAGGGTCTGCTGGAGTTCCTGGGTGAGGGGCTTCAGCTCCTGCCCCACCTGGGCCATGACGCTCCTGAACTCTGCCGCGGTTCTCCTGATCTCCAGCAGCGTCGGAATGAGAAACGCCACCAGCACAACCAGTGCGCAGGCCATTACCAGTACGGCAAGTGCGCCAATGCTCATGAAGTCGATCCCTCCACGGTCTTAATGGGAAACAGTATAGTGCACGGGACGGGGATTGCAAGGGAGCCCATCTGCCGCAAGCCCCCGGCCCCCGCCGTTGCTGCTTCCACGTGCGGTAAACTATAGCCAACGGCCCGTGCTTTTGCAAACGAATTGCTCGCCGTTTACGCAGATACGGCAACTTGGCGGCAAAATCCGATTGACAAACCGGCCGGGGCTTCCGTATCCTTCACCAAAAGAGAATAGTAGACCTTCTTATCAAGAGTGGTGGAGGGAAAGGCCCTGTGAAACCACAGCAACCGGTCCGGTAGCGGACGCCAGGTGCTAAATCCTGCCCGAAAGGGAGCGATGAGAGGGAGCTTGTGACCACCGACGCGTACAGGCCCCTTCCCGTTTCCCGGGAGGGGGCCTTTCATTTTCGCCGCCGCGCGCACGCGCCCGTGGGGAATCATGTCCGTCGGCATCGTCGAAGAACAATCCGTCACCTTCGAAACGGATCTCAGGCTGGAAAGCGGCCGGATACTGGGGCCCATCACCCTGGCCTACGAGACCTACGGCCGGCTGAACGCCGACCGGTCCAACGCCATTCTGGTGGCCCACGCCTGGACCGGCAACGCCCATCTGGCGGGTAAATACAGCGAAGACGATCCCAAGCCCGGCTGGTGGGACGCCATCGTCGGCCCGGGGCGGCTCCTGGACACCGACCGCTGGTTCGTCATCTGTTCCAACGTTATCGGTTCCTGCTACGGCTCAACCGGCCCCGCGTCCGTCAACCCGAAGACCGGCAAGCGCTACAACCTCTCCTTTCCGGTCATCACCGTGCGGGACATGGTGCGGGCCCAGGCCCTGCTGCTGGACCACCTGGGCATCGAGCGGCTCCTCACCGTCCTCGGCGGCAGCATGGGCGGGATGCAGGCCCTGGAGTGGGCCACCCAGTTCCCGGACCGGGTCCGCTCGGCCATTGCCCTCGCCACCACGAGCCGCCCGTCGCCCCAGGCCATCTCCCTGAACGCCGTGGCCCGCTGGGCCATCTTCAACGATCCGTCCTGGAAAAAGGGTGAGTACCGGAAAAACCCCAAGGACGGCCTGGCGCTCGCCCGGGGCATCGGCCACATCACGTTCCTCTCCGACGAATCCATGTGGCAGAAGTTCGGCCGCCGCTATTCGGCCCGGGACGGCCTGTTCGACTTCTTCGGCCAGTTCGAGGTGGAACGCTACCTCACCTACAACGGCTACAACTTCGTGGACCGCTTCGACACCAACTCGTTCCTCTACCTGGCCAAGGCGCTGGATCTGTACGACGTGGCCTGGGGGTACGAGTCGCTGGAAGACGCGTTCAGCCGCGTCACGGCTCCGATCCAGTTCTTCGCCTTCACCTCCGACTGGCTCTACCCCCCCTACCAGACCGAAGAGATGGCCACCACGCTCCGGGCCCTGGGCAAGGAGGCCGAATACCACCTGATCCCGTCGGCCTACGGCCATGACGCCTTCCTCCTGGAGCACGAAACCTTCGCGCCCATGGTCCGGGACTTCCTGGCCCGCGTGGAGCGGGGCTAGGCCTCCGCACACAAAAAAACCCGGCGATCGTCCGCCGGGTTCCACTCACGCGCCGGTGATCCGCCGGTAGAGCTCCAGGTAGGCCTCCGCCTCCCGTCCCGGGGAAAAACGCTCCCGCACCAGTTCCCGTCCCTGTTCGCCGAGGCGCCGTCCCAGGGCGGGATTGCGGAGCAGATCCCGGGCCCGGTCCAGGAATTCCCGCTCGCCCCGGAACAGGAAACCGGTGGTTCCCTCCTTCACTACTGAGCGGTTGCCGTCGATGTACGACGCCAGCACGGGCTTGCCGAAAGCCAGAGCCTCCAGGACGCTGTTCGCCATCCCCCCCTCGAAGGTCGAGCTGTTGATGACCGCGTCTGCCCGGCGGAACAGGGCGCCGATGGCGTCACGCCCCACTTCGCCCAGGTAGCGGGCAAAGGGATGGCAGTCGATGGCCTCAAGGGTTGCGGCGCCGTACTCCCGGTCCAGGACCGGCCCGGCCAGCAGAAAGCGGACCCGCGGCTCCTCCCGGTGGAGCTCCGCCAGGGGGCCGAGGGCAAAGGCCGCATTCTTGACCGGCCGCAGCCCCGCCGGCAGAAAGAAGACGAACTCGCCCCTGTCGAACCGCTCGTTTCCCCAATCGAACTCTTCCCCGGGCAGTTCCACCCCCTGGGGGATGACAGCCATCGTTTCGGCCAGGGATGGATGATGATCAAGCACCCGGCACCGGACGCACTTGTGGAACGCCGCCACCGCGGCGGCATCGCGCAGGACCGCCAGGGTATCCCGGCGCCGGGTGTCCTCCAGCGCTTCATACACGTCCGAACCGGTCAGGGTGATCAGGTAGGGGATGCCCGTGGCCCGGCCGGCCTCCCGGGCCACGCCGGCCCCCCCAGATAGGCGTGCAGGGCGTGAATCAGGTCCGGCGGATCGGCCGTGATGCGCCGCAGGATATCCTCCGCGGGCGCGGCGTCAAGGGAGTGAACGGTCACCGCGTGCCCCGCGGCCCGGAGCTGTCGCTCGATCCGCCTGGCGGTGACGGCATTCCCCCGGGCAGGGGGATGGTAATAGGGGGTAATCAGAGTAATCTTCATCCGGTGCTCCCTTCCCTCCGCAGGGGGCCGATGGTAGCCCGAACCGGTGGCGGACGCAAGGACAAAGACCCTTGCGGGGCCGCTTCCGCTCATGGTATCGTGGCCCAACTCGCAGGGAGACCCACCCCATGAAGATTACCATACTCGGCAGCGGCACCTCCACCGGCGTTCCCATGGTGGGATGCACCTGTTCCGTCTGTTCGTCGACCGACCCGCGCGACAAGAGGACCCGCGCCTCCCTCCTCATCGAAGCGGCCGGCCGCTACATCCTGGTGGACACATCCCCCGACCTGCGGCGCCAGGCCCTGCGGGAACACATCCCCCACATCGACGCGGTGCTCCTGACCCACTCCCACGCCGACCACGTGAACGGCATCGACGACCTGCGCGGGTTCCACTTCATCCACCGGCGCGTGATCCCCTGCTACGGCAACCGCGAGACCATGGACGCAGTGCTGCGCAATTTCTCCTACATCTTCAAGGGAATGGAAGCGGCCGGCTATGCGCCGCTGCTGGACCCCCACGTGATCCACGATCCGTTCGCCCTGTTCGGCCGGACCATCGTCCCCATCCACCTCCACCATGGCACCATGCCCGCCACGGGCTACCGGATCGACGGTGCGGCCTACCTGACCGATTGCAGCCGCATCCCCGAATCATCCCTGGCGCTGCTGGGGGGGCTCGACCTGCTGGTGATCGATGCGCTCCGCTACACCCCCCACGAGAACCACTTCAACATCGATGGTGCGCTCGGGGTAGTCGCGGAGCTGCGCCCCAAGCGGACGATCTTCACCCACCTGACCCACGAAGTGGCCTACGCCGACGGCATTCGGCTGCCGGAAGGGGTGGAGTTTGCCTACGACGGGATGACCGTCTCGCTCTAAGTTGTCCGCCCCAGCGTATCGTCATTGAAAAACCCGTGATTTGTCGATATAAGAGCTTATTCGCGAACACGCTCCGAGCGACGCATCTCCGGACAGGGCAGCCATGCACAGAGACATTCGCCTCCACGGCCAGATAGACGAACGGATCGAGTACTACGCCATCGTGGCGGGAGACGACTCGCACCAGCGCTACTTCTTCAACGCCGCGGAGGGGCCGGGGAGAGAGCTTCGCTTCTTTGCGCCCGGCAACGAATTCGTCCTGGGCCCGGGGGGCATCAGGCACGAGGGGAACGGCGGCTCCTTCTGCGAGTACATGTTCGGCGTGGACCAGCCGGTGCCGGACCTGGCCAAGGGCGACGTCATCAACCGGCTCGTCATGTACGGCGCCCGCATGGAGGAGGAGAGCGGCAACCTCATCTTCGACGACCGCACCGGCGGCCAGCTCGGCTTCGAAAAGATGTTTTTCGAAGGCAACGCCGTGGTCAACTACTTCTTCTTCATCTCCTCGGCCCGGGTGACCGGTCCCCTGAGACGGCAGCAGGAATCCATCGTCAGGACCATCGGCAAGACCCTCAAGCGCTCCGCCGCCGTAGGGGAGCAGGACGAAAACGCCCTCATCGCCGAGGTGCTGGCCCTCCTGAGCGATCCCACTGCCCTGTTCTTCCTCTTCAAGCTGATCAACGTCCACCACCGGGAGTACCACGACACCTTCCGGCGGCTCTACTTCAGGAACAAGAAGATCGCCGACGACGACTTCGCCATGCTCACCGCCGTTGCCGCGCGTCACGACATCGACCGCTACCAGCAGGAGCGGATCAGGATCGATGTCATGTACAAGCACCCGGCCAACCGCCGGATCGTGGACGAGTACAAAAACATCCTGATCGGCTGCCACCGCAAGGGGGAGATCAGCCGGCTCGAAAACGCCCGGCTCACGCGGCTCAAGACCCTGTCGGTCCGCAACAAGATCCCGGGCGCGCTCTTCTACACCCTCGACGAAGTCCTGAAAAACGACAAGAAACTGGTGGCGCCCGAGGAGCAGGACTATCTCTCCGATATCCGCCAGATTCTCGAAGGAATCTTCCTGACCGAACGGGACATCGAGAGTTCCATCGACCGCGAGGACATGGCCCGGCTCCTCTTCGCCAAGAAGAAGGCCGCCGAAAACCGTGACCACGCCTTCGAGGAACTACTGCTGGACGCCAGCCGACTCTGCGACGAAAAGATGCGCGACGGCGCCGAACTGGCCATCATCGAGGGCTTTTCCTACCTGATCACCTTTTTCGACCGTTACGACACCACCTCCCAGGCCGTCAACCAGCTGGCCTTCATGGAAAACGTCCGGATCACCGAAGAGATGATCCGCAGCCTGCTGGGCAACAAGACCGCCTTCGACTCGCTTCGGGACGGCCTGTTCGACGAGCTCTTCATCGCAGGACTCCTGGAAAACAAGTACCTGGGACGCTACGGCCGGATGAAGATCACCAACCTGCGGCGCGGCCTGGCGGAAATCGAGCTGAACCGGCTCACGGTGGCCGCCCTGATGGAGCAGCTGCTGACCATCGACCGGGAGGAGCGCCTGGCGATCCTGCTCCTGTCCCACGTGCGGGACCGCATCCGGAACTTCTACTCGAAGTACACCACCAAGGCCGATCAGCAGGCCCTCAGGCGCGAGGTGAACGAAGAGCTGATCGCCAAGAAGCTCGTCGACGGTAACGTCCCGGACCGGCTTTTCGACGAAACCATCCTCACCATCCAGAAGGAAGCGGTCTACCTCCACGGCCTCCTCCCCCGCATCATTGCCGACCGGGACATTGCCCTGCGCGAAGACTTCCTGGAAAACTCGGGCCTCGACCGCTTCTACGTTGAGGAACTGGAGCGGGAGTACTTCGAGCTGAACGAGCTGGATCTGGAGGAGCTGTACCAGATCAGGAAGGGTTTGAGTTAGGCCGCCCACGCGCAATCAGAAATCCAGCGGGCTTCGCGCCTCCTTCACGGTCCTGACCGGAACACAATGGGTATAAATCATTGTCGTTTTCAGGCTGGCATGCCCCAGCTTGGTCTGGATGGTGCGGATATCGTAATTGGCCTGCAGCAGGTGCGTCGCGTAGGAGTGGCGGAAGGTATGGGCCGTAACCCGCTTGGGGATCTTTGCCTTGCGGACGGCCAGGTAGAGCGCCTTCTGCAAGAGTGACTCATGGACATGCGCCCGCCTGAGCTGCCCGTTCGCCTCCACCGGCGTCAGATCCTTTTGCGGAAAGAACCATTGATGAATCAGCTCCTTCGGCGCTTTGGGGTATTTTTTCTCCATAGCATCATCGAGGAACACACCGTCATACCCCTGCTCCAGATCCTTTTCATGCAACTCCTTCACCCGCCGCATCTGCCGCTGCAAATCATTCAGGATAGACTCCGGCAGCGGCAGAGTCCGATCCTTCTTCCCCTTGCCGTGGACCGTAAGGATACCCGCATCGAAGTTGAAATCCCGAACCCGCAGCTGCAGACACTCGAACAGCCGCAGCCCGCAGCCGAACAGGAGTTTCACGATCAGGCCATGGGGGTGATAGAGGTGGGCAAGGATAGCGTCGATCTCTGCACGGGACAGCACCACCGGCACATAGAGCGACTTCTTGGCGCGCGGCACGTCCCTCAGTTCGCCGAAATCCCGCTTCAGGGCATGGCGGAACAGAAACAGCAGCGAGTTGAACGCCTGATTTTGCGTAGAGGCGGCCACATTACACTTCACCGCCAGCCAGGTTAGATACTCTTTCACATCCGCGGTTGTCAGCTCCACTGGAGGCTTGTTCTTCAAAAAGCGCTGGAATTGACGGCACCACTTGGCGTAGGTCTGCAATGTTTTCCTGGAATAATGCCTGACCTTGATTTCCGCTGCCAGCTTCGCCATAACCTCATCCCATTCAGGAGAGTCGGATTTTTCCTGGTAGCCAGCGACGTTATAGAAAGAGTGCCGCGGGGGAACAGGAGGAGAGTCGGGCGGCACGTCAGCCGAACCTTCCGACTGCTGCGCCATCGGTTGTGCGGACGGGGCTGAGGACACCGGCAACGTGTCACTGGCGCCACCCTTCAGCATGACGAAATACAAAGATACCGCCTGACTGGCCTGCTGCCGCTTCTGCTCAGACTGTCCTTTTTGCTGCAACTTGTTCAGGAAGAGATCGATTCTCTCCGGCTCGCTTCCCGTAACATGATACTTTTCACAGAAATCGAGAAAGTAGCGCAGCCATTTCAGATAGTCGGCAAAATCAGCGACCGCGATTCCGCAGTTGTTGTAAAAAGAACGGTATTGCCTGAACAGATGGTGCGGCAGTAAAATCATCACAATTCCTCAGAATTTTTAATTTAAGTTCTATCAAAGAATGCGTATAGTTGGCGACATATTTTCGATGCGGGTGACCAATGAAAACACGCTTGACCCTGAAACCCGGGCAGCACGGCACAAAATCTCTGATAAAGAAATACGGCGACGCACTGGTATGCGTAAGATTTCGTTATGATCCGGAAACGAAGCAACGCCTGAAGACCGTAGAACTCATTGTCGAGCGGAGTGACTGGACCCCGCCGCCACCCCGCTTCACAAACGACACGCTTGTCCCGTTACGGGTAAAAGCCACCGACGTGGCAATCCGCAATCAGGTAAAAGCAGTCGGTGGACGTTGGAACCCGGAAAAAAAGTTATGGTTTGTCACCTACGGCAACATAGTCGGTACTCCGCTGGAAAAGCATATAGATGTAGATGGATTCGGATAAGGATAACCCTCGACTCCATCTATATCTATATAGGCAAGCCCCATATAGATGTAGATGCTTCCATCTACATGTACTTGGTTCTATATATTTGTAGATAGCACACCCTAACGGGTGATTTACGAGTTGAATGATTAAAAACGGAGAAACAAGAAATGAACTGGAAATCATTTGCCTTCGGGTTTGTTGCTGGAGTGGCTCTCCTTTCTGCCATTAGCCACTGGAGAGCAAGACCGCAAAATGTTATCGCTTCCTGGCCAGATGATGACAACAAAAAAGGAATGCAGATGATGGCGCCATGGGTGACAGAGGCGAGAGTAGGAAGGCTTGGCCCTTTCGTTGCGATGGTTCCAAATAAATTTGATGCCAGCCCGGAAGCATTACTTCAACCAGTAAAAGCGAAAAGTCCATGGATTTACGTCAAAGGCGAGGAAGTAATGATTCACGACAGCAAGAAAAGGGCAATTTCCATCGATTTCAATGCGTCAAACGGAGAATTTAGTTCTTACACCTTTCATCCTGACTTGACCACTGCAACAGGTCAAAGTTTCACGGATAAAAACCTGACAGGTGTCATGGAAAAATTTGAGCCCCAAGTGAAGAAGAAGTTAACATTCAACCAGGAAGAAGCAGCGGCCTATAAACCGCCGCTGTTCTCCCGGCCCGTTAGGCAAAAAGAATGAATGACATGACTCAGGGAGGTGACATGAAAGATCGAGATTACACTGCTCCGGGTATTGTTATGGGAGTCATTTTTTATATTACTATTTTGAGTTCAGCTGCACCGACACTTAAAATGATTGACATAGTTGCTCCAATTGCAACTTTACTTGCTGCATTAGTTGGTGCTGAAGCCGCATTTAGATTGCAAAGGGAAAAAACTGAAAAAACAGAAATGACCCGAAGAAAGAGCGCTGCAAACCAAACAGTTCACTTAATATCAAACATCTACTCAAATTTAAGACAATACAGAAGAGAAATTATTGAACCTACAGAAACTTTGCCTGTACCGTGGTTAGGGTTAAGAGGGTTGTTGGCCTATCACTATGAAGTGAATTTGCCGCGCGAAGGATTGCTATTCATGTTCGAGGGGGAAGGTGATGGTGCACAAATATATGCAGAACTAATAATGGAAGAGCAACGATATAATTTAGCCATAGGAATGATAAAGCAATTACATGAAACCATTAAAAACAAACTTCAACCTGAACTGGAACGCCTAGGTTATTACCCCGGCAATGTTGACATACAACAGTTATTGTCTCAACTCCCACCTAGCTTAATAATTGATCTCAACAGCCTTACACATGAAACATACAAAATAGTTCGTGAAAATATTGAATCCATACAAGAAGTGTACGAAAAGTTTCAACAAAGTATGAAGTCACAATTTCCCAACATAAAAGTGGCACGCTTGATTTTTGATGACGGAATGCCTAACCAGGCAGAAACACCGGCCTAAAACCGCCGGTGTTCTCCCGAACCGTTAGGCAATTAATATGAATTTTGCGGAAATCATTGTAGTCGCCTTGGCGATCATCCTCATCCTCGGTCTGATTGCGATCATACTAGGACCAATGTTCGGTTGGCGAATCGCCGCGAGGAATGAAGAGTTTATTCCATTTTCCTCCAGAATTGAGGCACGAGAAAAAATTCGTGTCGCACTAATGGAACAAGGATGGGAGATTGAGCACGACGGCCCGGATAGAATGAAAGCTCGAACGAAAATAAGCTGGCGGTCATGGGGGGAAATCATAAAGATCGAGTTTGCCGATGGAGGCGCAAAAGTGAGTTCTGAATGCTCACTACCGACGCAAGCTATCGATTACGGGAAGAATAAGATCAACGTCCAAAAACTTGTGGATGCGCTGACGAAAAGAAATGCCTAATCGGGTAGCCGGGGGTTTTACCCCCCCAGCCCCCACACCACCCGGCATGCGGGTCCGCACCGGGCGGTTCGACGAAGTTACCGGGCCGTGGCCGGGTAATGGATCTTCACCCACAGTTCTTTGACAGATACAAGTCCTTGATCCTTCAGCCACTGGTTGGTCATACCGTGCTGGGCGGCAAGCCTGCGGGACATGGCCCACGGACCGTTGCGGTTCAGCCCTGCTCTGATGGATGTGCCAAGCTGTACACCCAGTTTGAGCAGGTTCCGAATCTTGGTGCGGCACCACCGCCACTGCTTCCAGTAGCACAGCCGCACCCGCCGCCGTATCCAGCCGTCGATCTCCGGGATGTCACGGTAGGCTTCGGCAATGCCGAAGTACCCCATCCAGCCGCGGAGGTAGGTCGACAGCTTGTTCAGTCGGTACTCCATGGAGACGAACCAACTCCTGCCGGTGTACTTCCTGACCCGGCGCCGGAACTCCTTGTACGCCTGGTCAGACCAGAGGATTTTGGTTCCCTTGAAGACAAAGCCAAGAAAGCTCAAGTCGCCGCTTCTGGCGACTTTGCTCTTGTCTTCGTTGACCGTGAGCTTGAGTTTGTTCGTCAGATACTTCCTGACGCTCCCCATGACCCGCTCGCCGGCACGCTCGCTCTTCACCAGAATGACGAAATCATCGGCGTAACGGACGAACTTGTGGCCACGGCTCTCAAGCTCCTTGTCCAGGTGGTCGAGGAGGATGTTGGCGAGAAGCGGGGAAAGCGGACCCCCTTGGGGTACGCCCATGCGGGTCTTTTCCAGCCGCCCGTCAACCTCCACCCCGGCTCTGAGATACCTGCCGATCAGGGTGAGAACCCGCTTGTCGCGGACCCTCCTCCCCACCATTGTCATGAGGAGGTCGTGATTGACCGTGTCGAAGAACTTGGCAAGGTCGATGTCCACGGCAATGCGGTAGCCCTGCCGCAGATACTCCCGCAGCTGCCGCACGGCATTGTGTGCCGAGCGGCCGGGGCGGAACCCGAAACTCGATGCGGAGAATTCCGGATCGAAGATCGGCGTGAGCACCTGGGCTGTTGCCTGTTGGATCAGCCGGTCAAGGACGGTGGGAATCCCCAGCGGGCGGGTGCCGCCCGTTGGTTTGGGTATTTCCACTCGAAGGACCGGCTGTGGTTGGTAGGTACCTGTTGCAAGCGATGCACGGATATCGCCCCAGAGGGGCCGGAACCGTTCGGGGAACGCGTCGATGGTAACACCATCGACGCCAGGTGCGCCCTTGTTGGCCCGCACCCGTTTCCACGCCAGGTCCATGTTCTCTGTGGCAAGTATCCGCTCCAGTAGGTGCTCTTCCGGAGTTGGCCGGTCAATGACGCGCTCCACGGGCATTCCCCCGGTCGGGTTCGGTATGTCGTGAAAGCTCATTGGGGCTTACCTCCTCTTCATCGTTCGGCCCTTCGGCGGGGTAAGGCTTCCCGGCTGTCTGTGACGACGCCGGGCTTGTTTCCAGGTGCCGGATCGCTGGCGGCAACGTCCGCGCCTACTATGGCTTCTGCTGACTCCTGCCCCATCACGGCAGCTGTTACCAGAGGCCGCGCCAGCAAACATCGCTAGCATGTGGAGCAGGTCTCCCCGGATAAGAACGTGAACTGTGGCTACACAACCGCAGCATTTACCTTGGCATCCTGAATCCGTGGGACTTCGTCATGTTGTGCTGACTTGCCCGGACACCCCGGCCTTGTATGCTGTTTCTGTTCGTCGGCTCATAGCTTTGCGCTCGGGCTTCCTTCAGACCCCTCCTCGCGGAGGCGCCCTTGCCGTCGGCTAGTACTTTGGTACCCTGTCTCGCGACAGTGCTGGATTCTACGTACAGGGGACTTGCACCCCATTAGTTCACGCCCATGCCGGGCGTACACTAGCGCCACGACCGGCCTAGAAACCCGCCGGTCAGGCTTGTGGCGTTGGAAGAAAGCTAAACCGTCCAATCAATGATATTGAGGGAAGGGACCCGTAAAAACTCGCGGGTGTTATTAGTGACCAGAGGGATTCCTAACGATACAGCGTGAGCGGCAATCAACATATCCATGGAGCCAATGGGCGTACCAGCTTTTTCAAGAGCTGCTCGAATATCTCCATAGACATGAGCCGCCGATTCATCATAAGAAACCAATTCCAAAGGAATGATGAATTCGTCGAGGGCCTTGGCGTTTTTCTCCATATGGGTGCTCTTCGCAACTCCGTAGCGCAATTCCGAGAGAGTTATGGATGAAATGCCAATATCGCCAACCTGGTACTCTAAGAAACGCTCAAGTACAGCAACCGGCTGCTGCTTTATGATGTAAATGCAGATATTGGTGTCGAGAAGCAATTTCATCAGAAGCCATCCCGCTTGTCCAGTTCAGGTTGTATGCGCTCGGACATGAAATCGCGGGAGAATTTCTTGAGACTGCCGAAGAGGGAATTCCACGAATCGCTCCGAGGGATCAGTTGAACGACGTTGCCGCTTTTCTTGATGAATACTTCGCTGTCTTCGAAGCGAAATTCTTTGGGAAGCCTTACTGCCTGACTTTGTCCATTTTGAAAAATCTTTGCAGTTTTCATTTCTGACCTCCACATTAATATATATTTGAAGTATATATTTCAGGTTTTAGGTTGGCAAGTAAAATTTCAACAATGATGAGAGAACGAACTCCCAACATGGCCACAAAGATCAAAACAACTTTTATGACTGTAATCTCACGGATTCAGGTAGGGGGAAGACCATTTTTTGTCGCCATAATATTTCTCCTTAATGGTAGTCGGTTATTTCAACATAACTCGCTTCGCCGTCAATAAAACTGAAACATATTCGCCACTTCAGGAGTTCCGGGGACATCCATGGAAATATACAGACCCAAAGGCGTTGGAGCAAAGAACCCATGACGCTAGAAGAGCGATAAAGACTCGCAAGATTGAACGCCGCTTGGCTTGCAGGAGAGAAGATTGACGCTCTCAGGTTTCGGTACAATTCAACCTTATCAAATATTTCGTGGAGAACTTGACGAGTACGTGCTTTCCTCCCCAGAGGAACTGCAGCAGGTCCGCAAAGGGCTGAGCTGAGTAGAGAACGCCCGCCTCCCTTGACTTTCCCCCTCCCCTTCACCTACACTGCCCCTGAGTACACTTTTTACACTCAGAGGTTTCAATGGAGTCCCTTTCGTCGCACCTCCCCCTTTTGCGGGATCAAATCGTTGCCTACGGCAAGGAAAACCTTGAGGAAATGCTCCACCTGCTGGCCGAGGGGGTGCGTCTCGTCTCCGGCCAGGACCGGATCCGCATCTACCTGGAAGACCTGACCCGCGGCGTCCTTACCTGTGTCCACGCCTCGGGCCCCCTGGCCGATGAGATCCGCGAGGTGAGCTTCCCCATCATCTCCCGTGAGGCGTCGGTTTCCAGCGTCTTTGTCTCCCAGTACGCCACCGAATTCCACTACGAGCCGGAGGGAAAACACACCTTCGACCGGGGCTTTGCCGAACGCTTCGCCATCGGCCACAGCTACATCCTGCCGGTGGTGAGCCAGGGGAAATCCATCGGCGTGGTCTGCGTCGACCGCTTCCGGCCGGGGGAGATCCTGCGCGGCAAGGGGAAGGCGCTGCTGGGCGAGTTCGTCACCTCCGTGGCCGACCGGCTCGACGTCGCCCGCATCTACCACCAGCAGCTCCTGCTCGCCCGCCGGGTCGAGGAGTACAAGAAACGGGAAGCTGCCTCGTTCATGGTGCAGTCGGCCGTGCGCCTCATCGACCGGCTGGTCCTCGCCTCGGTGCTGGTGCCCGTGCCCGGTCCGGAAGGCTCGTCGCGCCTCGCCATCCTGGCCAGCCACTCGGAAGACCCCAGCCTGAAAAAGCAGTATGACGAGCAGGGAGAGATCGCTCTCCAGAGGGGTACCTCCCTCATCTCCCGGTTCCTGGACGACAACGCGGTCATCGCCGACGAACGGCTTCTGCGCCCGCTGTTCATTCCGGACCTGACCCAGCAGGAGCTCCAGAAAAAGGCCCTCACCGAGAAGATGGCGCTGCGCTCCCTCTACGTGGTGCCCCGCTACGAGCCGTCCAGCCGCAAGGTCATCTGCCTGGTCAACTATTTCACCAAAGACCTGTACCGCTTCTCCGACTTCGAGATGGGCCTGCTCCAGACCCATGCGGAGATGGCGGAGCGGATGGTGAACGAGATCGGCGGCGAACACTTGGAAATCCGCGTCCTGGCCGAGATCACCGAACTCCTCCAGGAGCGCAACGAAGAGCTTTCCCCGTTCCTCACCCGGGTCCTGTCAATGGCCACGGAGCTGATCGGCGCCGATACCGGCAGCATCGCCATCGTCCAGGAGCGTGACGGCGAAAAATGGCTTGTGGTGGAGGACGAAGAAGGGACCATCGTCGGGGCCAAGAACAAGTCGTGGCTCAAGAAGTACATCCCCCCCTTCAGAATCGGCGGCCACGAGCTCCCCGCCGAGGAGCGGAGCCTCACCGGCTACGTGGCCTGGTCCAAGCAGCCGAAGATCATCGCCCACGTGGCGGACGAGCAGGGGGGCGAGGGGTTCCACCGCTCCATGCACGAGCTGATCAAGAGCGAGATCGCGGTCCCCATCGTCTGCGACGACGAGGTGATCGCCGTGGTCTGCCTCAACTCGCTCAAGCCCGCCTGGTTCACGGAAGAGCACAAGCGGATCCTGCAGATCATCGACCGGCTCACCTCCCGGCACATCTCCGACGTCCAGCGGATCGAGCGGCTCGAGGGGGAGGTGACCCGGCTCAAGACTGACGTGGCCTACAAAGACCCCCAGATCTCCTCCTACCGGCTCGGCAACATCATCGGCAACAGCCGCAAAGCCCAGGAGATCGTTGATTTCATCAACACCGTGTCGGTGCCCCTCTTCAACCGGATCACCCTCTGGAGCAAGAACGTCCTCCAGGAGGCGACCATCGGCCTCCCCTCCATCCTCGTCCAGGGGCAGACCGGCGCCGGCAAGGAGTTCTTCTTCAACAACCTCTACAACAAGCTGAACGAGATGTACCGGGAGAAGCTCAACCCCGCTGGCCAGCTCCCCGTGAAAAAGACCAACATCGCGGCCTACAGCGGTGACCTGACCTACTCGGAACTCTTCGGCCACAAGAAGGGGGCCTTCACCGGCGCCTACAGCGACCGCAAGGGCATCCTGGAGGATGCCGCCGGCGGGATCGTCTTCCTGGACGAGATCGGCGACGCCGACCCCAAGACCCAGGTGCAGCTGCTCCGGTTCCTGGACAACGGCGGGTTTGTGCGGCTGGGGGAAAACCAGGACCGTTTCAGCCGGGTGCTCCTGGTGGCCGCCACCAACAAGGATCTGGCGGAAGAGATCCGCAAGGGGAACTTCCGGGAAGACCTCTACCACCGGCTGTCGGAGCTGGCGGTGCAGGTGCCGTCCCTGAACGAGCGGCGCGAGGACATCCCCGACCTGGCCACCCACTTCCTGGGCAAGCTCTACCGCACCTACCGGGGGGACGAGTCCAAGGACGCCGCCCCCACCCTGGCGGAGGAGGCCAAGCGGCTCCTGATGAACCACCACTACCACGGCAACATCAGGGAACTGCGGAGCATCCTGCTGCGGGCGCTCTTCTTCCGCAAGGGCACGGTGCTCACCGCCGACGACGTCCGGCGCGCCCTGGCCGCGGGCATGCGCGAGTTCGCCCCTGCCACCGCCACCCAGGAGCTGAACGACCGGATGGTGACGGAAATCCTGGACAAGATCGCCAATGGCGAAACCTTCTGGGAAGCGGTCTACGAGCCCTACTCCCGCAACGCCATCCCCCGCGACGCCGTCCGGCTCGTCATCGAGCGGAGCCGCGACGCGGCGGGCCGGAGCATGCCCCAGGTGGCCCGCTACCTCAAGGCCGTGGGCGACGATGTGGAAGAAAACGACGAGGAGCGGAAGCGGTTCTTCAAGTTCAAGAATTTCCTCTATAAGACCGTGAAGATCTGAGGGCGGCAGACCGGAAACCGACGGCAAGGCCGGCCCGAATACCGGTGCCGGCCGATCAGCGCAACGGCCATGCCTGTTAAAAGACGATTCGCGGTAGCGATCTCGCTTACTGCGCCGTTCGCCGGCGCCGGGCACCGCCTGCGCCATGACGGACCCCTTTGGCGTTCAGCCACTCGCTCCATCAGGGATACGCATGGCGCAATCTTTGCACAAGACATAACCCCTAACCGGCAGTTCATTCCTCGTTATGGAGGTGCTGCATGAAAAAAAAGAAGGCGCATGCCGCGGGAGCAGGGCCGAAGCTGTCCGTGACCAATCCCCCCCGCACTTTTTTTGAAGACACGCTGGCGCTGTTCAATTCGAGACGCTTTGACCTGCTGGACCAGAAGATCAATGAGGCCGTGAACAAATGGCCCAACCACGCCGTGGTCTGGAAGGCGATCGGGGTCATCATGCTCATGGAGGGACGGTTCAAGGAAGCAATCGAACCGTTGACCACGGCGGCGAACCTGGCGCAGGGCGATGCGCAGCTGCACCACAACCTCGGGGTGGCATACCTGCGGCTCGAGCAGTATGAAAAAGCCGTACCCTGGCTGCAGCGGGCCACCAGCCTCAAGCCGGATTATGCCCAGGCCTTCGCCAACCTGGGTATCGCCCAGGCAGAGATCGGGCTTCTCCAGGCGGCGGAAAGCAACTATCGCACTGCGCTGAAAATCAACAAGGATTTTCCCGAGGCGCTCAACAATCTCGGCAATGTGCTGAATGATCAGAAACGGTATGGGGAGGCAGAGGAGTGCTTCCGGAGGGCTCTCGTCCTCAAGCCGGATTTTGCCGAAGCCCTCAATAACCTGGGCACGAGCCTGAAGGGGCTGAACCGGCTGGAGGAGGCAGAAACCACCTACCGGAAGTCCCTGTCGCTGATGCCGGATTACACCCGCGCCCACATCGGCCTGGGCCACACCCTGTTCAAGCTCCGCCAGCCGGACAAGGCAGCGGCGAGTTTCCGCCGGGCAATCGAGCTTTCCCCCTACGAACTGGAAGCCCATGACGGCTTGAGCATGACCCTCGGCGACACGGTTCCCCTGTGGCATCTGCCCATGATGAACGACAAGCCCAGGAACGATGCCTATTTCAATGCCCTGCAGGCCGCGGTCACCCCGGAGACGCGCGTTCTGGAAATCGGGACCGGATCGGGCCTTCTGTCCATGATGTCGGCCCGCCTGGGCGCACGGCACGTGACAACCTGCGAGGTGGTCACGGCAATTGCCGAGACTGCCGCGTCCATCGTGAAAGACAACGGATTCGCGGACCAGGTCACCGTGATTCCGAAACTGTCCACCACCCTGGAGGTCGGCGTCGACCTGGAAGAGCGGGCCGATCTGCTCGTCTCGGAAATCCTGTCGAGCGAATTTCTCGGCGAAGGCGTTCTGAGCAGCATCGAAGACGCAAAACGGCGGCTGCTCAAGCCGGGAGCCCGGATCATCCCCGCCCGGGGCTCGGTCCGGATTGCCCTGTTCGGCGGACGGGACATCGAAATGAACGTCCGGGTCGACGAGGTCTACGGCTTCGACCTGTCGAGGTTCAACGACATCGTGCCCCCGAAGCAGTATGTCGGCAGGAACGATCTCAACATCGAACTGCTGAGCGACGGCATCGGGGCCATTCATTTCGACTTCATGGGCACGGATCACTTCCCCACCAGCAGAAGCTACGGCATAGACGTGCCGATCACCAGGGCCGGCAGGTGCTGCGGCGTCATCCAGTGGATACGCCTTGAAATGGACGATACCTTCGTCTTTGAGAACCATCCGGCAGAGAGGAATGTGGCATCCGGCTGGCAGCACTGCGTCTATCTCTTCAAAACCCCCGTCGACGTGCAGCCCGGCCAGGTCGCGCAGATCATCGCCTCCCACGACATCAGGACCTGCTGGTTCTTTCTGAAGAAAATCGTGACCCCATGACATCCCTTCGCACGGGGCAGATCAGACATGCATCCCGTATGTAACGTCTTAATGGTGAACCAATGAACCGCAAACTGAGACGAGCCAACCTGAAAGCAAGCGAGCCGACGCCCCACGAGACCGGCAATGTAATCAACTACATGCGGCAGGGTCGCTACGCAGAGGCGGCGCATCTTGCAAAGGGCCTTACCGAACGGTTCCCCGATCATGGTTTCGGCTGGAAGATACTGGGGATCTGCACCTTGCTGCTGGGGCAGAACGGGGATGCGCTGCCCCTGTTCCTGAAGGCCGCCGGCCTGTTGCCCGACGACCCGGATATCCACTGCAATATCGGCATCATCTACTATGAGCTGAATCAGCTCAACGAGGCTGAATACTACTGCCGCTACGCGCTGAAGCTGCGGCCGAACGACGCCATCGCGCACAACAATCTCGGCAACATTCTGAGCAGCCTGGGGCGGCTGGACGAGGCGGAAGCCTGTTTCCGCCGCGCCATCGAGAACAACCCGGATCTGGCTCAGGCGCACTACAACCTCGGCTCCGCGCTTCAGGCCCTGGGCCGCCTGGAGGAAGCGGAGAGCTGCTATCGCCGCGCAACGGCAATCAGACCGACGTATGAGGAGGCCTACGCGAGCCTCGGCAACGTCCTTAAGGAAATGGGCCGCCTGGATGAGGCGCTCGAAAGCTGGAAACTGTCTCTCGCGCACCAGGAAGATTGGACAAACGCATTACGGCGCCTGACCAATCCCCTGCTCATGGACGGGGATCTGACCCGCGGTCCCGAGTATCCCGCCGCGGACGCGGCAGAGGGACAGCCGCGGCAACTATCGTCACATCCGGCGGCGGCATCCGTAGAGTCGCTCGACCGGAAGTATCGGGTCCCCTCCCATGGGCATGACGGATCTGCCGAAGCGGGAGCCGTTGCCGGGAGAGACGAAAACGCGCCCCGCCCCCTGCGCATTGTGTTGGTCTACCCTCCGTTGTGGCAGATACCGTCCGCGGATCTGGCCGTACCGGAAGGCATGCCGTTCGGCCCGCCCGCCACCGCCGGCGGACCGGTCGCCATCAGCAGGGAACTCAAGACCATTACCCAAGGCGTGCTGTCCATCGCGGCCCAGGCGAAAAAAGCCGGGCACGACGTCCGCGTGTACAATCTGTTCAACGCGCCCTGGGCCGACATCGTGGCCCTCATCGCCGGAACCGGGGCCGACGTGTACGGCGTATCCGCCTACAACTCCAACCGGCGCGGCATGGGTGCGCTGTGCGCCCTGATCAGACAGTATCATCCGCACGCCCACATTACCGTCGGCGGCCCCTTCGCAACGACGCTCCCCCTTGAAACGCTGCGCTATTACCGCGCGATCGATACGGTTGTCGTCGGCGAAGGCGAAGAGACCTTCATGGAACTGCTCGACCATATCCGCTCGCACCGGCCGGCAGTTGGAATCCCGGGCACTGCGTGGCGAAACGGCGACGAGGTGGCGCTCGGTCCAGTGCGCCCCCGGATCGGCGACCTCGACACGCTTGCATCCCATTTTGACTACTATTCAAGCAATATCGTGATGACGTCGCGCGGCTGCCCTTCCAAATGCTCGTTCTGCGGCAATCCCGTATTGTGGGGACGGAAGATCCGTTTTTACTCCACAGACTACTGCATTGACATGTTCAGGAAGGCACTGGCCCGGCTGCCGGTGCCCTACCTCATGATCGCAGACGACACCTTCACCGCCAACCAGCAGCGTACCCTGAACATGTGCGACGCGATCATCGGGAACAAGCTCGACTTTCTCTGGAGCTGCAGCACCCGCGTGGATGCCATGGAGGACAAGGTACTGCACAGGATGAGGCGGGCAGGCTGCCAGGAGATCATGATCGGGGTGGAATCGGGGTCACCGGAGATCCTTGAGAGGATACACAAGGGGATCACCCCCGAAATGGTCCTCACGGTGACCCGCGCGGCCAAAAAGTACGGCATGCTCGTCCACTACTACATGATGGTGATCAATCGTGGAGAGACGCCCGACACGCTCCAGGCGAGCATCGACCTGATCAAGGCCGGTCGGCCCAACAGCTACGACCTCACGCCACTGATGTTTCTTCCGGGCACGGAAGACTACGGTCATCTGTGCGAACAACAGGGATTGACCTCGGATATCTTCTTCCGGAACGACTTCATGGATATATCCGTGGAAAGAAAGCGCAAAAAAGACCTGGATACGGTCATGCAGCATCTTTACTGCAGCATCGGAACCATCGGCGGCTACGAATATACCGTAGCGGAAAGGGAAGCCGTCGTGGAGCATCTGCCCGACGTGCCCACCGTCCATGTGGAGCTCGCCAACGCATACCTTCGCGCGGGCCAGTTAGACAAAGCCACGGCGGCATTGACTCGGGCAGAGGAGCTGGGCTTCCCCATCGGCAACATCATCCTCAACCAGCACGCGTGCATTGCCCTTGCACGCAATCAGATCGACACGTCCCTCGATTTCCTGGAGCGGGCGTGCCGGTCCTTCCCTGACGTCACGGTGAAGGGCAACTACGATAAACTGGCGGCCTGGATCGACAGCCGTACGAGCGGCCAGGTCAAGCCGTGCCTGCTGTGCGATTCCGTCCGGGCCCAGGATTTCGTGTTCCGCGCCGATGAAACCGCACCATAGTGTGCCGGTGCCACCCTGACCACCACTTTCCCACCCTGCACGGCCCCGCTCACGCGGGGCCTTCGTTTTTCCCTCCCCGGCCTCCGGCACGCGCGGTCTCTCCGTCTTGATGACTTCTTGATGCGTTTCCCCCCTCTTTTGAGCCTGCTTTGAGGCGCTTTCCGCTAGGGTAGTAACAAAGAGTTCACGCGGGAGGACGGCCATGAAAGTCTATTTTTTCGATTGCGCCACGGGCGTGTACCAGGGTGAGGGGTTCGAGGACGAGGCAGTGATCGAGATGATCGAAGGGGTCACGGTCGTGGCGCCGCCACCCTATCGCAAAGGGGAAATACCGGTCTACCAGTGCGAACGCAAGGCATGGACAGTGAAGCCTCTCTCGCCTGAGACAGAAACCGGGCCAACGCCGGGTTGACCGGCCGTGCGGGCTCCTCTTTCGACCTGGCGGGGCCGCAGGACGGTACTTGTCCCGGCCGGTCGGTACCGAGAAAACAATCCAGCAAAACGCCGCACGGCACCGGCTTCACTGCCCCCTCACCAATGCTCCCGTTCGCAATGCAATAAGGGCCGGTCCCGGCGAGAAGCCGTAAGCGTGCTAGACTTAATGACATCGATCAATTCGGAGACTGTCTCATGAACGTGTACGAATCGCTGCAAACAGTTCTCTTGTTTGTCGTTCTCCTGGCCATGGTCAAGCCCCTGGGCACCTTCATGGCCCGGGTATTCCAGGGGGAGCGGACGATCCTCTCACCCGTCCTCGCGCCCGCCGAGAGCCTCCTCTACGGGGTTTGCGGAGTGAACAGTGAAGAGGAGATGGACTGGAAGCGCTATGCCCGGGCCATGGTCCTCTTCAATCTGGTCATTTTCGCGACACTTTTCGCCATGCTGATGCTGCAGCACCTGTTGCCGCTCAATCCGCAGAAGTTTCCGGCCTTCAGCTGGCAACTGGCCCTCAACACCGCCGTCAGTTTCACCACGAATACCAACTGGCAGGCCTATGCGGGTGAACAGGCGGCCAGCTACTTCACCCAGATGGTTGGGCTGACGGTGCACAACTTCGTCTCCGCCGCCACCGGCATTGCCGTGGCCATCGCAGTTATTCGCGGCTTCGCGCGGCGCACGACCTCCGCGCTGGGCAACTTCTGGGTCGACCTGACCCGCGCGACGCTCTACATCCTGGTACCGATCTCCCTGATCGCCGCCCTCGTCCTCGTTTCCCAGGGGGTGATCCAGAACTTCAGCGCCTACCAGGCGGTGTCCCTGGTGCAGCCGGTCACCTACGACACGCCGAAGCGTGACGGCACGGGAAGCCCGGTCAAGGACCCCACGGGAAATCCGGTCACCGAACGTGTGACCGCCAAGGAGGTCACGATCCCCATGGGGCCGGTCGCTTCCCAGGAAGCGATCAAGGAACTGGGGACCAACGGCGGCGGCTTCTTCAACGCCAACTCGGCCCATCCGTTCGAGAACCCCACTCCCCTTTCCAACATGCTGGAGATCCTGCTCATCCTCCTCATCCCGTTCTCCCTCACCTACACCTTCGGCGCCATGGTGGGGAATACCCGCCAGGGCTGGACCCTCCTCGGGGTCATGCTCCTGATCCTGCTGGCCTCCTTTGCGGTGCTTCAGGGTGTTGAATCGGGCGGCAATCCGCTGGTGACAAAGCTCGGCGTTCACGGGGCCAACATGGAAGGAAAGGATACCCGCTTCGGCCTGGCCGGAAGCAGCCTTTTCACGGTCGCAACCACCGGCACATCCTGCGGCGCGGTGAACACTATGCACGACTCCCTCACTCCGATCGGCGGCATGATCCCCATGAGCCTGATGCTCCTGGGTGAACTGGTTCCCGGCGGGGTCGGCTCCGGCCTCTACACCATGCTCGCCTTCGCCGTGATCGCAGTATTCGTCTCGGGCCTGATGATCGGGCGCACGCCGGAATACCTGGGGAAAAAAATCGAGGTGCGGGAGATGTGGATGTCGGTCGTCACGGTTTTGGCTGCCGGCGTCATGGTGCTGATACTTTCGGGAATCGCCATGATCTCTCCGTCCGCCGTGGCCGCCATGGCCAATCCAGGAGCCCACGGCCTCTCCGAGGTCCTCTACGCCTTCGCCTCCATGGCCAACAACAACGGGAGCGCCTTTGCGGGGCTCTCGGCCAACACGACCTTCTACAACATCCTCGGCGCCCTGGCAATGATCGTCGGACGGTTCGCCCCGGCAGTGGCGGTGCTCGCCATGGCCGGCTCCCTGGCGGAGAAGAAATACGTACCGCCGAGCCTCGGGACCCTGCCGACGGACAAGGTGCCGTTCGCCCTCTGGCTGACCCTGGTCATCCTCATCGTCGGTGCGCTCACCTTTTTCCCGGCGCTGTCGCTCGGGCCGATCGTGGAGCACCTGACCATGACGATGTAGGGGCGAATCTTGTATTCGCCCGCTCGGTGGGCGATCACAAGGATCGCCCCTACAGGAGACGATAATGACCAAACACGCCCCGCAGCCGATATCCATTTTCGATCCGCAGATCATGCGGCCCGCCCTGATCGAATCCTTCAGGAAGCTCGACCCCCGCACCCTCTGGCGCAACCCGGTCATGTTCATGGTGGAAATTGCCAGCATCATCACCCTGGCAACCTTCTTCATGTCGCTTGCCGGCGCGGGGGAGGAGCCGGCCTGGTTCACCGGCCTCGTGTCGCTCTGGCTCTGGTTGACGGTCATCTTCGCCACCTTCTCCGAGGCGTTGGCGGAGGGGCGCGGTAAAGCGCGCGCCGCCAGTCTGCGGAAGACCCGCACCGAGGTGATGGCCAAACGGCTCAACAAGCCGGAATTCGGCAGTGATTTTACCGTGGTCGGCGCCAATCAGCTCTGCAAGGATGACTATATCCTGGTGGAGGCGGGAGAGCTGATTGCGGGCGATGGCGATGTCTTCGCCGGCGCGGCCCTGGTGAACGAGGCAGCGGTGACCGGCGAGTCGGCGCCGGTGGTGCGGGAATCAGGTGGAGACCGGAGCGCCGTCACCGGCGGGACCAAGGTGATCGCCAACGCCATCATCGTCAGGATCACCGCCAATCCGGGTGAGACCTTCCTCGACCGGATGATCTCCATGATCGAGGGGGCCAAGCGACGCAAGACCCCCAACGAAATCGCCCTGGAGGTGCTCCTCATCGCGCTTACGGCAGTCTTCCTGCTCGTGTGCGCCAACATCAGCCCCCTCTCCGTCTACAGCGTGAGGGCTGCCGGTCAGGGGTCGCCGGTATCGCTCACGGTCCTGGTCGCCCTCTTCGTCTGCCTGGCGCCAACCACCATTGCCGCTCTGCTGCCCGCCATCGGCATCGCCGGCATGGACCGGCTCTTCCAGAAAAACGTCATTGCCCTGTCGGGACGGGCCATCGAGGCGGCCGGAGATGTTAACGTGCTCCTTCTCGACAAAACCGGGACCATAACCCTGGGAAACCGTGAGGCGGTGGAGTTCATCCCGGTCGGCGGACACACCGACAAGGAGGTCGCGGAAGCGGCGCTCATGGCGTCATTGACCGATGAAACTCCCGAAGGGAGGAGCATCGTGGTGCTGGCCAAACAGAAGTACGGCATGAAGGCGGAGGCGCTCGCGGCAGATGCCGAAACCGTCACCTTCAGCGCCGAAACCCGCTTGTCCGGTCTTAATGCCGGCGGCAGACAGTACCGCAAGGGGGCTTCCGACTCGACGGCCGCCTTCGTCAAAAGCCTGGGGGGAAAGAGCATCCCGGGCGATCTGGAGGCTGTGGTGGACAAAGTCGCCCGTGCCGGGGCAACTCCGCTCGTGGTCAGCTGCGACGCCGAGATTCTCGGGGTGGTCAACCTGAAGGACATCATCAAGGGAGGCATCCAGGAACGGTTCCAGCAACTGCGGAGCATGGGGATCAAGACCGTTATGATCACCGGCGACAACCCCCTCACCGCCGCGGCAATCGCCGCCGAGGCACAGGTGGACGACTTCCTCGCCCAGGCAAAGCCCGAGGAGAAACTCCGCCTGATCCGGGAGAACCAGGCAGCCGGGTACATGGTGGCCATGACCGGCGACGGTACCAACGACGCCCCCGCCCTGGCCCAGGCGGACGTGGCGGTAGCCATGAACACGGGCACCCAGCCGGCCAGGGAGGCTGCCAACATCATCGATCTGGACTCGAACCCGACGAAGCTCCTCGATATCGTAGAGGTTGGGAAACAGATCCTCATGACCCGCGGAAACCTTACCACGTTCAGCATCTCCAACGATATCGCCAAATATTTCGCTATCGTCCCGGCGATGATGCTTTCCGTCTACCCCCAGTTGGGAGCGTTGAACATCATGGGTCTGGCGACCCCCATGAGCGCCATCCTGTCGGCCGTCATCTTCAATGCGGTAATCATTCTTCTGCTGGTGCCGCTGGCGTTGAAGGGAACGAAGTTCCGACCGATGCCGGCCGAGAAGCTGCTGATCAACAACCTCCTGATCTACGGGTTGGGAGGGGTAATCGCGCCATTCGTCGGCATCAAGGCGATTGACATGGTGGTGGGGCTGTTTGTGTGACTACGGTGCAGGGGCAATTCATGAATTGCCCTACGGGAGAACATCATGAAAGAACTGAAACCCGCCATCCTGATGCTCATCATCTTCACCATCCTCTGCGGCGGCATCTACCCGGCGGTCGTCACCGGCATCGCCCAGGCCGTATTCCCGAAGCAGGCCAAGGGGAGCCTCATCACCGATGCGCGGGGACGTGAGGTCGGCTCGACCCTCATCGGACAACCATTCTCCGGGCCGAAGTATTTCTGGCCCCGTCCCTCGGCCACCCCTGAATTCGGTTACAACCCGGCCGGTTCCGGGGGTTCCAATGCCGGCCCCGCCAATCCTGCATACCTGAAAACGGTCGGAGAGCGGATCAAGGCTCTCCGTGACGCCGGCATCAAGGGCAGCATACCGGCTGATCTTGTCCAGGCCTCGGCCAGCGGCCTTGACCCCCATATCTCGCCGGAAGCGGCGAAGGTGCAGATCCCCCGCGTCGCCAGGGCCCGCGGGATGAGCGCAGGGGCGTTGAGCAGGCTCATCGCCGCCCATACAGAGGACCGTCAGCTCGGCTTCCTTGGAGAACCGCGGATTAACGTGCTTGCTCTGAATCTGGCATTGGATACACTGATGCCATGAGTGATATGGACGACGAGAGACGCCCCTCGCCGGAGGCGATGCTGAAGCTGGCCCAGGCCGAAGAGGCCGAGGCAAAGCGGGGGAAGCTGAAGATCTTCCTCGGCTACGCCGCCGGTGTCGGCAAGACCTACGCCATGCTGCAGGCGGCCCGGGAGCGCAGGCATGAAGGGCGCGACGTGGTGGCCGCCTACGTGGAATCCCACGGCCGACCGGAAACCGATGCACTCCTGGAAGGGCTGGAAATCCTCCCCGCGGCCCGGATCGAGTACCAGGGGGTCATGCTCCCGGAGCTGGATATCGACGGGGTGCTGGCCCGCCGGCCCCAGCTCGCCCTGGTGGACGAGCTGGCCCACACCAACGCGCCAGGCTCCCGGCACGAGAAGCGCTGGCAGGACGTGGAGGAACTGCTGGCGGCCGGCATCGACGTCTTCACCACGGTCAACGTCCAGCACTTCGAGAGCCTCAACGACGTGGTGGCGCAGATCACCGGCATCGCCGTGCGCGAGACCGTGCCGGACCGCCTCCTGGACCTGGCGGCGGAGATCCGGTTGGTGGACATCCCGCCGGAGGATCTCCTGCAGCGGTTGCGCGAAGGGAAGGTCTACGTGCCGGAGCAGGCCGCGTTTGCCGCGGAAAAGTTCTTCCGCGCCGGCAACCTGATCGCCCTGCGGGAGCTATCGCTCCGCCGCGCCGCGGTCCGCGTGGACGAAGAGATGCGGGCCTACATGGAGGCGCGGGCCATTCCGGGCCCCTGGCCGGCGGCCGAGCGGCTTCTGGTGAGCATCAGCGGCAGCCCGTTCAGCGAGCGGCTGATCCGGACCACCCGCCGCCTGGCGGACGAACTGAAGGCCCCCTGGTTCACGGTCTACGTGGAGACCCCCGGCAACGGCAGGCATGAGCAGGAAAACCGGAAACGGGTCTGGAAGGATCTCCGCCTGGCGGAAAGCCTCGGCGCCCAGGTCGCCACCGTCACCGCCACGTCGGTGGCGGAGGCGCTCATCGACTACGCCCGCAGGCACAACGTGACCAGGATCGTGGTCGGCAAGCCGGCAAAGCCGCGCTGGCGCGAGTTTCTGCGCCTCCCCCTGGTCGACCGGATTATCCGCCTGAGCGGCGCCATCGATGTGCACGTGGTCAGCTACGAGCCGGCCGAGGCCGGAAAGGGGCCGGTCCTTCCCGTACGGAGGGGGCCGATCTCCTTCTCCGGCTACCTGGCGAGCCTGGCACTGGTCGTCGCGGCCTCCCTGGCCTGCCTCCTGCTCCGTCCCTTCCTGGCGCCGACCAACATGGTCATGATCTACCTGCTGGCAGTGGTGCTGGCGGCACTGAGGCTCGGCCTCAAGCCGGCCATCCTCACGGCCTTTCTGGGGGTCCTGGCCTTCGACTTCTTCTTCATTCCGCCGCACCTGACCTTTGCCGTGGCAGACACCCAGTACCTGATCACCTTTGTCGCCCTGTTCACCGTGGGCGTGGTCATCAGCACCCTGGTCTCCACGGTGCGCGAACGGGCCGAGGCCGTGCGGGAACGGGAGGAGCAGACCGCCTCCCTCTACTATCTGAGCCGCGACCTGGCAGCAGCCGCCGACATCGAGACCCTCGTGGCCGCCGTGATCAGGAACATCGGCGAGACCCTGTTCGCCAGGGCCGCCGTGCTCCTTCCCGAGGGAGACCGGCTCAGAGTCGCCGCCGCCAGCAAGGGGCTCAAGCCCGACGTCAAGGAGATGGCCGTGGCCGACTGGGCGTTCCGCAACCGCCAGACCGCGGGCCAGGGGACCGAAACCCTCGCCTCGGCGGGATTTCTCTACCTGCCGCTCCAGACATCGGGCTCCGTCCTCGGGGTGCTGGGGGTCAGGCTGAAAAACGATGCCGATTACCGCTCCACCCAGGTCCGCCGCATGCTGGACGCATTCACCTCCCAGACCGCCATGGCCCTCGAGCGGGTCCAGCTCTCCCGGCAGGCCGAGCAGGCCCAGATCCTCCAGGCCCGCGAGAACCTCGAACGGGCCCTGCTCAACTCCATCTCCCACGACCTGCGTACCCCCCTGGTCGCCATCACCGGCGCCCTGGACACCCTGCGCGACAAGGTCCATACCCTGGCCGACGAATCCCGGCTGGAACTGCTCGACACCGCGTGGGAAGAGGCAGAGCGGCTGAACCGCTTCGTGGGCAACCTCCTCGACATGACCCGCCTGGAGTCCGGGGCGATCAAACTGAAACGGGAGCTGAGCGATGTTCAGGACTTGATCGGGTGCGCCCTGGCGGCCCTGGAGCGGCGGATCGGCGAGCGCGGGATCGACGTGCGCCTTGCTCCCGACCTGCCCCTGGTCAGGATAGACATGGTCCTGATGACCCAGGTGCTGGTCAATCTGCTCGACAATGCGCTGAAATATTCGCCGCCCGACAGCGGCGTGGAGATAACGGCCCGGGTGGACGGAGGCAGGCTCCGCATCGAGATGGCAGACCGCGGCCCGGGCATTCCCGAGCAGGACCTGAAGCGGGTATTCGACAAGTTCTACCGCATTGCGGTTCCCGAAGGGGCGCAGGGAACCGGGCTGGGGCTTTCCATCTGCAAAGGAATCGTCGAGGCCCACGGCGGCTCCATCCGGGCCGAGAACCGGACCGGGGGCGGGCTCCGGGTGATCGTGACCCTGCCGCTGGCCGGCGGGGCGAAAGAGGGTGTTTCCCATGGGCCATGAAGCGAACGCCATCAACCGGCCGCGGATCCTGATCGTGGACGACGAAGCGGCGATCCGCCGCTTTCTCCGCACCGTCCTCGACGCGGAGGAGTTCTCGCTCCACCAGGCCGAAACGGGTCACGCCGCGCTGGCCGCAGCCGCGGCCATCCGGCCCGATCTCATCCTCCTGGATCTGGGGCTGCCGGACCTGGACGGGGTGGAGGTCATCAGGCGGATCAGGGAGTGGTCGCCGGTGCCGATCATCGTGCTGTCGGTCCGGGAGCGGGAGGACGACAAGGTGCATGCCCTGGATGCCGGGGCGGACGACTACCTGACCAAGCCCTTCGGCATCGGGGAACTGCTGGCGAGGATGCGGGTGGTACTGCGCCGCTCCATCCGGCAGGCGCCCGAACCGATCTGCCGGATCGGCGGGCTTGAGGTGGATCTGCCGCGCCGCCGCGTGACCGTGGACGGAGTCGAGGTACAGCTCACCCCCACCGAGTACGAGCTGCTGCGCCTCCTGGCGGTCCACGCCGGCAAGGTCCTGACCCACAGCCAGATCCTCCGGCAGATCTGGGGGGTTGCCCATGTGGAACAGCCCCATGTGCTGCGGGTGAACATCAGCAATCTCCGCCGCAAGATCGAGTCCGATCCCACGCGCCCCCGCTACCTCCTGACCGAGCCCGGGGTCGGCTATCGTTTGAAGGCCGAGTGACCAGGGGCTCAACCATCAGGGGACAATCTGATGCTTGACCTGCCGGGGGAACGGGGCATACTATGGGGGACATTCATGCAGCCGAGATCCGTTCGCGAGAACGGGTGCGGGGGACCCACTTCGGGGGCGTATTCCGGCAATGGCGCCGGATAGAGGACTTTCAGCCTCGAGCCCGTCAGCTAACCTCGTAGGCATCTGGAAGGGCACGACAGCGGTTTCAGGGCCGCCGGCGCCTGCCGGCGGCTTTTCCGTTTCCCGCCCCTTCATGCATATCTTCCGGGAGGCGCGTACATGAAGACTGAAGCCCAATCCTACTGGGGCGGCATCATCAAATCCATGGGCCTGGTGTTCGGCGACATCGGCACCAGCCCCATCTACACCCTCACGGTCATCATGACCCTGACCAAGCCCGACGCGGAGCACGTGCTCGGCATCCTCTCCCTCATCGTCTGGACCCTCATCATCCTCGTCACGGTCGAGTACGCCTGGCTGGCCATGAGCCTGGGCCGCAAGGGCGAAGGGGGAACCATCGTCCTGAAGGAGATCCTGATCCGGCTGCTCAAATCGGGACGCCAGATGGCCTTTGCGGGCTTTCTCGCCTTCCTCGGCGTCTCGCTGCTCCTGGGCGACGGCGTCATCACCCCGGCCATCAGTATCCTCTCCGCCGTGGAGGGAATGCGGCTGATCCCCGGCCTGGAGGACCTGGCCCAGGGGGGGCTGATCCTGGTGGCCGCGGTCATCGCGGTGTTTCTCTTCATCTTCCAGTTCAAGGGAACGGACAAGGTGGCCAGCGCCTTCGGCCCCATCATGGTCGTCTGGTTCTCGGCCCTGACGGTGTCGGGGCTGGTCTCGATCATCGGCACCCCCACGGTGGTCCAGGCGATCAGCCCCCACCACGCCGTCCTCTTCCTCAAGCACAACGGCCTGGCCGGCTTTTTCGTCCTCTCCGAGGTCATCCTCTGCGCCACCGGCGGCGAGGCCCTCTACGCCGACATGGGGCACCTGGGGAGAAAGCCGATCATCCGGGCCTGGTACTTCGTCTTCTGTGCCCTGGTCATCAACTACCTGGGCCAGGGGGCCTTCATCCTGCGCAACCCCGAGGCCAAGAACATCCTCTTCTCCATGGTGAAGAGCCAGGTGCCGATGCTCTACATCCCGTTCCTGCTCCTCACCATCTCGGCCACGATCATCGCCTCCCAGGCCCTGATCAGCGGGGTGTTCTCCATCGTCTACCAGGGGATCACCACCCGCATCCTGCCGCTGATGAAAGTGGATTACACCTCGACCCACCTGAAGTCCCAGATCTACATCGGCTCGGTCAACTGGTCGCTCCTGGTGGCGGTCATCTTCATCATGATCCTGTTCCAGCGGTCGGAAAACCTGGCCGCGGCCTACGGCCTGGCGGTGACCGGCACCATGTTCATCACCGGCATCATGATGACCATGATCTTCTCCCGCACCACCAAGAAGTGGAAGGTCCCCATCGCCCTGGCCGTGACCGTGATCGACTTCGCCTATCTCACCGCCAACCTGCACAAGCTGCCCCACGGCGGCTACTGGTCCCTGGTGCTCGCCTCCATCCCCCTGGCGATCATGGTGATCTGGACCCGGGGCCAGCGGGCCCTCTACCGCTCCCTCAAGCCCCTGGACCTGGACACCTTCCTCCTCTCCTACGAGCAAATCTACGCCAAGGGGCACAACATCCCCGGCACCGGGCTCTTTTTCGTGCGGGAGACCCCCGTGGTGCCCCCCTACGTGATCCACTGCATCATCAGGAGCAACATCATCTACGAGCGGAACGTGTTCGTCTCCCTGACGCGGACCGACGAGCCCTTTGACGTGAGGACGAAGCTGACGCGGGGAATCGGCACCGGGCTCGATGCCTTCGAGGTCAACGCCGGCTACATGGAGCGGCTGGACATCGAGAAACTGCTCAAGAAACACGGGGTCGAGGAAAAGGTCATCTTTTACGGCATCGAGGACATCGACACCAGCAACCCCGTCTGGCGGATCTTTGCCACCATCAAGCGCCAGAGTGCCAACTTCGTCCAGTTCAACAAGCTGCCGGTCAGCAAGCTTCAGGGGGTGGTGACGCGGGTCGAAATGTAGCAGGGACGTTTTTCAACAGCCTGTTAGGTGTTCAGGAAGGTTTCAAAGGCCTGCCGGAGCGGAGCCCCCTCCCCTTCGACCACGTTGTAGAAGGCGCGCAGCACCGGCCGGCCGGTGCCGGTGAGGCGAGCGATGTCGATGGGGGTGGCGGCCACCACCAAGTCGCACGGTACCGAGTCGATGGTCAGGGCCAGGTCGGCCACCTGGGCGGGGCTGTAGCCCATGGCCGGGAGGACCGGCCCGATGTGGGGCCAGGCGGCATAGACATCCCGCAGCGAGCCCGCCGCCCAGGGGCGCGGGTCGACCACCTCCGCGGCGCCGTACTGGCGGGCTGCGGCAAGCCCGGCGCCCGAGGGCATGGAGCCGTGGGTGATGGTGGGGCCGTCCTCGATCACCAGCACCCGCTTCCCCCTGATCCGTTCGCCGTCCGCCACGGTGATGACCGATTCCGTCCGCACCAGCGCGGCCGACGGGTTCGCGCTCCGGGCCGCCCCCTCCACCGCCGCCACGGCCGCCGGTTCCGCGGCGTTCACCTTGTTCACCACCACCACTGCCGCCCGGCGCAGGTTCACCTCCCCCGGATACCAGGAGGTTTCATGGCCGGGGCGCAGGGGGTCCGCCACCACGATCTCCAGGTCGGGTCGGAAAAAGGGGAGGTCGTTGTTCCCCCCGTCCCAGATGATGACCGCCGCTTCCTTCTCCGCCCGTCGCAGAATCCGGCGGTAATCCACCCCGGCGTAAACGATGGCCCCGTGGTCCAGGAGGTGCTCGTACTCCTCCCGTTCCTCGATGGTGCACCGGAAGCGGTCCAGGTCGGCCATGCTCTCCATCCGCTCCACGGCCTGGGCGGCCAGGTCACCGTAGGGCATGGGGTGGCGGACCACCACGGGGCGGATTCCCCGCTCCCGCAGGATATCGCAGAAATAGCGGACCACCTGGCTCTTGCCGCAGCCGGTGCGCACCGCGCAGACCGAGACCACCGGGAGCCGGCTCGCGAGCATGGTGGCGTCGGGCCCCAGCAGGGTGAAATCGGCCCCGCAGGCCAGCACGCGGGAGGCCGTGTGCATCAGGCGCTCATGGGCCACGTCGCTGTAGGCGAATACCACCTGCTCCGCCCTGAGGCGGCGGATGAGCTCCTCCAGCTGCTCTTCGGGGACAATGGGGATGCCGTGGGGATAGAGTGTTCCGGCCAGCTCCGCCGGGTAGCGCCGGTCGCTGATGTAGGGAATCTGGGTTGCGGTGAAGGCCACCACCCGGCAGGCCGGGTTGTCCCGGAAGCAGCAGTTGAAGTTGTGAAAGTCCCGCCCGGCCGCCCCCATGATGATGATCCGTTTCCGCTTCATGTCGTCCCTCCGGTTATCTCAGTCCCCGCCGTTCCCGCCACCGCGGCCTCGATCTCGTCCAGATGGCAGATGACGGCCCGCGTGCCGCCCCCCCGGACAAAGCGGACGGCCGCCTCCACCTTCGGCCCCATGGAGCCGGGAGGAAACTCGCCCGCCGCCAGCAACTGCTCCGCCCGCGCCGCGTCCAGCCGCCGCAGGAACGTCTCCCCTGCCGTGCCGAAGCCGGTGGCCACCCCGGCCACGTCCGTGGCGATGACCAGGGTATCCACCCCCACTTCCCGGCCGAGGCAGGCGCTGGCCAGGTCCTTGTCGATCACCGCATCCACGCCGTGAAAGGCGCGGCCCTCCCGGGTCACGGGGATGCCGCCGCCCCCGCAGCAGACCACGATGAAATCCATCTCCACCAGCCGTTGGATCTCGTCCTTCTCCACCACGGTCAGGGGCTCGGGCGAGGCCACCACCCGGCGGAATCCCCGGGGGGTGCTCACCATGGGCCAGGTGAAGCGCGCGGCCTCCTCCGCCGTGTAGTGGGGGCCGATGGGCTTGGTGGGGGTGCGGAACGCGGGATCGTCCTCCGCCACCTGCACGTAGCTGATCAGGCTCACCAGGCACCGCTTCGCCCCGCCCAGGGCCAGGAGTTCGCTCTCCAGGGTCGATTCGATCATGTAGCCGATCTGCCCCTGGGTCTGGGCCACCAGGATCTCCAGGGGCATGGCCGGCACCTCGGCGCATGACTCCTGCTGCATGAGGAGGTTGCCCACCTGGGGCCCGTTGCCGTGGGTGATGATGAGCCGGTACCGGTCGGTCAACCGGGCGATCTGCCCCATGGGACGCCGCAGGTTGGCGAACTGCTCCGCGCAGGTCCCCCGTTCGCCAGGGCGGATCAGGGCGTTGCCGCCGAGGGCAACCAGCAGGATGGGCCGGGTCGGGCTGTCGGTCATGGGTTCTCCCCTGTGGTGATCTGTCTGCCGCGGCCGGTGCCGGGGCGCGGTTTTCATGAATGACTCTGGAATGGTACCACAGGGATCGGCCGGATGCAGGCCCGACCATTGACAACCGCGCCGGCAGGGGCTTTACTTTGCCTGACGCTACCGAGATTTTCCTGGGAGGTACGGCCATGACACCTTTTCCCGCCTATGTTCCCCCCGACTTCACCCGGCCCGACCTGGCCGCCGCGCCGCCGGTCCGCGTGGCCGAGGCCCCCGGCAGCGGCGTGCTCCCCGCCGGGTTTCACGCCACCTCAAACTATCCCGAATACGTCCACCTGGGGGGCGGTCGCTGGCTCCTGGCCTCGGGAAGCAGAATGGACGCGGTGCTGGTGCTGGACGGCGACATGCTCAGGGTGGTGGAACCCCGCCTGGTCCGGCGGGGAGACCGGGTGGTGGTGGGGCGGACCGAGAACGGCGAAGAAGGGATCTACGTGCACACCACGGGGTTCGACGCCCCGGCCGGGGCGGGGGGAGACAAGTTCACCTTCCGCAGCCGCGGCACCCGGGAGAGCCCCTTTTCCCGCTCCTATGAAGAGTTGTACGACATCCTGCGCCACGACCGGGACCACGGCCACATCGTCTGGGTCCTCGGGCCCGCCGTGGCGTTCGACCGGGACAGCCGCGCCGCCATGGCCGGCCTGATCGGCGGGGGCTACTGCCACGCGCTCCTGGCCGGCAACGCCCTGGCCACCCACGATCTGGAGGCGGCCCTGTTCCACACCGGCCTCGGCCAGGACATCTACACCCAGGCCCTGGTGGCCGGCGGGCATTACCACCACCTGGACGTCATCAACGAAGTCCTGCGGCACGGCTCCCTGGAACGGGCCATCGCCGAGCTGGGGATTCGCGACGGGATCATCCGCGCCTGCCTGGAGCACCGGGTGCCGGTGGTCCTGGCGGGCTCCATCCGGGACGACGGCCCGCTCCCCGACGTGATCACCGATTCCCGCCAGGCCCAGGACGCCATGCGCGCCCACGCCCGACGGGCCACCACGGTCATCGCCCTGGCCACCCAGCTGCACGCCATTGCCGTGGGCAACATGACCCCCAGCTACAGGGTGCTGGATGACGGCACCGTGCGGCCGGTATATTTCTATATCGTGGACATGTCCGAATTCGGGGCCGACAAGCTGGCCAACCGCGGGTCCGGCCAGGCCCGGGCCATCCTCACCAACGTGCAGGATTTCATGGTCAATCTCTGGAACAATCTCAAGGGATGACCCTCCCCTCGCGGGCTTGTCACGGCACGGCCGTTCGTGGTAGCCTTGTCGGCAGTGGCGGCTCTTCCGGCCGCCATCGGCATTCACGGACCGGGAAGGACCACCATGAACGAGTCAGGTTTTCTCATCGACACCCACGCCCATATCGACGGCCACGACTTTGCGGCCGATTTCGACGCCATGCTCTCCCGCGCCTGGGAGGCGGGGCTTTCCCACATCGTCACGGTAGGGGCTGACCTGGAGTCCAGCCGGGCCGCAGTGGCACTGGCCGGCCGCCACGAGCGGATCTGGTGCGCCGTGGGCATCCATCCCCACGACGCGGGGCGGGTGACCGACCGCTGCTACGACGAGATCAGGACCCTGGCCCAGGGGAACCCCAAGGTGGCGGCCATCGGCGAAATCGGGCTCGACTTCTTCCGGGACCGCTCGCCCCGCGACGAGCAGGAACAGGTCTTCCGCCGCTTCATCAGGCTGGCCCGGGAACTGGCATTGCCCATCGTGGTGCACGACCGCGACGCCCACGAGCGGGTCATGGCGATCCTGCGCGAGGAAAAGGCCCGGGACGTGGGTGGCGTGCTCCACTGCTTCTCCGGCGACCTGGCCATGGCCAGGGAATGCGTGGACATGGGCTTCCTGATCTCCATCCCCGGCACCGTCACCTACCCTTCCAACGAAGCCCTGCGCGAGGTGGTGCGCGGCGTCAAGATCGAGCACCTGCTGGTGGAGACCGACTGTCCCTACCTCACCCCGGTCCCCCACCGCGGGAAGCGGAACGAGCCGGCCTACGTGCGGCTCACCGCCGAAAAAGTGGCGGAACTGAAAGGGCTCTCCCTGGAGGACGTGGGACGGATCACCTCCCTCAACGCCCGGCGGCTCTTCGGCATCGGGGAGAGCGACCAGGCGGCCCGGATCGCCTACCGGATCAGGAACTCCCTCTACCTGAACATCACCAACCGCTGCTCAAACCGCTGTTCCTTCTGCGCCAAGTTCGACGACTACACGGTGAAAGGACACCACCTCCGGCTGGACCACGAGCCGGACAGCGCCGAGGTGCTGGCTGCCGTCGGTGAGCCGGGGCCGGTGGATGAAATCGTCTTCTGCGGCTTCGGCGAGCCCATGCTCCGCCTCGACCTGATCGTGGAAGTGGCGCGGGAACTGAAGAAACGCGGCTTCCGCATCCGTATCAACACCGACGGCCAGGCGAACCTGGTCCACGGCCGCAACGTCCTGCCCGAACTGCAAGGCCTGGTGGACTGCATCTCCGTGAGCCTCAACGCCGCCGACGCCGACACGTACGCCCGCCTCTGCAACACCCCCTTCGGCACCAACGGCTTCAACGGCATCTGCCGGTTCCTGGAAGAGGCCCGGCTGTACATCCCCACGGTGGTGGCCACGGCCGTTACCGTGCCGGGCATCGACGTGGCCGCCGTGCGCGCCCTGGCCGAGTCCCTCGGCGTCGAGTTCCGGGAGCGCGAATTTGCCGAGGTGGGGTAAGCCCCGCCTCGGATGCATCCCCCTTTCGCATCCTCGCACGCAACCATTACCCCTCGCATTTCTGCAAACCTCATCGCGCCGATGCGGGGCATCATTGCAACCGCCCGATTTTAAAAGAATATCTTCCCATCACACCCCGCAGGTCACCGGCCGATGGCCCCAAAAGGTATAACCTGATTTGCAGTTATGCAAAATCTCTCGAACCCTCCGTGATTCCCCGCGCATTTTTTTGCCGTTATAACATTATGTTTTTTCGTTACTTTTTAAAATAAACATAATTTTATAACAATGGTATGCAAGTTGCTCTACCTCAAACAAACGCACTTCGTTCGTCCACAGAGTCTGAACTCGTTCATAAGGAGGTAGCGCGATGTCGGAACAAGTCAAAAACAAGGGGTGGCAAGTAGCCCTCGCCGGCACCGGGATCAACCTGGCACTCGGCGTTCTCTACGCATGGAGTATCTTCAAGGGCGCCATCAAGACGTCAATCGAGAAGGGGGGCCCGGGGGCCTTCGACTGGGACCTGGCTTCCATCAATGACCCCTACGCGGTCTGCTGCCTGACCTTCGCCTTTGCCATGATCCTTGCCGGCAAGTGCCAGGACAAGATCGGTCCGGCCCGCACCGCCCTCATCGGCGGCCTGCTGGTGGGCATCGGCTTCACCCTCCTCTCCCAGAGCAATGCCTACATGGCATGGGTCATGGGCTTCGGCATCCTGGCCGGCGCCGGCTTCGGCTTCGGCTACTCCGCCGCCACGCCGCCGGCCCTCAAGTGGTTCCCCTCGTCCAAGACGGGCCTCATCGCCGGAATCGTGGTGGCCGGCTTCGGCCTTGCCCCGGTTTACATCGCTCCGGTCTCCAGCTATCTCCTGGGCACCGTGGGCATCCAGCAGGCCATGCTGATCTACGCCGTCGCCTTCGCGATCGTCGTCTGCGGCCTCTCCTTCTTCCTGGTCAACCCGCCAGCCGGCTACGTGCCTGCCGACGTTCCCAAGGCCGACGGCACGGCCAAGGCGGCCCCGGCCAAGCCGGCGGTCAATGCCACGGCATCCGAGATGCTCCGCTCCGGCAAGTTCTACATTCTCTGGGTCACCTACTTCATCGGCGCCGGCGCCGGCCTCATGGTCATCGGCAGCGTGGCCGGCATCGCCAAGAAGAGCATGGGGAGCATGGCGTTCCTGGCAGTTGCGATCATGGCCCTTGGCAACGCGGGCGGCCGGGTCGTGGCGGGCGTCCTCTCCGACAAGATCGGCCGGATGGCGACGCTGCTCATCATGTTCGTGTTCCAGGCAGTCCTCATGTTCGCGGCCATCCCGGTCGTGGGAGCCGGGCACCCCAACGCCGTCCTCGTGGTGCTGCTGGCAACCTTCATGGGCTTCAACTACGGCGCCAACCTGGCCCTGTTCCCCTCCTTCAGCAAGGATTACTGGGGACTCAAGAACTACGGCCTCAACTACGGCATCCTGTTCACCGCCTGGGGCGTGGGCGGCTTCGTGATGGGACGCGCTTCCGAGATGCTGAACACCCAGACCGGCAGCTTCAACGCCTCCTTCATCCTGGCCGGCGCGCTGCTCTCGGTGGGCGCCCTCGTCTCCCTGGCACTGAAGCCGGCAAAGGCCGCCACCCCGGCCACCGCCGCGGCGCAGCCGGTTCCCCGCAACGACTTCATGGAGAGCTTCATGCGCGGTTGGGCCGACTTCCTCGGCTTCACCCCCTCCACCCCGCGCGGCACCCGCTAACCGCCGCCCGAGCGATCACACACGCAGCAGACAGAGGCCCCGTTCCGACGGGGCCTCTTTTTTTCAGCCGCCGGTCAATTCCGTTGTCCCAGTGAATCAATCTGGTTATACTTTTCCTGTTCATTAAACCATGATCGCCGGAATGCCCATGTCCGACAAGACCCGCTGGCTCCTCATACTCTGCCTGGCGCAGATATTCATCATGCTGGTGTTCATCAACTACTCGGCCGTGCTCCCGCTGCTCAAGGCCGAGTGGGGAATGAACAACACCATGGCGGGGTCGGTCTTTTCCGTCTACCAGCTGGGCTACATCGCGTCGGGTGTGATCCTGTCGGCCCTCACCGACCGGCTCAACACCAAGCGGATCTTCATCGGGGCGGCCCTCTGGTCGGGGACGGCCAACCTGCTCTTCGGCCTCTACGCCCATGACTATGCCTCCGCCATGATCCTGCGCGCCCTGACCGGCATCGGCATGGGGGGCACCTACATGCCGGGGCTGAAGCTGGTGGCGGAGCGGTTCGAGCCGTCCAAACGGGGGCGCGCCGTGGGGATCTACGTGGGGGCGCTGGTGTTGGGGGCATCCCTGTCGCTGGCGCTGACCGGGGCCGTTGCCACGGTGGCCGGCTGGCGGGTTGCGATTCTCGTCTGCTCGGCCGGGGTCTACCTGGGCGCGGGGCTCTCCCTGATCGTCTTTCAGGGCTACGAGCAGGTCCGGCACGTGACATCAGACCAGACCTTCCAGAAGGAAATCGTGCGCAACAAGCCGGCGTTTCTCATGATCCTGGGCTACGGCTCGCACATGTGGGAGATGTACGGCATGCGGAGCTGGCTGGCGCCGTTCTTTACGGCATCGCTGGTGCGGCAGGGGATCGATCAGGGGGCGGCCACCGGCTGGGCTGCCACCGCGGCGGCAGCCATCGTCGGCATCGGCACCTTTTCCACGGCCATCACCGGCACTCTCTCGGACCGGCTGGGCCGGACCAGGACCATCACCCTGGTCATGCTCGGCAGCGCCTCCCTGTCCTTCCTCTTCGGCTGGCTGGTCAACGTCTCCCCCTACCTGGCCGTGGCCGTGGGGCTGGTCTACGGCTACCTGATCGTTGCCGAGTCGCCGGTCTTCTCCACCGGCCTCACCGAGTTGGTGGCCCCCGGCTACCTGGGGGCGGCCATGGGGCTCCAATCGCTGGTGGGCTACTCGCTGGGGATGATCTCACCCACCGTGTTCGGCTGGGCGCTGGATCTCTGCCGGGGCTGGGAGCCCTTCCCCGGCGTGAGCGGAGAGTGGGGGATCGCCTTTGCCACGGCCGGCGTGGGGGCGCTCACGGGGCCCATCTTCATGTGGTTGCTGCGCCGCTGCCCCGAGAGCTCGCGCATGGCCGGGGGAAGGAAATGAACCGGCTCTCCCTGTTCCAGAAGATCCTGGTGGCCATGCTGACCCTGTCGCTGGTGCCGCTGCTGGTCTCTTCGGCCATCCTCGCCCTGAACCTGGGCAGCGTGCGAGAGACCCTTGCCGACCGGATCGCCGATGCGGCCGACCGGCAGGCATCCGAAAGCCTGCGCCTTCGGGCCGAGCAGGTGGCCGAGGGCATAGCCGGCTTCCTGCAGGACTGCGAGGCCGACCTGAAGCTCTGCGTCACCCTCCCCCGCACCCCCGAAATCCTGACCGCCTTCTACGAGAGCCGCCACGGCGAGATCTGGCGGCGGGACGGCACCGCCGCGGCCCCCCGCGAGGTGCGCGAGTCGATCCCGCGCTATGCCTCCCTGGCCGTGATCGATGCCAACGGCCGGGAAACCTTCGTGATCCGCGAAGGGGCCATCGTGCCCGAAAGCGGGCTGCGCACCGTGGCCGACCCCGGCCAGACCGAGTTCCTGCGGGAGGATTACTTCCAGCGCGCCCGGCAGCTCAAACGGGGCGAAATCCTCGTGACGCACGTCACCGGCTTCCACGTGGGGAAAGAGGAGCAGCTGGCCGGCGCCCGGGAGCCTGAGGACGCCTACAGCGGCAGGGAATTTCGGGGTGTGGTCCGCTTCGCCACCCCGCTGTTCGACAGGCGGGGCCGGTTCGACGGGGTCATGGTCCTGTCACTCGACCACCGCCACCTGATGGAATTCTCCCAGCATATCAGCCCCGGCCGGAACCGGGCCGTGGTCTTCCCCTCCTACCGCAGCGGCAACTATGCCTTCATCTTCGACGACGAAGGGTGGATCATCACCCATCCCAAGTTCTGGGACATCCGGGGGGTGGACGCCGACGGCACCCTGGTCCCCCCCTACACGAAGAACTCCCCCCCCGCCGACGTCGAGGCGGGCCGCATCCCCTTCAACCTGGACCACGCCGGCTTCATTCACCCCAACTACCCCCGGGTGGCCCAGCTGGTGCGGGAGCGCCAATCGGGCTACGTGGACATCACCAATGTTGGGGGCGCCAAGAAGATCATGGCCTTCGCGCCGATCCCCTACTCCACCGGCGACTACACGCGCCACGGCATCTTCGGCGGGGTAACCATCGGCTTCCAGGTGGACCAGTTCCATGAAACGGCCCGGGCCGGCTCCGCCGTCATCAATCTCCAGCTCCGGGAACACCTGCGGCTTTCGGCCATCATCGTGGCCGCCACGTCCCTGATGGTGGTCATTTGTGCCTGGCTCCTCTCCCGGGGCGTCACCCGGCCCCTGGCCCTGCTGACCGACGGGGTCAGGCGGCTGGCGGGGGGCGAATCCGGCGCCAAGGTGGAAGTGGCCGCGCGCGACGAGGTGGGCGAGCTGGCCGACACCTTCAACCGGATGGCCGACGAGCTGGAACTTCGCAAGAACAGACTTCTCAAGACCCTGGAGGAGCTGGAAGAATCGCGGCGGCACATCATGGATGAGCGCAACTTCAAGGAAAGCGTTCTGGAGAGCATCTCCAGCGCCATCATGACGCTGTCGCCCGAGGGGTTGCTCACCTCGATCAACGGCACCGGTACGCGCCTGCTGGGGCCGGCCGCGGTCATCGGCGCCCCTTACCAAAAGGTGTTCAGCGAATGGAGCGACATGACCGGCCGGATCGCCGAGGCCCTGGCCGGCCGGCGCGAGTACGGCCGCGAACCGCTCGTGCTCGGGACCGATGGCAAGGAACGGCATTTCGAGGTGGGCTTCTTCCCCATCTATGCCGATCGCTCCGGCGGGCTCACCGTCACCATCCGGGACGAGACCGAGAAGGAAAGCTTTCGGGAGGAGATGACGCGGCTGGACCGGCTGGCCTCCCTGGGCAAGCTGGCCGCCGGCATCGCCCACGAGGTGCGCAACCCGCTCACGGGGGTGTCGCTGCTTCTGGACGACCTCCACGATCGGGCCGGACTCGACGCCGAAAGCCAGGCAATGATGGGCAAGGCGCTCCAGGAGATCGAGCGGGTGGAGCGGCTCGTGGCCGGGCTGCTCAACTTCTCCTCCCCGCCCAAGGCATTCCTGCGGGAGGCCGACCTGAACCGGGTCATCCAGGATACGCTCCTGCTCCTGCGTCGGGAGTGCGAGAGCCGGAACGTGGCGCTCGGCTTCGAGCCCGGCGACGTGCCGGTGTTCCGCATCGACGTGGAAAAGGTGCGGCAGGCCCTCCTGAACCTGGTGAAAAACGCCCTGGAGGCCATGCCCGACGGCGGATCGGTCCGGGTGACCACCGGCGTGGATGGTGACACTGCCGTGGTAACGGTGGCCGACACCGGCCCCGGCATCGCCGATAACGACCTGCCGCTCATCTTCGAGCCCTTCTTCACCCGCAAGGGGGCGGGCACCGGGTTGGGGCTCTCCATCACCCAGCGCATCGTCGAGGAGCACCACGGCAGGATCAGCGTGGAAAGCAGCGCCGGGGCAGGAACGACCTTCACCATCACTCTTCCCATGGGCTAGCCATAATCTCCAGCCCCCCGGTCATTAGCCTGGTTCTTTACCCTCTTTTTTTACGCAGCCCTCAGCGAACCTCGGACGTAACATTAACACAACCCAAGAATATCCCTAATGAAGTGTCACATGTTACACAAGTGTACGTTACAAAACCGTATCCGGTGATACAGACATGTATCTGCTCTGCAACCCTACTGGGCACCCCACCGGTCCGCCCGGCCTTCCCGGGAACGCAGCCAACTACCTGATATTGCTCGCTGCACAAAAAAAATGCCCGGAGAATAAATCTCCGGGCCAATTGAAAGGAGCCTTCCCGCCTTGTCGTGTGGAGGGCTTTGTTACTTCATTAGCAACTACCTTACCACTCTGAACACCTGGATGCGGTTATTGTTCCGATCGGCGATAACCACGTCGATGTCGTTCTCCTCGCTGATGCAGAGCTGCGACGGATAGTGGAGGAACGAGTTCTTCCAGCCGATGTTGAGCTGACGGCCCTGGAAGGAGCCGTCCTGGCCGAGGGTGACGACGGCATTGCCGGTCTGGTCGAGGATGAAGATCTTCCCCTGCTTGTCGGTGGCAATGCTGGTGGGGAACTGGAGATACTCCTTCATCCCGTCGGTCAGGGGCTTGAAGGCGGTTTCGCCGCGGGCGGCCGCATAGACCCTGGACGCCACGCTGTCAAGGAGAAGCGTGGTCCCGCTGGCGCTGACCGCCAGGTCGGAGATGAAGCGGTACCCCTCGGGGAACGGCATCTGCGACTGGAAGGTGCCGGCCGCATCGGTGACGATGACCCGCGCCCCGAAGATATCCAGGATATGGATATTGTCCTTGTCGTCCACGCGGATGCCGCGGGGGGCGATGGTGGCAGGCGCCGGAACCCCCTTCAGATCCAGGTAGCCGGCAAAGCTCCCCTCGGGCGAGAAGTGGGCGATGCGGCGGAGTTTCCCGTCGATGACCAGGATCTCCCCCTTGGAGGTCAGCTGCACCTTGGTGGGGTACGGCACCTGCTCCGCCTTGATCTCGGTGCCGCCGCGCACCGAGCCGTTCTCGATGCTGTAGCTCAGCAGCCGTCCGCCGCCGGTGTCGGAAACCACCAGCTGCCTCTTGCCGCAGGCTATCCCCTCGGGGGCCTTCATGGTCCCCCCCTTCTCATCGTTGAACTCGGTAGTCAAGTGCTTGAGCTTGATGGCGTCGGCGCCCAGGGCCGGCGATGCGAGCGCTCCTGCAAGGGCAAGCATGGTTATGATCGTTTTTGCCATGGAATCACCTCTTGTACTGTTCGTGGCACTGGACGCAGAGGTCGCTGGTCTTGGGATAGTAGAGCATCTTCTTGAACTCGGTCCCGTGGGCGTCGTGGCAGCTCACGCACAGGATCGGGATGTTCTTGTTGCGCGGATCCCGGAACTTCTCGCCGATGGGGTGGGTCGAGTGGTGCGCCCAGTCGTGGCAGTCGGCGCAGAGCTCGATATCCAGCGACTTCTTGGTCAGGAAGAGGTAGTTGGATGAGTGGGGATCGTGGCACGCCGTGCACTGGCCGTTCTTGACCGGCTCGTGGGTTGACGCGACCTTTTCCTGACGCTTCATGTTGTCCACGTGGCAGCTGTTGCAGAGCACCGCCATGGGCTGGCGCAGGATGCCCTTCTGCTTGCCCGCGTGGGGGTTGTGGCAGCTGAGGCAGGCCCTGCTTGCTCAGCAGCGGGCCGTGGACCCGGTTCAGGCCGAACGTCGTGTTGACCATGTCGTTATGGCAGCCGCGGCACAGATCGGTGCCGGTCTTCTTGGTGGCCAGCGGGTTCGGCGAGGTGGCCTCCTCGTGGCACTGGTTGCACATCCGGGTTGCCACCGGCTTGTGGACCGTGTTGTAGAGGATGCCCGGGTTGTCGGAGCCGTGGGGATCATGGCAGCCGGTGCAGCGGGCATTGGCCACCGGATAGTTCATGTGCTTCTTGGCGAACATGGGCCGGTCGGTCTTGTGGCAGCCCACGCAGAGCGGGATGATATCGCTCTTCAGCAGGTACGGGTTCTTGGCCGAGGCGTGGGGATCGTGGCAGTTGAGGCATCCCTGGGCCACGGGCATGTGGCGGTACTTGACCTTGGACAGGGTGGCCCCCATCTCCTTGTGGCACTCGAAGCAGAGCTCGTTCCCGCCCTTGAGCAGGTTCTCCTTGTTGGGGGCCGAGTGGGGATCGTGGCACTTCATGCAGCTCCCCTCGCCCACCACCTTGTGGACGCTCTTGGCGCCGGAGGGCACCACCGTGGTGTGGCAGCGGTAGCAGACCCCGCCGTTATCGGCGGAGAGCAGCTTGCCGTGGGTCGAGGTATGGGGGTTGTGGCAGCCGGTACACTCCCCCTTCTTCAGGGGGGTGTGCACGAAGGGCTTGGACATCTTCTCCTTGAACGCCGCGTGGCAGTTGAAACAGAGCTTGCCGGTGGCGTCGGGCTTGAGCTTGAACTTGAGTGCGTTGTCCTGGGCGAGCGCAAAGGATGCGCCCAGAATGACAAGCACCGCGCAGAACGTGTAAAGATATGTGCGATATGCGTGCATGGGAGCTCCTTTTACTGTTTTCCTGTCACGTGGCAATCAGAGCACGAACGCGAAGCGAAGGGTGCGTGCACCATCTTCTTGAAGAACTTCGGGTCCTTGGAACTGTGCGGATCGTGGCAGTTCATGCAGTTCATCACCGTGGCGGAGATCCCCAGGTGAGCGTCCGCAAACGGCTTACGGTCGTAGGAGTGGCACTGGCCGCACAGGGCCACGAGCTGTTCGGTAAGCAGCGACGGCTGGCCCGAATTGTGGGGCTTGTGGCAGGTCTGGCAGTCCTGCTCCGCAGGCGTGTGGATCTTCTCGCTGGCGAACCGCTCCTTGGTCCCCTTGTGGCAGGACACGCAGAGGTCGGTCCCCTGGGCCAGCAGCAGCTTGTTGAGCTTCGCCTTGTGGGGGCTGTGGCACTTGGTGCAGTCCCCTCCCCGGAACGGGGCATGGGAGCTCTTGGAGGCCTTGTCGCCCTGCTCCAGCGACTTGTGGCAGCCGAAGCACAGCTTCGCCTCGTTGTCCACGATCATCCCCCGCACGTTGCTGCCGTGGGAATCGTGGCAGGTGAGGCACTGGCCCCCGTTGAACGGCATGTGACTGGAGCCGCCCGACTCGGCCTTCATCAGGTCCGCGTGGCAGGGTGCGCAGAGCTGCGGCACGGTATTCTTGAGCAGGTTCTTTTCGGCCGAGCCGTGGGCGCCGTGGCACGACACGCAGTCGGCGTTCATGACCGGCTTGTGGGTGAAGGTCTTCTTGAATTTGGTCTCGGCATCGGTGTGGCAGCCGTAGCAGACCGTATCGGCCCGCTCCTTGAGCATGGCGGCGAAGTTGGTGCCGTGGGGATCATGGCAGGAGCTGCAGTCGCCGCCGTTGAAGGGCACGTGCTGAACCTTGTTCTTGAGCCCTTCCTTGGTCTTGGCATGGCACGAGTAGCAGAGATCCGAGCCGGCCAGGGTGAGCAGTCCCTTGTTGGGGGCGGCATGGGGCCGGTGGCAGGAGAGGCATCCCTTCTTGTCGCCGGTGATGACCTTGTGGGGCACGGCAACGCGCAGGTTCTTGTCCTGGTGGCACCCGAAGCAGAGGTTGTTGCCGTCGGCCGTGAGCAGCTTCGCGAACTCGGAGGTGTGGGCCCGGTGACAGGAGAGGCAGTCGCCGCTCTTGAACGGCGCGTGCTCGGCCACGCCGCCGGTCCCCTTGAGCATGGCCGCATCGTGGCACTGGTAGCAGAGTTCGCTCCCCTTCTGGGTCACTCCGAAGGGCTCGGGCCCGCCGGCCGGATTGTGGCAGCCGTCACAGCCGCCCGTGGCAACGGGGTTATGGGCGCTGGAGCGGAGGAGCTTCTTGCCGGTGGCCGAGTGGGGGTTGTGGCAGATAGTGCAGCGCTTGCTTTCCACCGGATAGCCGCCGTGGGCCTTCTTGAAGCTGCCGGCGCCGCTGTCGTGGCAGCCGAGACAGATCTTCGGCTCCTTTTCCCTGAGGAGGTTGTCCTCGGTGGAGCTATGGGCCGCGTGGCAGGAGCCGCAGCCTTTTTTCGTGATGGCGCCGTGGATGGTCCCCTTCTCGTAGTCCTCCTTCTTGTGGCAGCCGTAGCAGGACTCCGGCCCGTCACCCTTCAACAGGTGCGGGGTGGTGGAGGCGTGGGGGTTGTGGCAGAGGGTACATTTCCCCTGGCGCAGGGGTGTGTGCACCTTGGGCTTGTCCAGGCCGATCTTGTCCCGGCCGTGACAGTCGAAGCAGAGCTGGTTGCCGTCCTTCTTGAGCAGCAGCTTCGGCACGATGCCGTGGCGCAGGTGACAGTCCTCGCACTTCTGCTCCTTGACGATGGTGTGGATGTACTTCATGGAGAGGTACTTGTCATTGAACTTGCCATGACAGTCGACGCATTCCTTGCGGGCGAACTTCTTCGCCGCCAGCGCCGGGCTCTCCGACAGGTGAAGAATGAGCCCCCCCACCAGGAGGGTCATCACCAGGAATAAGAGTTGTCGTTGTGCATGCACGGTGCGCATAGCTCCTCCAGTCCGTTAAAACTCGGCGAAAATCTTGACGTCGGACGCCTTCCTCAGCTTGTCCGCCCACTCCACGACCAGCTTGTTGAGCTGTTCCGACTGGACGTTCTTCCTGATTGTGGCCTCGACCTCGGGGAAGGACTGTACCTGTTCGGGGATCACGTTGCGGACCAGGATGACATAGGTGAAGCCGTTGGGGTCCGAATAGACCCGGTATTCACCGGTCTGGGCCCCGGTGATGACCTTGTTCAGCCCCTCGGGAAGGGTCTTGAGGGTGACCGGCACGTCCTCGAACTGGAGGACCCCGGCGGCCTTGGCATCCACGTGGCCCTCGGCGTTCTCCTTGAACCATTTGAAATCCATCCCCTGGCGCAGCTTTTCCGCGGCGGACTGGGCCGCGTTCTGGTCATTGAAGGCAATGCCGTCCAGCACCACCATGATCGGGTAGGAGTACTCGGACTTGTGCGCCTCGTAGTAGGCCTTCAGCTCATCCTCGGTCACCTTCACGTCCGGGCGGATGACCTTTTCCACGAAATGCCCGAAGATCACGGATTCCTGGTAGTCGGTGACCTTGTCCAGGTATTCCTTTTTCTTGTCGAAGCCCTTGTCGCGGCCCTCTTTCTCAATGGCCCGGGTGGCCAGGATCTCGAACAGCAGGGAGTCCTTGGCCTTGTTGACCTTCTTCTGGTCAATGGCCATGTCCACCCCGTGGTAGAACTTCATCCGGATCGCTTCGGCCAGGTCGGCCACGGTCACCGGCTTCTCCCCCTTGATGGTGGCCAGGGGACGCTTGTCCTCCAGGAACTTGAGGAACCCTGCCTTGTCCTTCTCGAAATCCAGCGACTTGATCAGTTTCTTGTCCTGCTTGAAATACTTCTCGATCAGCTCGGTCCGGAATTTTTCAAGGGCCTTGAAGCGGGCCGCGGTGAGCGTTTCCTTCTCCGCCCTGTCCTTCAGTTTCGGATCGTCGGAATGCTTCACGGCATCGAGCCGGAACAGCATGGCCCCCTTCTGCATGTCGATCACCGGGCCCACGGCGCCGGGCTTCAGCGAATCGATGATCTTCACGATATCGGGGTGGATGTGCTCGTATTTCAGCTTCTCATTCTGCTTGGCCTCGGCGCGCTTCTCCTTGACCTCCTCGGCCACCAGCGCGTCAAAGGACGTGCCTTTGTCCAGGGCCTTGCGGGCCTTCTTGGCATCTTCCTCGTTCTTGAACGTGAGGGTGGAGAAGGTCCACTCCACGTTGAGCTGGCCGTAGCGCTTCTCCACCTCCTTGGGGTCGGGCCGGATGTCCTTCACATGATCCTTGAGCACCAGCTCGCGCAGGAGCTTGCGGGAGAAGGTATCGATCATCTCCTTGGGCTGCTCCTGCTGGTCCAGGCCGATGTTGCGCCCTTCCTGGATGATGAGCTTGGAGGTGATGATCCGGTTGAGGATATCCGTAAAGTTCCGGCGGGGGGCCTGCTTTCCTTCCGTCATCCCCTCGTGTACCGTTTCAAGGGAGGCGTTCAGGTCGTTGACGGTGATCGGCTCGTCGTTGACCGTTGCCACGGGGAATTCGGCAAACAGCGGCGAAAACAGGGGCACCTTCACCCTGATCGTCATCACGTCGGCCGGAGCCGGCGAGGCTTCCACGTTTTCCGGCTTTGCCGGCGAATCGGCAAAGCCCGCCACCGGGGCACCCGCGGCAATGCATGCTACCATCAGCGTAACCAAAGACTTCTTCATCAGACTCCCCTTTCTCTGCATTCAGGTTGCGGCCGCACCGGGCACTCCGCTCCGGGCGGCCATCAGGACGTTTGACACAACGAATTCCGTTACGGGCTCATCAATATCCGTTCGAGTTCTTCCTGGCTCATCCGCGGCGGCGTCAGCTTCACTTCCCTGGTCTCCTCCACCATGACCCCCAGGAAGGCCCTCATCATCCCCTCGGTCAGGACGTTGGCGGTGGACACCCTCCGCCAGTCATAGAAGAACACACCGTCATCCCCGGTGTTCCTGCTCTTGGTGGCCCAGATCACCATTTTGCTGGAGCGTTCCAGCAGTTGCAGCGAAAAATCGACCCGGGGCTTGCCGGAGCCGCTGGGCATGTCCCGGTACTCGAAGACCCGGCCCGTGAGGATGAAATCGGTTTCCAGGTTGTTGGCCAGCAGGTCCGCCGCCGGCAGGGAGATGCCGTTCTGCATGATGATCCTCATGGCCAGCATCTTGCCCCGGATCACCCCCGGCTCGAGCACCGCGAACGCCTTGGACGACACCAGCTGCTTCACCACGTGCAGCACCATGATCTCCCCGGCATTGGTGCGATCGCTCTCGTTGAAGAACGGCAGGACCGCCACGCTGTAGCGGCGCCTGGGGTCAAGCTCCATGAAGCGGTACGCTTCCTTGGGCTTGAACCGCCGCTCCCAGCCGGGGGCAGGAGCCTCCTCGCCCGCCAGCTTGTGCAGCAGCGACCCGGACAGGCGGTCGAGGGCCCGGTTCCACAGGACCGACGGGTCTTCCACGATGCCGATCCCCAGGATTCCCGGGGCATCGTCACCGGCCATCCCCACGCTGTCCATCCAGAGGATTTCCGGCTTTTCCCCCGTGGCCACCAGGCGGGCAACCAGGGACACCTTGGGGGGGCTCACGTCGCTGTAGTACTCCAGACTCATGATGAGGACCGCGTCCACCCCGGCCTTGGCCTTGAACGCGGCCGACGTCTCCAGATCGAGGCCGCCGGTGTAGCGGATGCGCTGCTGCTCCATGAACCGCCGCAGATCGGCCTCGTCCATGATGCGCACCCCGTTCTGCCGGAGCCGCTCCGTGAACCCGCTGCGCATGGCCGCCAGGGGCGCGTCGGCGCCGCTCAGGTCTTCCATGGGGTAGACCGCCACCAGCGGACCGGACGGCCGGCCGGCCTCCACGGAAAGACGCGCGCATCCCGCCGCCAGGAGGAGCAGAACCAGCGGCAGCAGTGCGAGCAGTCTATTGGAACAGCTTCGAGATGAGATCATCGACCGCTTTCTCAGTCACATCGTTGAGGGGCCTGCCGCCGCCGCCGAGAAGGCGGTCCGTGAACCCGATCCCCCCCTCCGTGGCCGATGCGGACCAGACGACCCTCCCGGTCTGGGCCTCCATCACCTGGAGGCTCAGGGAGATAACGTCGGCCATGGACGAGCCCGAGCGGACGTCGCCGTACTCCCGTACCATGCCCGTAATGACCGCGTCGGCCTTGATCATCTTGGCCAGCTTAACCACTTCCTCGGGGGTGGGGGCAGTGGGGTTCATGACGCCGGCCACCCCCGTCACCCGGCTGACCTCGCCCACGGGGATGACGTAGAGGGCCCCCGTGGCCAGCAGCTTGGTGTTGAACACGTCCCTGACCCGCTCCGCGGCCTGGGTGTCCTTGGACAGGTTGCCGAAGGGCATCACCGCCACGCTCTGGATCGCCCCGAAGTCCATGTTGGGGTCCCGGAAATGCTCCACGTGGGAACAGCCCTGCATCAGCAGGAACGCAAAGAGGCCGAAGATTCCGCAGAATGCCCGCATCAGGGCGCCGGTGTGGGTGACGAATCGTGATCTCATATATGCCCTCTCTCCGTGGAAATCAGAACGCGAATCTCAGGGTGCTGCTGAAGGTGCGCGACTCGGACGACTGGCTGACCGACGTGCTCTTCAGGTACAGATAGGACATATCCAGGTAGGAGCCCCCCCGGATGTTCCAGCGCATACTCGGCACGATGGTCCGGTCCTTCTGGTTGGCAGATGAATTGTACGCCTCATTATAGGAAAAACTCAACTGCAGGGCGCCGTCCCGGAACGGAGACCAGGTTCCGCCGATGTTCCGGGTGGTGACCATGTCCTTGTTCTTTTCCATGATAACGCCGAAGGCCCCGAACAGGTAGACGGAGCGCAGCGGGTTGAAGGCCGCCGACAGGTCGCCGCGGTGGGTGAAGGTGGAGTTGTCGGGCAAGCCGCCGCCGGTCTGTTCGGTCATGTTGCCGGAATAGCTCGCGTTCACCGTCAGGGTCGAGTGGGGCAGCAGGGTGAGGCCGAAGGTGACGATGGTGGTATTGGTCTTCTGGCCCGACTCGGCGGTGGCCATGCTGTAGCCCCCGTTCAGGTTCACGTCCACCCCTTGGTAGAGGGTGGCGCTGTTGTTGAGGAACAGCGAATTGGTGTCGCTTTTCCTCCCGTCGATCTCCTCGTTGCGGCCGCTGAAGACCAGGCTGTGGGTCAGCGTGGGGAGCGGGGTGGCCGTCAGCAGGGCACTGTAGATGTAGGAGACGCGGGCGCCCTGATTCTCCTTGGAGTCCTCCCGGGCGAACCGGGCGCTGGTCGACAGGTACTGATTGAACCGGTGGCTCGCGGAAAGACCGTTCGACAGGATGTAGCGGGAGGTGGAGAAGAAGTCCGAGTCACTCCGGTCGTAGTAGTAGCTCAGCTCGTAGTTCAGGTTCGGATTTTCCAGGATCCTCACCCGCATGTTGGTGTCGAGCACGTGGGAGACCTGGCTCGTGGTGCGTCGCTGGACATCCTCGAACTGGACGAACCCTTCCAGCTCGGTCACCTGGATGTCGGTCAGGTTCGCGGTGGGGTTCACCAGCGAAACGGTGCCCAGGGGCAGGGGCGAGGTAACGACCTTCAGGTACCGGGAGGTGGCGCCGGAAAAGCCCAGCTCGTAGAACCAGCCGGTGCCCGCCTCGTTGCTCCTGAACGGTGCCGAGGGCAGGAGCTGCACCAGGGTCCAGTTCAGGTTGTCGCTGCTGGTGTAGATCGTCCAGGAGAACCGGTTCTCGATGTCCGAGGGGAGGTCCGTGTTGAGCCAGACGCGGATGCGGTTCACGGTCACCGCGCCGCCGAAGTCGAAGCCCAGGTTCCGGGGCCTGATGTCGCCCCCCACCGGCTGGATGCCGATGGTGACGTTGCTCCCCGTGTTCAGGTTCCCGTCCACCAGCGCCGGGTTGGCGGCCAGGGTGACCAGCAGGGGCGTATCGGTCAGGGCCGACAGGCCGGCCGTGGGAAAGAGCCGGAACAGGGCACTGTTGGTCTCCTGGGACGAGATGTTGTAGTTGGCGTAGAGGGTGACCCGGTCCTGCCAGAACTGGTCGTTGTAGGTCACCCGGCCGGTGTGGGTCAGGACCGTGGTGTTGTTCCGGGTCAGGTTGTCCGTGGCATCGGTATAGAGCCCCTGGTAGTTCAGCTCCACCTGCTCCACCGGCTTATAGCGGGAACCCAGGTTGTACGAATTGAGCACCACATCCTGGAACTGCCGGTCGGCATCGTAGGAATTGGTCCGCGTATAGAGGAACTCCAGGGAGGGGAGCCCCTCGGGTCTGAGGCTCAGCTTGGCGTTGTAGTTCTCGTGGATGATGTTGGACGAGGCGATCCCCTCGGTATCGGAAATCTCCTGGCGCCGGTTGTAGCCCAGTCCCGCGGAATAGAGGGGGGTGCCCAGGGTCAGGTCCAGGAAGGGGCTCACCTTCAGCAGGGTGGTATCGAGCTGGTTGTCGTTCAACTCCGCACGGGTCATGGTGTAGTCGACAGTGCCGCCGCCCGTGAAGCGCAGGGTCGGGTAGAGCATCCGGTCCAGGGACAGGTTGTAGCGCTGTAGGATCGAGCTGCTCTTGGTGGTCGTGGTCACATTGCCGGCATCCGTCGATTGGTTGTCGGAATTGACGTAGCTCAGCTCCAGGAACCCCCGCAGCCCCTCGGCCCCCGCCGTGGCCGGCAGCAGCGCGGCCGCGAGGGCCGCTGCTGCCATGAACCCGTGGAGTATCCGCATCCCGTTGCCCACGCCTTACCTTTCGCCCGCCACGACCACGCGGCAGGGCTCGTCGCCCACGTCGATCTGCGCCACCTCCCGCTTGCCCACCAGGCCGATGAACTGCAGCCGCTTCACGCCGGAGAGGAGGGCCAGGAGATTGTTGTGCTCGCCGTCGATGGTCAGGTACGAGGGACTGCCGCCGCCGGAGATGAAATTGCCCGGCAGGAGCGAAAAGGGGTCGAAGACGTCGATCACGGTGTCGCTCCGCTTGGCGATGTAGATCTGGTCGGTGGACGTGTCGATCTTGATCGTCCGCGCCCCCATCCCCACGTAAACCCGCTTGGCGACGAGCCTGTTGGTAAGATCGATATCGACCAGGTAGGGGGAAAGCTCGTGGATGACCAGCAGCCGGTCGCCCCGCCGGTTCAGCTGCGCCCAGAGGGGCGAGGTTTCGGTAGGCAGCGTGGCGACCACGGCGCGCCGCGCGATGTCCACCACCGACACCGAGTTGGACAGGGTATTGAGCACGTAGGCCGTGCGTCCCAGCCGGTCCACGATCACGGCGCCGGGCCTGCTCCCCACGATGACCCGGGCCAGTTCCGACTGGGAGGCCGGGTCCACGAAGCTGAGCGTATTGGAGCCGTTGTTGGCCACCAGCAGGGTCCTGCCGTCGGGGGTCAGGGCCAGTTCGACCGGGCCGTCGCCGATGCTGAGCCGGATGCGGGTCAGGGAATAGTCGGCCATCAGGTCGATGACCTCGATGGCGTCGTCGCCCGACAGGGCCACGTAGGCCCGGCGCGCCGCCTGATCGAAGACGATGCCGGCCGGCGCCCGCCCGGTCTCGATGAACTCCGTGACCCGGGCCTCCCGCTTGTCGAACACCGCGATGGTGTTGGCCCCCTTGTTGGTGACGAAGCCCGTGAGTCCCCACAGGGGCCGCCCGGGGATCTCGGCCTTGAAGACCGGCGAGAAGCTGAAGCGCTTGCTGACCGATGCATCTTCATCCAGCGTGAGGGAGATGAGGATACCCTTCTGGGGTTCCACCACGAAGGGGAAGTCGATCATGACCGGCTTCTCGGGGGGCAGCAGGGCCATTCGCCCCTCGTCGGTCTTGGTGCCCGCCCCCGAGATCCGGAACGACAGGCCGCTGTAGCGCCCCCCCGGCAGGATCGCCGACCCCAGCATCCGCTGCCACTTCATGGTGGCGGGGCTCGCCTCGGTCAGCCTGAGGGAGAGGGGTATCTCCGTGCCGTCGCTCTTGATCGCCGAAACCCCCGCCACGGTGAAGTCGAGCCGGCCGGCGTCCCGGGGGAAAGGCTCCAGGTAGAGGAACAGTTCCCCCTCGGCGAACAGCTGGGGCTTGGTGACGACAACGGGCGCGTGGCAGCCGCTGCACGTCAGCGCGGCGAGCACGGCGACCCACAGAACGATGAGGAGGGCAGCCCCGCGGGACGTCATGCGCTTGGGAGAATTCTCGTTCATGGTGCTCCCCGATCCCCTTGCCACGGTCATGGCACGGACGTGTGGCATTTGGTGCAGAGCGTCGACTGCTCCGGCGAGAAGAGCGACGCGGGCCGGTCATAGTACGCCCTGAGGGCTTCCATCTCGCTGCGCCCCTGGCCGTAGGGCTGGTAGGCCTCCCCTTCCTGTGAATACTTGCCGTTGTAGACCACGTAGGGCGTCTTGGTGTTCCAGCGGGTGGCGCTGTCCCAGCCGCCGGCGTGGGCCCGGTGGCAGGTGAGGCACATGACGCGGGGGGTGCCGTCCGCGGTGCTGGGCCCCTTGGTGGGGGTGGCCGTCACGATATTCCTCAGCAGGGTGTAGTTGTTGGTTCCCGCCTCGAAGGGGACCAGCGACAGCCAGGAGGTGGCCTCCACGCCGGACAGGTCCCCGGTCTTGATGTACCGGTTGTAGTAATCCACCATGGCGCCGCCCAGGGGGGCCTCGGTGCCGGCCGGGTGCACCAGCCCTCCCCCGCTGCCGTCCCGGTGGATGTTCGGGTGACAGTTCCGGCACCACTCGGACATCCCCTGGCCGTAGGCCACGCGGGTCGCGGTGGTGCTTTCGCTCCGGTTGTAGTCGGCCGGGGCCACCGCCGCCGGGGGTCCGTTGATGAAGGAAAAGGCCGGTCCCAGCGACTTGGGGTAATAGCCGTTCCCCCCCAGGAGCCGGTAGGCGCCCACGGCCATGGCGGCATCGGGCTCGACGCCGGTGGCGTAGCTCCCCGAGCCCCGGATCGGCTTGCCCGTGACCGCAATGGAGCCGTCCTGGTCGCGGCGGTAGCGGCCGTGGGGGTCGTGGCAGGCGACGCAGGACAGGCCCGCCGCCGGATAGCTGCCGCCGGGGGCCGTCAGGTGGAGGGCATCCTGGAGATAGCCGTAGTCCCCCGCCACCACGTTATGGCCGTGCCGGTCCCCCTCGCTGCTCGAAAGCGTCGAGCCAAAGGCCGGAATCCAGGTGTAGGATTTCCTGAGCCAGCCGAAATCGCCGCCGGGCCCCAGCTGCTTGGGCGGGACCCCGAACGGCATCTCGAACCCCGGCGTGCTCACGTGATAGGAGGTGGGGCCCACATCCCCCGCCTTCTCGTGACAGTTCAGGCAGGTGGAGCTGGAATCGCCCCCCTTCAGGAGATAGCGGTTGCCCATGCCCACGGGGCGGCCGTTGGTGGCCACCGCGAAGCCCCCTTCCGAGTTGTGCATGGTGTGACACCCTTCGCACTCGCCCGCGCCCCCTTCGTGAAAGGCGAGGGAACGGCCTGTGGTGGCCGGCAGCAGTACCGGCAGCACGACCAGGAGCGCAAGTATGGCCTTGGGTGCTTTCACGCCGATTCCTTAATGGGTCGACCCTGGGCCGGGTACGGGTTGCCGTGCTGCCGGCCCGTCATGGTCGCGATGATTTCCCGCATCCTGCGGACAAATTCCGCCTGGTCCGGAAGCGGCTTGCCGCGCGCCTCCGCCCCGCTCAACTCCTCGTTGTAGGCAAGCCGGACGGCCTCCATCACCTCGGCGGCCAGCCTTTTGGCCGAGCCATCCCGCCCCCTGCCGTTAATGTCCGCCTGGCCGATGATCACCCGCTCGTCGCTGTCCACGAAATCAACCACCGTCAGCTCACGGCTGACGCGGCTCATGACCGCGGCAACGTTCACGACGACCCGGCGACCAGATTCATCTAGCAAGGCCAATGCCAGTTGATCGAGCGGCAGCGGACTGCTCGCCATTTCCTCCAGGTATTCGCTGCGCAGGAACCGCCACGGAGCGAACGCGGCATAGTTCCCTTCCAGCTCGGAGACCAGGAGGCCGAACCGGGGCGAATCGTAGCGCCCGCCCAGGAAGATGGCCCGGGCCTCCAGGGCCAGGGCCGCGGCGCGGTCGAGCCTCATCCAGCGGTTCTCCCGGGCGAGCCGGTCCGCCGGCGGCACGCTGTCGTCCAGGTAGGCCAGGACGCTCTCCCGGTGCCGGGCAAGGGCGTTCACGTTGACCTCCGGCAGCGCTGACTTGCCGGTGGAACGGGGAACCGAGAATTCGAGATAGAGGTTGTCGTCAGTGTTAATTCTACCAGTACGGCTGAACCTGTCAGCACCCGCCGTGCCCATGACGAAATAACTCAGCAGGTCGGTGGCGCTCCCCATCTGCACCCGTGCCAGATCGGCGGCCACGGCCGGCACGGCGATCCGGGCGGCCAGCTCGTCCTCGCTCAGGAGGATGGGGGCGTTGCTGCCGATGAGCATGGCATCCCCCTGGGTCATCCAGACCAGGACGTGGCGGTAAGCCTGCCGGAAGGTCCGGACCACCGACCTGAGATCGTCGGCGGAAAGATCGTAGAGGGGGAGCCACTGGCACATGATGCCGCCGGCCCGCAGGTGCTCTGCGGCCAGCTCGAAATACTCGCGGGTGTAGTTGTAGCCGGCGCCGCTCAGCCACGGGTGGATCGGATCGGCGGTGATCACGTCGTAGCGCTCGCCCGTGGTCGCCAGGTAGTTGCGGCCGTCGCTGAACGCCACCCGCAGCCGGCGGTCTCCGAGCACGCCGTGGTTGTAGGCGGCAAAGGAGCGCGTCACCCCCAGCACCTTCGGCTCCACCTCGGCCAGCGTCATCTCGGACACGCTCGGGTGGAGCGAAACAGCGCCAAGGGTAATCCCGCTGCCCGCGCCGATCACCAGCACCTTGCGCGGGTTGCGGTGCAGAAGCATGGGCAGGTGACCCAGGGCGTACTGGTTCTGAAGGCTCTCATTGTGGTCGGACGCCTCGATCCGGCCGTTGCGCAGGAACGCCTGGTAGCCCCCCCTGATCCTGATGGAGCTGACGATGGACTGGATTCCCTCGGCGTAATAGAGGACATCGGTGTGCCGCTTGGCCTCGGCAATCAGGTCCGGGGTCCTGAACACCTCCGGCTGGTTGGTGCGGTAGATGGCAAAGTACTTGGCGTCCCAGATCCGGGGCATGGTGCCGGCAACGGCCATGACGCCGACCACAGCCAGCACGGTGCCCGCCGTGGCCAGCCTGCGGGGGGTGCCACGCAGCAGGCGCGCCAGGATCAACAGGCCGAAACCGGCGTTTACCGTGGCCAGCAGGTAGAGGGAGCGCTCGATGCCGAAGACCTGGATCAACACGAAACCGCTCACCACGGTGCCGAGAATGGCGCCGATCGTGTTGCAGGTCAGCACCTCGCCCACGGCATGCCCCACCTTGCGCCGCCGGCAGGCGTCAAGGGTGCCGGCCAGGGGAAAGGCCACCCCCATGAAAAAGGCCGGGATGAACAGGTAGGAAAAGACCAGGGCGAAATTGGCGAACTGACGCGCGCGGAACAGGTCGGTGCTTTGCGACAGGAAGAGGTCCTGGAGGAAGAACACCCTGGTGGGAAGATCGCGGATGAGAATGGTCACCAGCAGCGCGCTGAGGCCGATCACGATCTGCACCACGCCGAACCCGCCGATCAGCTTGGACACGGGACAGCCCCCCTCCTCGGGCGGCCGGAGGCGGCGGGCCCACAGGCCATAAGCCCCGCTGCCCGCGGCAATGCCGGTCAGGAAGGCCGCCAGCATCAAAGTGAAGCCGTACACATTCGTGCCGATCACGATCCCCAGGACCCGGGTCCAGAGCACCTCGTACCCCAGGGCGCAGAAGCCGCTGACCCCGATCCCCCAGACCACGAGCCCGATGCGGGCCTTCTCCTCGGGCAGCGTAACAGCGGACAGGGGCGCCGGGGCCTCATCCTCGCCGGCCTCCAGGTACCGGGCCGCCGGGCCCTGGAGCGCGAAGCAGGCGATGCCCAGCAGCACGTTGACGGTGATCGCGCCGGCCATGGTGTTCGATACCCCGAACCGCCCCAACAGGTAGAATCCGGCCCCAAAACAGCCGGCCACCGCGCCGAAGGTGTTCAGGGCGTAGAGGTAGGCCACCCCCCGCCCCACCGCGCGCCGGCCCCGGACCATGAACGCGGCCAGCACCGGCAGGGTCCCCCCCAGCAGGGTCGTGGGGACGATGAGCGCGATGGCGGCGAGCACGATCCGCAGGGTGAGCAAGGCCACGCGGGGCAGCTGGTGCGAATGCTCGGTCAGCGACTCGAAGGAGTAGGCGGGCATCAGGGAATAGAGGTTGAGCAGGGCGATGAAGAGCAGGGCGAAAAAGGCGATGCCGATCTCAAGGGCACCGTAGAGGCGCAGCAGGTTCCGGGTGGTGCGCACGCGCCGGCCGAAGAGCCAGCTACCCAGGGCAAGCCCCCCCATGACCACGGCCAGCACCGTGGTCACCGCCAGGTGCGAGCCGCCGAACACGAGGCTGAGCTTTCTGACCCAGACGACCTCATAGACCAGGGCGGTGGCTCCCGAGAGGAAAAAGATCAGATAGATGAGAGCGGTAATGAGGATCGGCATGGCACGCTCAAACCCCTCGACCGGACAGGCGCCGGAAACCGAGGGGTGTTTCACCGGATAGTGGATCGATTGCTGGAAAAAAGGCGGCCACGACCGGCCGGAGGCCGGCCGTGACCAGAACTACATGACATATGAATCAGTCTTTGGCATGACACTTGTTGCACAGGACCCGTTGATACGGGGCGAAGTTGGTGGGGGGTCTTCCATAGTACGCCTGCTGCGTTTCGGCAACGGTCCGTCCCTGGGCCTGGGCTGCGTTGGTGACCGGGTCGGGCCACACGGGGTTGCCTGACGCATCGGCCACGGTCATGAACTCGTTGCCGAGGCCGTACCGCATCATGCTGTCAAAGCCGGATGCGTGGGCGCGGTGGCAGGAGAGGCACATGACCCGGTCCGTGGAGATGGGGCCGGCAGTTGACGTGGTCTGGGCCTTGAGCGCGTTCAGGTCGTGGGTGTTGTCGCTCTGGAACGGCACCAGCGAGGTGAACGCCGTATCCACGGCGCCCGTCAGGTTGCCCGACTTCTTGTACGAGTTGTAGATCTGGGCCACGAAGGGGCCAAGGTTCTGATCGGCCGGGTGAACCAGGGTGCCGAAGGTGGTGTGCATCTGCCCGTGGCAGTTGGCGCACCAGAGGGACATGCTCCGGCCGTAGGCGACCCGCGTGTCGCTGGTGGCTTCCGAGCGGTTGTAGCTGTTGGGGGCCACGGCGTAGGGGGCCGCGAACATGAAGGCATCGCCGCCGCTCAGGGACTTGGGCTTGTACCCGGCACCGCCCAGGAGGCGATAAACGCCGACGGCAGTGGTGGCATCGGGAACAGCGCCGTAGGAGCCGGAGCTCCTGATCGGCTTGCCGGTCTTGGCCTGGACGCCCAGTGAGGTGATCCGGTAGGTGCCGTGGGGGTCATGGCAGCTGATGCAGCTGAACTGGTTGGCCGGGAAGGGGGTGTTCATGCTCCCCGGGGCCGCGGTGATGGTGCTGTCGGCCACGTAGTTGTAATCGGCGGCCACGATGTTGTGGCCCTTGCGCTCGCCGTGGCTCCACTCCGTGGCGGCACCGGCGCGCGGCACCCAGCTGTAGGTCTTCTTGAGCCAGCCGAAATCGCCGCCCGGCGTGAGCTGGAGCGGCGGAGAGCCGGCGGGCATGTCGGCTTCTGCGGTACTGATGTGGTAGCTGCTGGGCCCCGTGTCACCGGCATGCTGGTGACAGTTGAGGCACGACGAGCTCTGGTCCGTCCCCTGGAGCAGATAAGGGCCGGTGGTGAACTGGGCAGTAGCGTTGTTCATCTGCTGGCCGCCCAGGGAGTTGTGCATGGTGTGGCATCCCTCGCACTCTGCCACGCCACCTGAGTGGAAAGCCCATCCCGTGCCGGTTGCGCCGAGAACCAGGAGCGCCGCTGCTGTGACGGGAAGAGTCTTGAAGCGTTTCATAAAATACCTCCTGGCGATCTGTGTCGGACTCCGGTTGGCGGTAAGGAGGTGCCGGGGCCCCCTTTCAGGCGGACCCCGGCGGAATCACACAACATCAGATTGTGGCAAGATTAGTCCTTGGCGTGGCACTTGTTGCAGAGAGCGCGCTGGTAAGGAGCAAACTTGTCAGCAGTACGGCCATAGTAGGCAGCGGTCATCTCGTTGACCGAACGGCCCTGGAGGGACGAGGTATTGGGGTCCGTACCATAGATCGAGTTGCCGGAAGCATCGGCGATGGTCGTGAACTCGTATGCCAGGTTGAAGCGGGTCATGCTGTCGAAGCCCGAAGCGTGAGCGCGGTGGCAGGAGAGGCAGTTCACGTTGCTGGTGGCGTCGGCGCCGGTCAGCGCGGTGTCGTCGATCTTGGCGTGACCCTTGAGCACGGTGTAGTCGGCAGTGCCTTCCTCGAACGGAGCAAGGGACAGGTAGGCGGAAGCCTGGGTACCGGTCAGGTCGCCGGACTTCTTGTAGGAGTTGTACAGACCGGCGATGGTAGCACCGAACTTGGCGCCGTTGCCGGCCGGGTGACGCAGGTTGGTCGGGTACGCGCTGTTGTGGATGTCGGTGTGGCAGTTGGCGCACCACTCGGACATGCCCTGGCCGTAGGCAACGCGGGTCTGAGTCGTAGCTTCCGTCCGGTTGTAGGTGGACGGAGCAACGGCGGCCGGTACCTGGTTGGCGAAGGCATAGGAACCGCTCAGGGACTTGGGCTGGTAGCCGGTGCCGCCCAGGATGCGGTATGCACCAACGGCGCCCCACGCGGTGGGATCGTTGCTGTTCTGGTAGGAACCGCTGTTCTTGATGGGGAGACCGGTGGTGGCGATGCTGCCGTCAACAAAACGACGATACTTCCCGTGGGGATCGTGGCAGCTGGAGCAGTGAAGCTGGTTGGCCGGATAGGTACCGCCCGGGGCCGTGGTCAGGGTGGTGTCGGCAACATAGTTGTAGTCGCCGGCAACGATGTTGTGGCCTTTGCGCTCGCCTTCGCTCGTGTTGAGACCACGAACGTTCCAGGTGTAGGTCTTCTTCACCCAGCCGAAGTCGCCGCCCGGGGTCATCTGGAGCGGAGCGGTACCGGCAGGCATATCAGCTTCAGCGGTGGAGATGTGGTAGCTGGAAGGACCGGTGTCACCGGCGTGCTGGTGGCAGTTCAGACAGGACGAGCTCTGGGTGGCGCCCTGGAGCAGCATGGGGCCGGTGGTGAACTGGGCAGTGGCGCTGTTCATGACTGCGCCGCCCAGCGAGTTGTGCATCGTGTGGCACCCTTCGCACTCGGCAACGCCGCCGGAGTGGAAAGCGAACGCCGCGGGGGCGCTCATGAGAAGTGCTGCTGCTGCCACGGAAAGACTTACTTTCATCCCCTTTTTCATCATTTCCTCCATTTTGGTTGGTTTCTCCGGCAACCCGGCCGTCCCGCTCCAGCGGCACCCGTCGGCTTTGTGTCCCCACCTTGCGATGGGTTTACTCTTTTCGGAGGAAATTTGGTTTCGCCTTTCGGCTCGTGAGTGTTGTGCCTGCAATGCAATACAAAATGGTCTTCAGTGCATCCCCAGCGTTTTGTGGTCCCTCCACCTCCCCTCCAAGGCGGGATGCCGGCCTGAGTTACGACTCGCGATCAGTCGTGCGTTACCTTGAATACGCTTACTCCGCGATTGCCGAGCTGACCCACGTAAAGCTTCCCCTCGGCATCGATTGCCAGGTCGTCGGGGCCCACCAGACTGCCGGGGGCGTCACCGCGACCGCCGAACTCGTAGATGAACTTGAACTGCCGGTCGAACACCAGGATCGCGCATCTGAGCTTGTCGGAGATGTAGTAGTTGCCCAGGCCGTCAACCGCGATCCCCGTGGGGACTCCGAACTTGCCCGGCGCGCTGCCCCGCTTGCCGAAGGATTCAACCGTGCCGTTCGCCGAGATCCTGAACACCTTACCGGTGACCGGCGAGGTAAAGAGCACGCTGCCGTCCGAATCGAAGGCCACTGCGCCGATGCCCGTGTTGAGGCGGTCTTCCTCGGTTACGCTCGATGCTTCGGCCAGATCGATATGCTTGACGTAGTTCCCTTCCGGATCGAGCATCACGACCATCATGGAACCCAGGCTCACCAGGCAGATCTTGCCGTCCCTCAGCATGAGCCGGTTCGGCTTGAACGCGGCCAGTTTCTCGGGCAGCCCCTTGAACTCGATGGGCTTGATGGGTTCCGCCCGGTAGTTGCAGAGGAGCAGGCTGGGCGTGCCGTTGTTGTAGGCCAGGACCAGGATCCGACCCTGCTCGTCGATGGCGGCGTCGTACACGATCCCGGACTCCATGGTGTTGGTGAACCGGTAGACTTCCATGCCGCTGTTGTTGAATACCTTGACCGTCTCGCCCGAGATCACATAGGTCTCGCGTGCCGTCGCATCAAGGGCGATCTTGGCCAGGCTGTACGGAATCGTGCCCGTGAAGTCCGAGAGGTTATACAGATACGCAACCTTGAATTCACCCGTGCTCGCATTGGTGGGTCCACCCATGAGAACGGCGGCGAGGATGGCCAGCGGTGCTACACGCCGGTTGCCGATTTGTCTCATTCGGGTTTCAATATGTTTGCACAGGTGGTTAATCAAGTTTCGCCTCTAGCGACTGCCAGCAAAATGTGTTTGTTTTCTCGTGATTTAGCACAGCGCATGCCTAAGCATTTTTTAACAGTGGTAACAAATTTGTATCTAACGGTAATTGTTCGCTTTTTAAAATAATTAAGATTTTTTGTTGAAAGCAACCGGGCAAATCGCGGCCATTTGGCGAAAACGCACTGCTATTTGGCCGTAAAACCACTACCGGATCGGACCATGTGGCACAACCACCTGTCCTGACTGGCTTTCTGCCGAGCCGCCCGGGTGGCCGAAGGTATCGGTGAAGTCACCGGAAGGGGTGCGTCAGGCACGAAACCGGCGCGTGACACTTACGCATGGAGCGAGAGAACGCGGGAGCGGCCCGCCGGGCTGGATCGAGGGCCGCTGCGGGCGCGGGGACGGCGGAACAAGGGGGACGGCCGGTGCATCGGGATGCCCGCCACGCCTTGGCAAGAGGATCGACGGGAGCCGCGCGCGGGGCTACCCTCGCCTTTCTGCGGCGCAAATCGGCCGGCCTGCGCCGACAGCCTTCCCGTGGGGGGAACAACGGGGTTCCCGGGGGGGTACACCCGGTGTGGTGGTGGGGGGAATATGATGGGGGGTTCGTTAGGGGATGTTACACTTTTCAGGGTCTTGCCGGGGGCGTTGCAACGGTGAACTATGCGGGGTGTCAAACTTACATATCAGAATTTGAATGTATAAATCTCGGCATGTTAGTGTCTTCCTGTCCGCAAATTAAATTCCGTTTATCGCTATTTCACTTATCGTTTCCGACCGGCCGTTCATTGAAAAAGTGTATCATGTAACACAGATGTTAAGGAACAAATGTGTTACATGATACACCCTAATCGGCTACTCGTCGTGAACAATCTTTAATTCATTGAGTTTTCGGTACAAGGTGATACGGCTGATGCCGAGCAGGCGCGCCGCCTTGGCCTTGTTGCCGCCGGATTTTTCCAGGGCTTTCCGGATCGCCTGCAGGGTGGTCTCCCGCTCGGTGGCCGGTTCGTTGCCGTGGATCTCATGGTGTTCCATGAAATCCGAGGGAAGGTGTTCCAGGGTGATCAGGCCGGAAGTGCAGACGATGCACGAGTGTTCGAGCACGTGTTCCAGTTCGCGGACATTGCCCGGCCAGGGATAGGACATGAACACCTTCATGACCTCGTCGGAAACCGCGCTGACGTCCTTTTTGAACTTGCCGCGGAATTTGGCCAGGAAGTGTTCCACGAGCATGGGGATATCCTCGCGCCGTTCCCGCAGCGGCGGGATGTGGATCCGGACGACCTTCAGGCGGTAGAAGAGGTCTTCCCGGAACTGGCCGATCCGCACCTTTTCCGCCAGGTCGACGTTGGTGGCGGCAATGACCCGTACATCCACCTTGATGGGGGTGGAGTCGCCCACCCGCTCGAATTCCCTCTCCTGCAGGACCCGCAGCAGCCGCACCTGCATCCCCGGCGAGATGTCGCCGATCTCGTCCAGGAAGATCGTGCCGCCGTCCGCTTTCTGGAAACGGCCCATCTTGTCCTTGATGGCGCCGGTGAAGGCCCCTTTCACGTGGCCGAACAGCTCGCTCTCCAGCAGCGGTTCCGCCAGGGCGGAACAGTTGACCTTGACGAAGGGCTTGGTGCTCCGCCCCCCCTTGTAGTGCAGGGCCGCCGCCACGAGCTCCTTGCCGGTGCCGCTCTCGCCGGTCACCAGCACGGTAGTGGGGACATCGGCCAGGGACTCGACAAAGGCGTAAATCTCCTTCATGCGGGGGCTGCTTCCCACCAGGTTGTGGAACGTCTCCCGCCCCTCGAAACTCTTTTCCAGATCATCCAGGCGCGTTTCGTCGCGCACCACCATGACGGCCCCGGAGAAGGTGCCGGTCCGGTCCACCAGGGGGGAGGTCTTGAGGCTCACCACGCGCTTTTCGCTCCCCCCGACCACGCATTCGGTCCGCTGGGTCTCCACCGGCCGCTTGGTCTTGAGGGTTTCCGTGAGCGCGTGGAGGAACGCGCCGTTCCCCTCTCCCGGCACGTAGCGCCTGCCGATGGATTCGGCGGCGAGGCTGAAGAAGTATTTCCCGGACTCGTTGTAGGCCACCACGTTCATGTCCAGATCCACGGTGAGGATGGCATCGTCCACGCTCTGGAAGATGGCCTCCAGGTTGGTCCGGTATTTCTCCCGCTCCTCCATGAGGTCCTTGTGTTCGAGGGCCATGCGAGCCACCCGCAGCAGGGCGTCGCGCTTGACCGGCTTGGGGAGATAGTCGAAGGCCCCGAGCCGGACGGCGTCGGACGCCGTCTCCACGTTGGGATAGCCGGTGATCATCACTACGGGGATGGAGGGCTGGCGCTCCTTGACTTCGCGCAGGACATCGATGCCGTTATCGTTGCCCAGGATGATGTCGGTGAAAACAAGGTCATAGTCGGCGGATTCGACCTTGCCGATCGCCTCCGCGAAATCGGCCGCCGTATCGACGGCATAGCCCTCGGCCGCGAGGAAGTGCTCGAACGTGAACCGCAGCGTGTCCTCATCCTCTACTATCAGAACCCTTCTGGCCATACTCGTCCTCCCAGGTCATTACGGGCAAATCAATCATTACACGGGTGAACTCTCCCTCGACGCTTTCAACCTTCAGTCGCCCTCCATGGTCCGAGATCAGGCCGTGACTGATGCTCAGCCCCAGGCCCGTGCCTTCAGCGGCAGGCTTGGTCGTGAAGAAGGGGTCGATGACCCTCCCGATCACATCGCGCGGGATGCCGGTGCCGTTGTCCCTGAACTCGATCCGGACAAAGACGCCGTCATCTCCGATAATCTTTTCTCCCTTGATATCCAGGCGCTTGCCCCCTCCCGCGCCGGCGGAGAACTTCTTGTCCAGGGCGTAGCGCGCGTTGCTGATGAGGTTGAGGAACACCTGCTCGATCTGGTGCGGGTGCACCAGCAGCGCCGGCAGGTCCGACGGCAGATCCACGTGGAGCTGGACCCCGTCACGCTTCAGCTGGACCCTGGTCAGTTCGAGGGTGTCGTTGAGGATGTCGGGCACATAGGCGGGGACCCGCTCCCTCCCCTCGTAGCGGGCAAAGGAGAGCAGGCTCCGGACGATGACCGCCACCCGCTCCCCCTCCTTGATGATCCTGCTCGCAACCCCCCGTTCCGGCTCGCTGAGGCACGGCTCCGCCGCCAGGATCTGGGCACAGTTGATGATGCCGTTGATGGGGTTGTTGATCTCGTGGGCCACGCCGGCCGCGACTTCGCCCAGGGACGCCAGGTGCCAGGTCTGCATGGCGTCCTTCTGGATCGTCTCCTTTTCGATCTCCTTGAGCCGCAGCCGCTCCAGCAGGCCGTTGATCGCCTCGGCGGTTTCGCGGATTTCGTCGTTGGAGTCGATCCGGACCATGGGCAGGTCGCCGTTTGACGCCCCCAGCTGCCTGATCTGGCGGGTGAGGGAGAGCAGCGGCGAGATGAGATGGCTCATGGTCATCCACATGAGCAGGGCGGCAAAGACGCCGCCGCAGCCCATGATCCACCAGGAGAGCCGGACCAGGCGCTGCACGGGCGCGTAGGCCTCTTCCACCGGATATGAAGCGGCCAGGATCCAGTCGATGCTGCCCAGCTTCTTCATGGTTGAGAGGGTCCGGCTGCCGTCCCGCTGTCCGAGCTCGCCCTGGACATTGGCGCCGCGTCTCGCCTGGGCGATGCGCGCCGTCATACCCTCGGCCTGCTTGTCCGCGGGGCTGAAAATCCGCTCACGCACCGGATGCATGATAACCACCCCTTCGTGGTCGTAGAGGCTGAAGTATCCCAGCGAGCCGATCCGGGCGGTGGAGAGATCGCCCAGGAGGTTATCCTTATAGAGATCGGTGCTGCCGGCCAGGATGGCGATCAGCTTGCCCCCGGAGCCGAACACCGGCGCGGTGAACATTACAACGGGATGGTGCAGGGTCCGGGGGACATAGGGAGCGGAAATGACCGGCTTGCCGGTGGCGAGGGTATCCTTGACGTATTCCCTGAACGAATAGTCACGGCCGACGCGGCTCGGCTTCCAGGCGGTCTCGGCGATCAACTGGCCCCCGGGGTTCAGCAGGAAGGTGCCGCTGTCGAAATACATGCTGAGGAACGAGCGTTCGTAGAGGAAACGCTCCGCTGCCCGCGGGTCGCGGACGACCTGTTCGGGGATGCTCAGGGCCACGGATACAAGCATCCTCTGGGCGGAGGATATCTTGAAATCCAGCTCCGACGCGGTCCGGCTCACCAGAATGACCTGCTGGTTCTGGATCGACTCCTGTAACCGGTCCTTGAAGTAACCGATGACGAAATAGGAGGTGGCCGGTGCAACGCCGAAAAAGACCAGCAGCACAATCGTGACGATTTTTGCTTTCAGGCTGATTTTGCGCATGGACAAAGCGGGACTCGAAACAACATTACATTTTAAATACAATATATGCAATTTATAACAATACAGTTATGTGTGTCACACCCCAAATGATGATAATCAGCTAACAACCAGTTGCGCCGTGCAGAGCCCCGTGATTAACAAACAATATCCATGCCAGCCGGCGACAAATTAACTGAAACAAATTCTACAAACCTCCTTTCCGGGCCGTCACCGAAATGGCACTCAACTTGAAAGCCGTGAACAACTGCCCAGCTCAGCACACACGAGGTCACACCACCATGGACACTTCCCGCTCCCCTGCCGCGGGCACCCACCCCCTGCTTCCGCCCCTCATCCTGGCGGCGGTCGCCCTGGGGGTCTATCTCGTTACCCTGGCCAACGGTTTTGTCTGGGACGACGGCTACATCATCGTGGAAAACCCGGCCACCCGCAGTTTCACCAGCCTGCGCGACATCCTCCTGTCGCCCGATATCGTGAAACCCTACTACCGGCCCCTCAACCGGGCATCCTACCTGCTGGACTTCCGGCTGTTCGGCATGAATCCGGCGGGATTCCACGCGGTTAACATGGTGCTCCACGCGCTGAACGTCCTGCTCGTCTACCAGCTGGGGAGGCGCCTGTTCAGTGCCGGACCGGCCGCGCTGACGGCCGCGCTGCTCTTCGCGGTGCACCCGATCAACGTGGAGACGGTTGCTTTCATCTCGGCGCGCAACAACCTCATCGCCCTCTTTTTTGCCCTGTCCTGCTTCCTGGCGTTTTTGCGGGGACGGGACACCGGCGGCTGGCCGTGGCACCCGGCCGGCGCGCTGCTGCTGTTCCTGGGACTCATGAGCAAGGAAACGGCCCTCATGGTGATCGTCCCCGTCTTCCTCTACGCGATCCGGCCATTTCACGGTACCGGCGACAGGGAAAGCGACCTTTTCCGGCCGTGGCTGTCGCTGCTCCCCTATATTGCCGCCATTGCCATCTACCTTCTGATGCGGTCTGCGGCCCTGGAAGGGGTACTCGGCACCGGCATGGCCGCGGCGGAGCTTCCCCAGCGCCTGGTCCGCAATCTCTATGTCATTCCGCGCTACCTGGCCCTGTTCCTTTTCCCGGCCGGGCTCACCATCTTTCATGAGGTGCCGCCGGGCTGGGCGTCGGCCCCCTGGCTCGTGCCGGCATGGCTCGTCATCGCGGCCGGCCTGTGGCTGCTCCTGCGCCGGGGCGGCCCGGCCGCCCGCTTCGGCCTGCTCTGGCTGGGGGTCAACTTCCTGCCGGTCGCCAACATCGTGCCCATCCCCAGCTACCCCATGGCCGAACGGTTCATGTATCTGCCCGCCGCCGGGTTCTGCCTGGTTGCGGGGGCCGTGCTGGGGGGGCCGCTGTTCGACCGGTGGGGGGCGCGGGTGGGCTGGGGGGTGGTGGGGAGCATCACGCTGCTCCTGGCCCTGGTGGCCGTTGAGCGGAACCGCGACTGGCGCGACGACGTCAGCCTGTTCGCCAGCGTGGTCGAGACCGACCCCCGCTCCGCCGAGGGGTATTTCAATCTGGGCTCGGCCCTGATCGAGCGGGGGGACACGGCGGGCGCCCGCGCGGCATGGGAGCGCGCCGTCGGGATCGACCCGCGCCACTCCGGGGCCCTGGCCCAGTTGGGGACCCTGGCGGCGCGGCAGGGGGACCTGGCCGGCGCCAAGGCCCGCTATCTGGCGGCGGTCGAGGCCAATCCCGCCAATGTCATGGCCCGCTACAACCTGGGCCGCATCTATGAAATGCAGGGAGAGCCGGCCCGGGCCGCGGAGCAGTACGAGCTCTTCCTGCGTTACGTGCCGGTGGAGTACGGCGAGTACGTGCCCGAGGTGCAGGCGCGGCTCGCGAAGCTCCGCGGCACGGCGGGGGCTGCCCCTGCGCCCTGACCGGAACACCGCATTCCCCGACACCCCAACCTTCCGTCTCCGGCCGCTGCCGGCGCGGAAGCGGCACGACCGGCCATTTCGCCGCCGGCGGCCCCGACCCGGTGCCTACATGCTCAATTCACGCAGGATAGTTGTCGTGCTTCCGGCCTACAACGCCGAGAAGACGCTGGAAATGACCTACGCCGAGATTCCCTTCGAGCACGTTGACCACGTGCTGCTGGTGGACGACGCCAGCCGCGACCGGACCGCCCAGGTGGCCGAGCGGCTCGGGATCAAAACCATCGTTCACGACCGGAACAAGGGTTACGGCGCCAACCAGAAGACCTGTTACCGGGCCGCCCTGGACCTGGGCGCGGACATCGTGATCATGGTCCACCCGGATTACCAGTACACCCCGAAGCTGATCACCGCCATGGCCGCCATGATCGCCTACGGCGAATTCGACGCGGTCCTGGGCTCGCGGATCCTGGGCATCGGCGCCCTGAAGGGGGGCATGCCGCTCTACAAGTACGTGGCCAACCGGGTGCTGACCCTGGTGGAGAACCTGCTGCTGAGCCACAAGCTGTCCGAGTACCATACCGGCTACCGGGCCTTTTCCCGCCAGGTGCTGGAGCAGCTCCCCCTGGACGCCAACGGCGACGACTTCGTCTTCGACAACCAGATGCTGGCCCAGATCATCTGGCACGGCTACCGGATCGGCGAGCTGAGCTGCCCGACCAAGTACTTCGAGGATGCCTCGTCCATCAATTTCCGGCGGAGCGTCATCTACGGCCTCGGGGTCCTGGGCACGGCCCTGGAGTTCAGGCTGGCGCGGATGGGCCTGATCAGGTCCGGGCGATTCACCCCCCGCAACGATCAGGCGGCGGCGCAATGACCCGCCTTTCCGCGTGCCGGGCCTGCGGCGGGCCGCTGGCCCCCTGGCTGGAGGGGGTTGCCGATCCCCAGACCGGCGAACGGTTTCACCTCACCAGGTGCGGCAGGTGCGGCCTGGGACACACGGAGCCGCACCCCGCCGACATGGCACCCTACTACGGGGCAGCCTATCACGGGGGCCGGCACGGCGTGACCGCTGCCTGGTGCGCCCGGCGCCGCATCCGGTGGGTAACCGCCGCCTGCGGGGGCGACGGCGCGGGCAGGCGCTTGCTGGATGTGGGGTGCGGGGACGGGACGTTTCTCCTGGAGGCGGGACAGCGGGGCTGGCGGACGGTGGGGACCGAGCTGAACCCGGCCGCGGCCCGGGAGGCGGGGCTCGACGTGCGCGGCAGCGTGGATGCCGCCGACGACGGCATCCCCTACGACTGCATCACCCTCTGGCACAGCCTGGAGCACATGACGGACCCCGGGAGGCTCCTGACGCGGCTCGCCGCCATGCTCGGCCACGGCGGGGTGCTGGTGGTGGCCGTGCCGGATGCCGGCGGGCTTCAATGCGGGTTTTTCGGCCGCCACTGGCTGCACCTGGACGTGCCGAGACATCTCTACCATTTCAACCACGGGTCCCTGGGGCGGCTCCTGGCCGCCGACGGATGCGCGGTCGTCCGAACCATGCACCACGAGTTCGAGTATGACCTGATGGGGTGGCTCCAGAGCGCCCTCAACGCGCTGCTGCCGGTGCCCAACATCCTCTTTGCCGCCCTGACCGGCCGGCGCCGCCGCGGCGAGCACGGCGCTCTCACCCTGATCAGCCTCCTGCTGGCGGTGCTCTTCGCGCCGGCCGCGACGCTGCTGGTGATCGGGGAAACGCTCCTGGGGCGGGGCGGCACCCTGGTGATGGTCGCACAAAAAACGCCGCGCACGTGAGGGTGCGCGGCACTGTGTCCGATCGTCGCGACAGGGGGGAGGGCCGGTTCATTCCCTCGGCGCGGCCGGCAACAGGGGCACCGTGCGGCCGGCGATATACCTCTCGAACTCCTCCGGCGGCAGCGGGCGGGAAAAGTAAAAGCCCTGGATTTCCTCGCAGTTCCCCTCCATCAGCAGCTTCATCTGCTCGGCGGTCTCGACCCCCTCGGCAACCACCTTCATGTGCATGTGGTGGGCTATGCCGATGATGGTGGCGACGATTGCCGCATCTTCCCGCCGCTTCACCATATCGTCGATGAACGACTTGTCGATCTTGAGGACATCCACCGGGAAACGCTTCAGGTAGTTGAGCGACGAGTAGCCGGTACCGAAGTCGTCGATGCTGATGGTGATACCCCGCTCCCGGAGCCGGTTCATGATCTTGACCGTTTCGTCCACGTTGTGGGTCAGGGCGGTCTCGGTCAGTTCCAGCTCCACAAAGTGGGGGGAGAGCCCGCTCTGCTCGATGATCCGCACCACCCGGTCCACGAAGTCGTGGCCCACGAACTGGCGGGCGGAGATGTTGACCGACACCCGGAGGGAATCGTGGCCCATCCGGTGCCATTCCAGCGCCTGGCAGCAGGCGGTAGCCAGGACCCAGTCCCCGATTTCCACGATGAGCCCCGAATCCTCGGCGATGGGGATGAAGTCGGCGGGCGAGATCAACCCCATGTCCGGGCTGTTCCAGCGGACCAGCGCCTCCATGCCGACCACGGCGCCGGTGCCCGGTTCCAGGCGGGGCTGGTAGTGCAGGAGCATCTCCCCCTTCTCCAGGGCCCGGCGCAGCCCAGTTTCAATGGTGAGGCGGGCATTGACCTTCTGGTTCATCTCCTCGGCAAAGAACTGGAAGCTGTTCCGGCCGCTTTCCTTGATGTGGTACATGGCCGTATCGGCCTTCTTGATGAGTGCTTCCATGGTGTCGCCGTCGTCGGGGAACAGGGAGATGCCCATGCTGGCGGTAATGAATATCTCCCGCCCGCCCAGGAAAAACGGCATGGCGAGGAGGTTGCGGAAGCTCTCGGCCACGGTGACCGCATCATCCATCCGCGTCAGGTTGGTCAGGACGATGACGAATTCATCCCCTCCCAGCCGGGCAAAGGTGTCGCAGTTGCGCACGAAGGATCGGATGCGGGCCGCCACGCTGCGCAGGAGCTGGTCCCCTGCCGTGTGACCCAGGGTGTCGTTGACCACCTTGAAGTTGTCCAGGTCGAACATGAGGAGCGCCACCATCTGCCCCCGGCGGCGGGCGCCAGCGACGGCCTGATTGAGGCGGTCCTCCAGAAGCGAGCGGTTGGGGAGCCCGGTGAGGGTGTCGTGGGTTGCCTGGTGCAGGAGCTCCTCCTGGAACCGGCGGCGATCGGTGATGTCGTGGAACATGAGGCAAAGGGCCTGATCGTCCCCGTGGGGGACCTGGGTGGCCATGGCCTCGACAACGAGCTCGGCGCCGTCCCGGTGACACAGGCTCAGCTCCCGCGTTTCCCGGAGGCAACGCTCCAGTTCGCTATCTACTTCCTGGACGGGACCGCTCAGGAGCGCGTGGATGTCAGCCCCGGTCAGTTCGTTTCGCGAGAAGCCGAGCAGGACGCAGGTGGCCGGATTGGCGTCGATGATCGTCCCCGCCCCCGGCTCCAGCAACAGGATCGCCTGGTTGGTCCGCTCCACCACCAGCCGGTTCCGCTCCTCGGAGCGCCGGCCCTGCTGCAGCGACTCCAGCAGCCTGCGCCAGAACAGGTTGATGATAAACGCGAAGCAGACCCCCACCACCGCGAACCAGGTCAGGAAGTAGGTGACGGCCTTTTTCCCCTCCTGGTAGATGCTGCGGGGCGCGTCGACCCTCAGAAGCAGGGCGGGTTTGCCATAGATGTCGGGAATGGCGGCATAGCCGGCGATCATTTTGCTGTCGGCGCGGCGCAGAACGACCGGCGCCCCCTGTGCCAGTTCGCCCCGGACCGCCGCGAAATCGGGGGGAAGCGTAGCATCGTCTGCGGTGTGTATCTCCAGGGGAATGTGGATTGTCTCCGAGAGCCGCATCACCTCTTCTTTGTCGAGCAGGCGGCCGAGCACGAGGACACCCCGCACCGGACCGGCATACTTGCTCGTGAGCACGGGTCGGGCCGCAACCAGGAACGGGCCCTCGGGCAGGGTCACGATGCCCGAGACGTGCTGGTCCGGGGTGGTGAGGGACACGAGCTTCGCCCCGGGCTTCAGGTGCTCCTCCAGGCCGGCGGGAAGCGGTTCGTACTTTCCGGAGGCTCTGTCGAACCCCCGGCCGTAGACCACATCCGCCCTGGAATTGAGATACACCAGGGCATTCAGCCGGAGCTTGGGATATATTTCAATGGTGAGATTCGAGGCGATGAAGTCGCTGTTGCGGTCCCGGACAAACTGGTAGGCGTCGTCCCATCCCGAATAGTCGGTGCAGATCGTCGAGAGCTTGTCCAGCTCGTCGGCGATGATGCTGGTGGCCCGCTCCACGTTCTTGCACATGTCCCGGGACTCCACCTCGGTGAAACTGTCGACCAGAATGTGGCGTACGCCGAAAAAGAGAACGAGGAGAATCGCCAGGAGCAGACCGGTGATACCCAGCAGGATTTTCGCGGGGCGGCTGTACTGTGTGAAGAACGCAACCATATACCATTTTTCGGATGAACATAGAGAGTTCTTGAGGAAAAATAATCGCTATGTCTCAACTTACGGCAGGGTCGGCGGCGAGCCCCGCCGGGAGCGGAACCGCGCCACCGGTTCACCGGCAGTGCCCCATGGGCTCACTGTCGATCTCGTGCACCCGGCCGTTGCGGATGTGGACCTTGGCGCAGCTGCCGACATCCAGGCGCCCCTCGGACTGGTCGAATTCCGTGCGGGAGTCGGTGGCAACGGTGCGACCGTCGATCACCCAGGTGCCGTGCAGCCCTTGTTCCGGCCGTTCCTGGACGATGCCGTAGAATTCCGTCCGATTGTCGTCGCGGCCGCCGCGCTTGGCCAGGGCAGCGTCCGGTCCGAAGCCGAGCACCACGGCAATCATGACGGCAAGTGTGCTCCTGGCCGCGGTACCCGCTAGTGTGTGTGCGATTGACTGGCGCATGCAACACCTCCCCCTATCGTTATCCGGCCTTCCGTGAAGTCCCTGGAAGTAGTATAGACCGAATGGAGCCGCTGGCGAGGGACACTATTCTTTTTCCGGATCGCACCCATTGCCCTGTCCGGATTTTCCCCGGCAGTGTGCCGTGAAACGGCCCTTGACGGCCATCCCCTTGACAGACCACCGGCTCTCACTATACTTCATGAGATGTAATTTACCAAACGGAGGTACGCCATGATTTCAAAAGCTATCAGTGCCCAATGCCGCCACCTGCATCGGGCCGCCGTTCTTGTGGCAGTGATGTCCGCCCTTGCCGCAACCGGCTGTTCGAAGAAGGAGGCACCGCAGGCACCCGCGCCGTCCGCCGGGACGCCGCAGGCAGGGGCGCCGGCCGCCATGCCCGAGGGGATGAGCGGCCAGCAGCAAACCGCCATGGGACGGGCCATCTTCAACAAGCGGTGCGCCAGCTGCCACGGCACGGACGGCAACGGCGCGGGGAGCCGCAGCGGACCGGCACTCGACCAGGCCCAGTTCAAGTACGGCAGAACCCCCGAGGCAATCCGGGAAAGCATCGTCAAGGGACGCCCCAACGGCATGCCTGCCTTTGGAGCCGCCTTCCAGGAAATTGAAATCGACACCCTGGTCGGCTACGTGATGGGTCTCACCAAGCAGTAAATTACGTCACCCATTCGCCACGTTCCCGCCCCGAAGACACCCCCTGCCCTGACGGGAGGGCACGGGGGCCTCTCGGAGAAAACACCCCGCACGAAAGCGGGATCCAGGGGTGCTGGAAATCGGATCAATGGCATCTCAACTCAATCCAGGTGTCCCGGTGACAACAGCAAAAAGTGGCGTCTTTTCAGGCGTGGAGCTCTCTTCACGGCTGAACCAAAATGCTACAACATGTGCAATCGTCATTATTTTGCACTCCGAACGCTTTTGTTTTTGACACAGAGTTTCTAATCTGATACAAAAGTGTATCAATTAACCAGAGCAGTAAGCTGGCGATAGCGATACTACTAAACCATCCGCGAGGATGGGGCGGAAAGCCCACAGGGTCTCACGAAGACAGCCGGGTTGCCGAACTATCACACCACGATAGGGCGGCGGCCCGGCTTTTTTTGTGCCGTGGCCGCGCCGGCCGGTGACGGAAGGGAGGTGACCACTAACCGATAGAGACCGGCCATGATCTACACACGACACGGATTCAGGCATCCTATTCAGGGAGGAAACTATGGCTAAAAGAATTCAGACCGTTACGAGAGGGCACATTACAGCCGCAGCGGCCCTGGTCATCGGCGTGCTGGCGGCATTCACCGCGGACGCCAATACGGGCCGGACCGCCGACGGTTCGGTACCACGCACCCCGGCCATCATAGCCACACCCGGCGAACGGACAATTCAAGCCGACCCCGCCTACCCGCTCCCCCAACCGGCAGAGCGAAAATCACGGACTGAGGCGCGCCGTTCAGGCCCCATTGACGGAGCTACGCTCTACTATACCGGCAACTGCGCCGGTTGCCACGGCACCATGGCGAACATGAAGGGAACCACGGCGGAAATGATCCGCTTCGCCATCGACAACAACGTGGGCGGCATGGGCTTTCACGTGAACCTTACCCCGGAAGAACTCCACTCCATTGCCGACGCCCTCAAATAACCGCGAAAAGGAAGGGGCCACCGCTTCCGGTGCCCTTCCACCACATCCCTTCAGACATGTACCCGAAAAACAACGCTCTCACCAACGTCCCGTCGTAAGTCCTGCCAATTGAAAAGGGCCACCGACTCTGGTGACCCTTTTACAGATCACATTCTCCGCTATCGATCCAATCTTCCATGAAAGTAATTGCGAGGCAGTGCGGCTGCCGGCGCTGCGACGCACGCGTCCGGCAACGTGAGGCAGCCGTGACGCCACAGCGATCGAACCGACCATAATTACCACCAGGAACGTACCAATCGGGACACTACCTTGCTACCGGCAGCCCCGCCTCCTTCCACTCGACGAACAGCGACTGGAATATTGAGGGATAGGCGAGGCCGATCAGCTTCTTGTAGGCCATGTAGCTGCGGCTGCCCGTATTGCAGTAGACAATGATCTTCTTTTCCTTGGGCAGTTGGTCGGACCGTGCCGCAAGCTGCTCGGCCGGGATATTGATGGCCGTGGGGATGTGCCCCTCCTCGAACTCCATATCATCCCTCACGTCGATCAGGACATAGTCCTGGCTGCCGGAGCGGATCATCCGGTCCAGCTCGGCTGCCGGGACTATGGTCGTCTCGATCTTCCTGCCGTAGCCCGCCCCCTTGACGATGGGGAGACCCCGCTCTTCCCAGACCGGCATCCCTTCGTTATAAACGGCAATGGCGGTGTAGCCCAGGGGTTCCACCTTTTTGGCCACCCGCTTGCTTTTGCCGCACTTGATACCGTTGCAGTAGAGAACGATGAGCTTCGCCTTGTCGGCCGGGAGTTGCGCCGAAGCGCTGTCGAAGGTCTTCTCCGGCACGTTGACCGCTCCGACGATGTGCGCTTCCGCATACTCTTCGGGGGTCCGGGCATCGATCAGCAGGAAATCCCGCTTCTCGTCGATCATGGCCTTCAGGTGGTCCGTGGTCACGACCGGGTAATCCCCGGCGGCCCAGCCGGCACCGCCGGCCAGGATGCCGAGGGCCAGGACGGCGCATGCCAGCGCACGCTGCACAATTTGTTTCATGGTTCTTCCTCCTTTGGGTGACAGGCTCGGGCAGGAACGCCCGGATTTCATAACCCCGCGCGGGGGCGACACAACATCAGACGGATCGCTTCGGCCGGACCGGGGGCCGCGGCGGATCAGCGGTGCAGCCTTTTCCACTCCTCCATGCCCCCCTCGTAATTGCGGGCAGGGCCCAGGCCGGCCAGTTCGTGCACCATCAGGGCGTACGCCGACCGGATTCCCCCGGCACAGTAATAGACAACGGGCCGGTCCGCATCGACCCCGTTCCTGGCCAGAAGCCTGCGCACCTCGGCCGGAGCCAGGGGGCGACGCTCCTTGCCCGTAAAGAACTTGTTCCAGGGGATGTGCACCGAGCCTGGGATACGTCCGGCGAGCCGCTCGAAAAAGGAGCGGGTATCGATAATCGTGACCGCGCCGAGCGAACGCTCCAGTTCGGCGGTGGTAATATCTTCCTCGGGCCGAACGGCAGAGCGGTACGTCAGGGTGCCGCCGCTGTACCGTTCATGGCCTCGCGTGAGGGGAAGTCCCGCGGCGGTCCAGGCCTGGATGCCGCCGTTGAGCATCCGCACGGGGCCCTTGTGCCCGAGCCAGGCCAGGACCCAGGCGGCCCAGCCCTCCCCTCCCCAGCTCTTGTCCGCATCCCCGTACACCACCACGGGAGTCCGCTCGTCGATCCCCATGGATCCCAGGGCCCGGGCGAGGTCGCGGGGCGGCCAGAGCTTGTAGGGGACCCCCTTGTCGTCCGTTCTGGTGTAGTTCTCCCACGAAAAGGAACGGGCGCCGGGGATGTGACCCGCCTGCCAGTCGGAGCGCGGACGGCCGTCGAGCACCACCCAGGTTCCGGGGGCGCGCGCCAGGGTCTGGGGCTCCATCAGCCCGAAATCGCGGGCTGACGCACCGGAAACGGCAAGCATCACCACAAGGACAGCCGCCGCCAGCATCAGGAGGATGAGTACGGCGGCGCGTCTCCCGCCGACAGCGCTGCCGACGCCATCGGCAGCGCTGCGGAAGGTCCGCTCCCGCGACGAGGCCACCGGGAGGCTGCGGCGCAACCGCCTCTTCAGCAGCAACCGGTTCAGGTAGGTCCGGGGACCGCTGGCCACCTTGACCCTGCCCGCCAGGGCGGCCTCAGGTTCGAAAAGCAGGTCCGCCACGTGGCTGGTGGGCGTGTGCGGACCGAGATACGAGGCGCAGCCGGCACAGTAGGTGATCGTCGTGCTGCCGCCGGCCTCTGCCGCGCGCAGGGAGGTCCATGCCCCGGCCAGGCGGGGCGCGGTGCAGCGGACCGCTCCTCCCTCGCCGCAGCAGAGGGTCCGGACGCCGTGGTGGGGCATTTCCCGAACCCTGAGCCCGGCTGCGCCCAGCAGCGTTCTCACGGCCGCGTGCACCCCGGCGTTATCGCGCGAGACGCAGGGATCGTGCACGGTCACAGCGCCCTCGGTCTGTTTGAAGCTGATGCCCGCCCGCGCCAGTACCTCGTAAACGGTGACCACCTCCAGCTCCGGGGCATAGCGGGAGAACACCTCATGGCAGTTGGGACAGGCCACCTGGACGGTCTTCACCCCCTGCGCCAGCAGGTAGGCCTTCATTTCGCCGAACATGGCCGTAAAGTGCCCGGATCGTCCCAGGTCGTGGGACGGCTTGGTGCAACAGTCGAGAACCATGCCGAGGGATGGTTCGCTGCCGCGCAGCAGGTCGAAGAGCTTCAGCGTTGTCCGGGGGCGGGTCCCCGGCAGCGCGCAGCCGGGGAAAAAGATCGTACGGCACCCGTCGGGGAGCCCGTACCAGGTGAAAAGTCTCGATGTCCCGGCCCGCTCGTAGGAAAGGAGCCCCCGGTAGGGAGACAGTTGCAGCGTACCGGCATCGGCGGTGGCGCGCCGCATGGCAAGGAACAGGGCGGCAGGATCGACCCCTTCGGGGCAGACCGCGCGGCAGAGGCCGCACAGGCTGCACCCGAAGGGGAGATGGGACTGGTCCAGTCGCCGGGGGTCAAAGGATGCTGCCAGCGCCTTTGGCGTGCCGTGCTCCCGCAGGAAGGCGCATTCGGCTACGCAGATGCCGCAGGCGGTGCAACGCGTCGCCACGTCACCGGCGGACCAGGGGGAATGACTCATTTGCCCGATTCGCAGAGCTGGGGATGGGGCCACCCCTCCATTCCTTTTTCAAGGATGAAGAGCCGCTTCTCATCCACGCCGCGGGACTTCAGGTAGTCATAGGTGTTCTTGGCACCGCCGCCGCCCCGGGGGCAAACGATAACCACTTCATCGGCGGAGGCGTTGATCCGCTCGAGGGTCTTGTCGAGCCGCTGCTTTTCCTCGTCGCTCTTGACGGGATAGGCGTTGGTTTCGAGGGAGCCCTTGAAATGGCGCTTCTGGAACGATTCGGGGGTCTGGATGTCCACGATGACCATGGACTTGCCGCCTTCGACCCACTGCTTGAATGTGTCCTGATTCACGTACCGGTAATCGGCCGCCAGCGCCGCTACCGCGAAGGCCACCACCATCATTGCTGCCAGCACTACTACTTTTCTCATTCGATTCTCCTTTTTTCCGGGACCGCCCTAGGCGGTCCTCTTCATTGAACGGTGGACAATTTCGAGGAATGCCTCGACCCGGACCTTGAGCTGGCCCGTGTCCGACTCCGAATAGTCGGTTTCGATCTGGAGGAACGGCAAACCGGTCCGCTGCTGGAGATGCTTCTTCAGGACCGATGATTCGACGGCATAGGTATGGCACCCGAGCCAGGTCAGGTCCACGACTCCGTCCACGCGGAATTCGCGCGTCAGGCGCTCCACCAGCTCCAATCGGCCGGTATTTGGCGACATGCATGAGCAGGGCACCTTCAGGTACCGTTCGGCGATGGCCCGAAGCGGGTCGCCGCCCTCCCGCACCTGCTCCACCTTCTTGTAAGCCCCGCAGCTCTCCAGGCAGACCACCGAAGCGCCGCTCTCCTCGATGATCCGGATCAGCTTTTCCGAACCGACTCCCACCGGCACGCCGGTGAGCAGAATCCGCGGGGTGGATTCGGTGAAGGGGGAAATGCCCGCCGCGGCCATCTGCCGCAACTCAGCCGCGAACCGGTCCACCAGCTCGATGGCTGCCCGCCGGTCCACGGAAAAGCCGCGGTTGTGAAGGACGGTCAGCAGGTCGAGGCCGCTGATGGGGGACGGGATGGCCTTGCAGACATCCTGGAGGGCCTGGAGGGACCGGCGTTCTTCGTTCATGAGTCGGATGGCTTCGGTCAGGGCCTTGTCGGTGATCCGCACCCCGAACTCCCGTTCGAGCCGGGTCTTGAGCCGACCGATCTCCATGAGCCAGTAGTCCAGGGCAGCCTCGTCCTGGATCTGGGGAAGCTGCATCACATGGATCGGCTTGAGCTCCCCCAGGAGCTCATACATCTTTTTCTTGCCGTCGCAGGTGGTCTCTGCCAGGAGGAAGTCGGCAAAGTGAAAATAGGGACAGGTGTCCGTGACGGCAAACCCGTAGCTCGACTTGATGAGCGGACAGAGGTTGCGGGGCAGCACCTTCTCGGCCGCGGGGATCGGCTTCTGGCTCGTGCCGCAGAGCGACACGGGAATGGCGCCGGCCGCCAGAATCAATTCCGTCGGCGAGAAGAGACAGTAGGTGCCCACCGCGTGCCGGCCGGCTTCCCTGGCCTCCTTGAGGGCGATGAGATTGCGCTCCTTGAGGGTGGCAATCTCGGCAAAGGTTTCTGAATGTATCATGGCGACGGGATGGCCTCTTTCCGGACCGGCATGCTACGCATTGCAGCCGATGAGGGCGGCGCCGAGGGCGCCCACGATCTGGGGGTCTTCCGGCACGTGCAGGGAAAGCCCCAGCCGCCGGGCGATGACGCCGCTGATGGAGCCGTTGGTGGCGAGTCCCCCGGTGAAGGTAATCCCCTCGTGGGCTTCCAGCCGCCCCACCAGCCCTTCCATCCGGCGGGCGATGGCGTCGATGATGCCGGCCGCAATGGCGCCCTTGGGCGTTCCCTGGGCGAGGAGGCCGATGATTTCCGATTCGGCGAAGACCGTGCACATGCTGGTGAGCGGCACCGGTTCGCTGGACGCGGCCAGGGAGCCGAGCTCGTCGAGGGTGAGGTCGAGGATGCCCGCCATGACCTGGAGAAAACGGCCGGTGCCCGCGGCGCACTTGTCGTTCATGATGAAGTCGGATACCGACCCGTCGTCGCTTACCAGGATGACCTTGCTGTCCTGGCCGCCGATATCGATGACCGCGCGGGTGTCGGGATTCAGGTACCAGGCCCCGCGCGCGTGACAGGAAATCTCCGTGACCCGCTGGTCGCTGAACGGCAGAGATACCCGGCCGTAACCGGTGCCCACCACGCGGGAGACGCTTTCTTCCCGGAGGCCGGCGGACGAAAGAGCTTCGCGAAAGGCCCGAAGGCCCGCCTCGCGCGGCTCCCAGCCGGTGGGTACCACTGCCCGGCCGCGAACCATGCCGTCGAACACGACTGCCTTGGTGGCGGTGGAGCCGATGTCGATCCCGACACTCACCATATCTGCCTCCCGCCGCAGCAGCGCCGCGGCATCACACAATCAGCACCCATTACAGGCGAATGACGGAACCGGCCGTGAGCAGCGCCTCGGCCGTGGTGAACATATTGGTTACCGTTCCGGCCGCGAGTTTCTCCTTGCAGTGGAAAAAGTCGAGACAGACGCCGCAAGAAAGGACCTCTACACCCCGGTTGCCCAGCTGCTCCAGCGCCTGAAGCACCTCCGACCCTTCGGTGGTGAGGAGCACGCCCGAGTTGAGGAACATCATCCGGTCAGGGAGACTCTCCTGGTCGAGCAGCGTAATGATGAAGCTCTTCATCAGGAGCCGGCCGAGGTCCTCGGGGCCGTCGCCCAGGCGGTCAGAGGTGATGAGCATGACCGTCCGGCCCTGCCGCGCGGGGTTCTCCGCCGGGGCCGAAGGGGCGCCCTCCCCGCTGCCGATGGTGATGGCAAAGCCGCCGTCCGCCTCCTCGACAGCCACCCTGAATCCCCGGTTGGCGGCGAAGCGGGCCACGTTCTCGCGGGGCGCCCCCGCATCGACGAGCACCCGCACGGTCTCTCCGCCTGCCTCCTCCAGTGCCCGCTTGGTGGTCACCACCGGAGCCGGGCACGCCATATTCCTGCAATCGATCGTTTTCATACGAGCTGTAACCTTCCTACATCCAGAGGACCCAGGAGTCCTGGATGTTCTTCATGAGCCAGTCGCCGGCAGCCTTTTCCACGAAATCGAACTTGTCGCCCCCCACGGCGCCGGCATATTCGGCGCACGGCGGGCAGACGCCGAACCAGGCCCCCTTGTCCTTGAGCTTTTTCATGATGCTTTCGGCATTGCCGAACTTCTTGAAGATGGGGGATTCGATCCGCCCGGCCTTGTTGCTGTTGGCCAGATCGGCCCCTTCCAGGTCATCCAGACGTGGAGCTTGCCCCAACCCTTGTCGGCAACCACCTGGGCCATGAGCAGGGCAAAGACGGCACGGTTCGGGTCATTGCCGCCATTGGTGATGACGATGACGTATTTGCCCTTCCCTTCCGGATCACCCGCAAATGCCTGCCCCCCCATGAGTCCGGCAAGGCCGGCCGCGCCGAGCCCCATGCCGATGGTCCTGAGGAAGTCACCCCTCGAAACCGCTTCCGCTACCGAAGATTCCGGGCACTCCGTTTCTTCCCTTTTCATGAGAATCCCTCCGTGATAAATTCATAGGATAAAATTATGCAAATTATCGACTAATTGACAGAAACAGGTCAAATTGATATTTTTCATATATAAAATAACTCCAATTGAGAAAGGCGATAGCGCTCCATGAACCTCAAGCAGCTCGAAGTATTTCTGGCCGTCGCCGAGAGCGGCAGTTTCTCCCGTGGCGCCGAAGCCACCTTCCTTACCCAGTCCACCGTAAGCCAGCACATTGCCGCCCTGGAGAGCGAGGTGGGCGTGCGGCTCCTGGACCGGACGAGCCGAGGGGCGCTCCTCACCGAGGGGGGGAAAATCCTGCTGGAGCACGCCCGGAAAGTGGTGGCCGGCAGCCGCGAGATCAGCAAAGTCATGCGGCGGTTCCGGGGACTTGAGGAGGCGGAGTTGCGCATCGGCGGCAGCACCATTCCCGCCGACTACATGATTCCCGCCATGCTCGCCTCGTTCCTGGGCCGGCACCCCGGCGTCCAGGTGACGCTGCTCCAGGGGGACAGCCGCGACATCCTGGACCGGATCGAGCGGGAGGACGCGGAGGTGGGCATCATCGGCAGCCGTTTCGACGAGGAGGGGTTCACCTTCACCCCCCTCGGCCGGGACGAGATACGACTCATCGCCGCCCCGGACCATCCTCTGGCGGGCACCGGAGCCGTTCCTCTCGCCGAGCTGGCGAACCACGGCTTCGTCTTCCGCGAGCTGGGGTCGGGCACGGCCAAGAGCGTTGCCGAGGCGCTGGCGGGGGCGGGCCTGCCCGCCGAGAAGCTCCACGTCCGCGCCTGCCTGGGAAGCAACGAGGCGGTCAAGCAGGCCGTTGCGGCGGGACTCGGCCTGTCGTTCGTGTCGGAGCTGTCGGTGCGCAAGGAACTTGCCCGGGGCGAACTGGTCGAACTGCCGGTGGAGGGGCTGACCATTGCCCGGACCTTTTATCTCGTCGCCCGTACCGGCCGGGAACTCTCCCCCCCGGCAGTCGCCTTCATCGGCGAACTGACCGGAACCCGGCTCGCCTGACCCGCGGCTCGACGCTCCCTCCTATCGCGCACCATGGAAAAGATTCTCATCATAGACGACGAGGCGTTCATCCGCGAAAACGTGGAGCGGATCCTCACCGACGACGGCTATCAGGTTCTCTGCGCCGCCTCCGGCACGGAGGCCCGCGAGATCGTTGCCGACGAGGACGTTGACCTGGTCCTGCTGGACCTGAACCTGGGCACCGAGGACGGCATCGAGGTCCTCAAGGAGCTGAAACTCCTGGACCCGGAGCTCCTCGTCATCATCATAACCGGCTTCGGCTCGGTGGAGAGCGCCGTGGACGCCCTGAAGCTGGGCGCGTTCCACTACATGAAGAAACCCTTCAAGGCGGACGCCCTGCGGGTCATCGTGAAACTGGCGCTCCAGACCCAGACCCTGCGGCGCGAGGTCCGCAATCTCCGCAAGGGGGATCTGACCCTGTTCGAAAATGTCCCCCTGGTGGGGGCCGGCGAGGGGCTGAAGGAGATCATCCGCCAGGTCAAGGAGGTGGCCCGCTTTCCCCTCTCCACGGTCCTCATCACCGGCGAGTCGGGCACCGGCAAGGAACTGGTGGCGCGCACCATTCACCACCTTTCGGACCGGCGCGAGGCCCCCTTCGTCGCCATCAACTGCGCCTCCATGCCGGTTTCGCTGCTGGAAAGCGAACTCTTCGGCCACGAGAAGGGGGCGTTCACCGATGCCAGCCAGCGCAAGCCGGGCCTTTTTGAAGAAGCCCACAAGGGGACCATCTTTCTGGACGAGATCGGCGAGATGGATGTCTCCATCCAGGCCAAGCTGCTGCGGGTGCTGGAAGACCGGAAGATCAGGCGGGTCGGCGGAACGCGGAACATCGACATCGACGTGCGGGTGATCGCCGCCACCAACCGCAACCTGCGCGACGCCATCCGCGAAGGGAACTTCAGGGAAGACCTCTACTATCGTCTCAACGTGTTCCCCATCCACATCCCGCCGCTGCGGGAGCGGAAAGAGGATATCCCGGTCCTGGCGAAATTCTACCTGGACCGTTACGGCCGCACCTTCAACCGCAGCTTCCAGATCATCTCGGCCGAGGCCCTGCGGCTGCTGGAAACGCACCCCTGGCCCGGCAACATCCGCGAGATGAAAAACGTCATCGAGCGGATCTGCATCATGCACGACGGCCCGGAACTGACCCCGAACCACCTTCCGCCCGAAATCAAGCAGACCGAGGGGAGCGTTGCCCCGCCGGCCACGGATGTAAGCGCGGATCTGGCCCAGGGGCTCGAAGCGGCCACCGACCGCTACGAAAAGCAGCTCATCGCTGCGGCCCTGGCCATGACCGGCAACAACGTGCTGCAGGCGGCCCAGATTCTCAAGATTCCGCGCGGAACGCTACGCTACAAGATGACACGGCACGGATTGCACGGGGGGGGGAGCGACGGGGGATAGGAAGCGGCAGGTACTGCGGAGTCAGAATTCAGCGACGATCAGCTCTGACAGGGGCTTGCGGTCCGAGTGGTGGGGGACCCCGGACGGACGGCCCACGGCGATCACCGCCATGAGCTCCAGATTCGGAGGGAGCCCCAGCAGGTCGCGCACCTGACCGGCGCTCTTCAGTATCTCGCCCAGCCACACGGCCCCGAGCCCCAGGGCGTGGGCCGCGAGCAGCATGTTCTGGAGGCAGGCTCCGATGGCCTGATGGTCCTTGGTCTCGTGGTACATGGCGTCCCGGTCGCAGAACACCGCAATGCTGACCGGCGCTCCTTCCACGATGTGGCGGTAGCGGGTGAGCCCCGCCAGGGACCGGAGCTTTTCCCGGTCGCGGACCACGGCGAACCGCCACGGCTGATTGTTGAGCCCGGACGGTGCCCATGCCCCGGCCCGGAGGATATCCTCCACCTCTGCGGGGCTCACCGGTTCATCGGTGAATTGCCGCACGCTGCGGCGCGAAAGAATTCCCTCGAGCAGTTCCATCAGCGCATCAACCGCCACAGGTAGATGAACGATCCTCCCACCGTCATGGCCGAAACGAGGCTCATGGCCTGGTGGACCGACATGGAAAAGGCTATCCGGCCCGGAAAGTCGGCCGCGTTGGAAGCCCCGCCCAGGAATTCGATCAGGTCAACCCACTCCGGGTCCCACTGGTAGACCTGGAGGTAGAGGGCCGACCCCTTCCAGAGGAACAGGCAGACAAAGGCAACCCCGAAGGCGATGAATCCGCCGGAGATGGGGGAGTCCTTGATCTGGCGGTAAATCTTCAGAATCATGTCGAAGTTGACGATGGAAAGAAAAACCCAGTTGGCGTTGTCGATCATCCTGATCTGGCGCAGGACGTAATCGGACGGCGGCGGGTTGGTGTAAATGAGCAGGGCCGACAGTGCGATGGCCCCCACGGTCAGGATGGCAACGGTGCGCTTGCTGCCGGTTATTTCAAGGGTCCGGGTGAAGAGGTAGTACTCCCTGAACCCGAATGTCAGCACAATGATGGCGATGGTGCTGATCACGTAGTGGATCGCCGCCAGATGGTGGTACATGGAAAAGGGGTTGAGCGCGTAGACCTGGCTGAAGAAAATGAGGCAGAAGCCGATGGCGATGCTAGTCCAGAGGCGGGCGTTGCCGATGCTGAAATAGATGCTGATGATGGCGGCGATCAGCCAGAAGAAGACCTCAACGATAGTCACTATGGTGACATTATGGAGAAACTCCACGTCAACCTCCCGTCAATTGGCTTACACCGACACTGCGGCCCTCTCCGCGAAATAAAAGCTTCTCCGGAGAGTTACGGCCATTGCAGATCTTTCGCACTACCTCGTTCTGTATAATACAACTCGTTAGGTAATGCAAATCTACAATTTACATGCCAATCCGTCCCTCCGGCATAACTACGCGGTACCGGTCAGCGTTCGAGACGCACGGCCGCCACGAGTTCTTCCAGTTCGAGTCCGCTCCCGACCACAACACCAAGGCTGCCGTCATCCTCGCGGCGATAGAGGTCGAAGAGGGGGCGGCGTTGTCCGTCCTCTCCCTTGACGCTCTTGGCGGTGACGATCCCCACCCGGGCAAGCTGGGGCTGGGAGCAGGAGTTGGGGCAGCCGGATATGGACCACCGGAGCGCCGCGGCATCGTCACCCATGGCGCCGATAACAGCCCGGGCCACGTCCCTGGTCGGCGCGAGTCCCATGGCGCATTCGTGGCTGCCGGGGCAGATGCGGAAGGCTACCCGCTGTTCGGGACGGTCCGCAGCGAATCCGGCGGCGGCCACGGCGTCGAGGGCATCCTGACGGCGCACGGATTCGGGCAGGAGGAAGCGCACGTTCTGATCACCGGTGAGCACCATGAAGCCGCCGGCAACGTCACGGGCCACGGCGGCCAAGGACCGCAGGCCGCCCGTTGTCAGTTCGCCGGCAAAGACCGGTGCCTCCACGCAGACGCCGCCGGCGGCGACGGACGGGAACAGCTCGCCGCTGAAGGAGTCGGCCAGGGGCAGAGGCTGGTCTCCCCGGCGCTCCGCCACCAAGGCGAGGAAGTCCTCGCGGCCCAGGTCGCGGACCAGATGCTTGAGACGCTTTCCCTTGGGCGCACGCTCCTTGTAGACCCGGACAATGGCCTCCACCAGGGGGATGATCCGATCCTCGGCCACCGCCTCCTCCACCAGGAATGCCGGCGAGGGTTCCCGGCCGAGGCCGCCGGCTGCCCAGACATCGTAGCGCGGTGCATCGGCCTCGTTCTCCCGGTGCACGAGCGACAGGTCCTGGATCAGGTGCCGCCCCTCGTTATCGCCGGTAAAAACGCCGATCTTGAATTTTTTAGGCAGCGCCTCGAAATGGGGATTGCGGGTAAAGTGCAGATGGAGCTTGTGGGCCAGTGACTGGACCAGGGGCCAGGCCGCGGCGGTGACCGAGCCGCAGACCACCCCGCGCACCGCCCCGCCGCAGGCGCCGCGGGAGGTGAGGCCCACGGCGGCAAGGCCGCGCCAGACCGATGAAAGGTGATCCTCGGTGAGGCCGTGCAGCTCGATGCTTCCCCTGGTGGTAAGATGGAGCAGGCCGCCGGCGAACCGGTCGGCGATGTCGGCCACCGCCTCGGCCTGCTCCGCTGAAAGAATGCCCGCCGGCACCTTTATCCGGAGCATGAAGGTCCCGGGTTGTCGCTGGGCATACACGCCGTCAATTCTGAGCTGTTGCGGATCGAATCGCATTGCCTACCTCTTTGGTAAATAATTTTAGCCAAAGAGTACCACAAAAATACTGCACTTTAAACCATAAAATACCCACCCAAATATACCGCACTATTCCCGATCATCTCTGCCGTACTTTTTTCGATCCTTTCCCTGTCCCTCGTCCCGCCGCTCCCGGGCCGGACGCTGGAGTTCGGGCTCGCGGGCCTGTTCCGGGCGGGGTGCGGGACGATTCGAGATTTCCCGCCCCTGGCCGCCGGCACCGGCGGGGGGCGCCGGCTTTACCTGCGGTGTCTGCTCCTCGGGGGCGGGGGCCTGCCTTTTCATCTCCGGCACCTGCTTCTTTACCTCCGGCATCTGCTTCCTTGTGTCGGGGGCGGGCGTCTTCACCTGGGGCGACCGTTGCTGGACGCGGGGCTGACGCACCGCATCATCCGGGCGTGGCGGGGGGGACGGCGCCTTGCCGGGAACGGCGCGCGGTACCGGGGGCGGGGGAGCGTTGCGTCCCTTCCCTTCTGGTGTCCGTTCGCGACCGGAGGGAAGCCCGGCACCTTTTCCGCCCTGCCGACTGCCGGACGGCGCCGGCGCGGCTTCCTGGCGATGCGGCGTTTCGCGGCGCTTGACCCGCATTTCGTCGGCCTGGCGGCCGGGGCTGAAGACCGATCCGGCGTCGCCGGGAACCGTGCGGCGGTCGCGCCGTACCTCCTCCGGTTTCAGCTTCCTGATGCGCTCCGGCGGCTGCCGTTCGGGTGCTATCCGCTTGTCGATGGGGCGCCGGGTTTCCCGGGCGGGCCTGATGGCCGGGGGACCGACCTCGACTCTGGCGGAGATGAACGGGTTCTCCCGCGCAATCGAACGCCCTCTCCTCCCCGTGATGAATGTGTCCCGGTCGATGATGGTGACGGCGTTGCGGACGTGAATGTGGCGGTATGTGCGGACCACTACCGGATTCACCGCCACGTTCGTGATATCAACGCTGAAGGGGCCGTAAAAGCCGATGCCGTAGTAAATCTCCCCTGGCGCCAGCGGGACCCAGGCCACGGTGTCCGAGCTGTACACCCACCCCACGTACCCAGGCCCCCAGTAGGCGGCGCCACGGGAGGGAGGCACCCAGCACCAGCCGACCCGGGACACGAATACCCACCGCCCGTAATGGTAGGGTGCCCACCCCCAGGGCTCATAGGAGATCCAGACGTAGGAGCCACGCACCCACGTCCACCGCCCCAGCCGATAGGGGGCCCAGTCCACGGCGGCTGAGACCCGGGGCGACCAGACGTAGCCGTACTCCCTCGCGTAGAGCCACCGGCCGTTGGCGTCCAGGTCAGCCGCGTAGTCGTCCAGTTCGTCGGGAACGTAACGGAGGCTTTCAGCCGCATCGGCCAGCAGCCGGTCCCGCTTCCGGTTCCAGGTTTCCCACTCGTCGGGCGAGCCGATCGGGGCGATCTCCGCCTGCTCGTCGGCCCTCAGCCGCAGCTCGCTGCCGGCGGAGACGCGTGTCGTGCCCTGGCGGGTCTCCACCACGGCATAGCCCTTGATCACTGCCACGACCGCGGTCCCTCCGCTCGTGGCGTCAACCATGACGATGGAGTTGTCGTAAATGCCGGTCGAGGCGTAGGGGGTGTCGACCCGGATGCGGTCGACCCCGCCCTTGCGATTGGTGAGATAGGCCCGTCCTTCGGCCAGGCTGAGCTGGAACGATTCCCGGCCCAGGTCGACGATGTCGAGGGCGGTCCGGGCATCGACCCGCACCTGGACTCCTCCCCGCACCTGGATCTCCGCCCGGCTCCCGTCCGGCGACCAGAGCCGGTCTCCTTCGGCCAGCGGCGTATTGACCGCCGCCGCTACCCACTCATTGGTGTCCTCGGTGAGTATCTGCACGTCTCCCGCCACCAGCGAAAGCCGGGCAGTACCAAGCTCGGCCGCGCCGACAACCGACGCGACCCAGAGGATCACAATGGCGCACAACGCTGCTGCGCGACTCACGATTCCCATGATCAACCTCCCCTCAGGCGTCCCGGGCGGGTGCTCTGCGGAAGGATTCCGGTCACGGCCGCCGGCTGCGACCCAACTGACCGGAATTACCGGCACACAGCACCCCGGCGGGATACCGGGCTGTTTTACAATTCTAGCGATGGACGGGCGGGGCGCAACGCACCCTCCATCCATCTGGCAAAGACCGCTCCTTTTCGCTATACTGTCGGACAATTCGCGTCCCGGAGGTCCCATGGCCCGCCCCCCCCTCGACCAGGTCCGCACCATCGGCATCATCTCCCACATCGACGCCGGCAAGACCACGGTGTCCGAACGCATCCTCTTCTACACCGGTGAAACCCACAAGATGGGCGAAGTCCACGACGGCGAGGCGGTCATGGACTGGATGCCCCAGGAGCAGGAACGGGGAATCACCATCACCTCCACCGCCACCGTTTGCACCTGGCGTAACCACCGGCTCAACCTGGTGGACACGCCCGGACACATCGATTTCACCATTGAAGTGGAACGGAGCCTCAGGGTCCTCGACGGCGCAGTGACCATCTTCAGCGCCGTGGAGGGGGTCCAGCCCCAGAGCGAATCGGTCTGGCGGCAGGCCGACCGCTACGGGGTCCCCCGCATCTGCTTCATCAACAAGATGGACCGGGTCGGCGCCGACCTGCGGGGCACCCTGCGTCAGATGGAAGAGAAGCTCAAGGCCCGGCCGGTGCTTCTCCAACTCCCCGTGGGCGAAGAAACCGGCTTCCGCGGGGTGATCGACCTCCTTGCCGAGGAGCTGATTACCTTTGCCGACGGGGACCAGGGACGAACGGTCAGCCGGGGTCCCGTGCCTGCGGACCTGCTGGACGCGGCCCGCGAGGGCCGGGATGCCGTTGCCGAGGCGGCCGCCGATTTCGACGACGCCATCCTCGCCGATCTCCTGGAAGGCAAGGATATCACCGCCGCCCGGCTGCGGGGCGCACTCAGGCTCGGCGTCCTGGCCTGCCGCATCTTCCCGGTGCTCCTGGGCTCTGCCCTCCGGAACAAAGGGATCCAGCCATTGCTGGACGCCGTGGTCGACTTTCTCCCCTCGCCCCTTGACGTTCCCCCTGCTAAGGGCAAACGTCCCGGCAGCGAAACCGTTGACGAACTCCCCTGCGACCCCGGCGGCCCCTTCTGCGCCCTGGCCTTCAAGGTCCAGTCGGAGGATGGACGCAAGCTCACCTATCTCCGGGTCTATTCGGGCACCATCAAAGCGGGCGGCGCGGTCTGGAACAGCTCCCGGGGGTGCTTCGAGAAGCTCGCCCGGCTCTTCCGGATGCATGCCCACAAGCGGGAACAGATCGAGGAGGCGGCCGCCGGCGACATCGTGGCGGCGGCAGGGCTCAAGGAGGTGCTGACCGGCGACACCCTCTGCGACCCGGCCCACCGGATCGTGCTGGAGGGACTGGCCGTGCCGGAGCCGGTGGTATCGCTGGCGGTGGAGGCGCGTGGGGTCGACGACCGGGACAAGCTCCTGCCGGCCCTGGAGAAGCTCCAGTGGGAAGACCCCACCTTCCGGGTCCACGAGGACGAAGAAACGGGCCAGACCATTCTCACCGGCATGGGTGAACTCCACCTGGAAGTGGTTGTGGACCGGCTGCAGAGGGAATTCGGCGTAGGAGTTAAGACCGGACGACCCCAGGTGGTCTATCGGGAAACCATCACCCGGGCGGTGGAGCGGCGGGAGATCTTCCGGGCCGAGCATGAGGGAAAAGTCCAGGGGGGAGAGGTTCTGCTGCAGCTGTCGCCCCTGCCGCGAGGGGCCGGGGTGCGGGTGAACGTGCCGGACGCCGCGGAACTGGGCATCGGCAAGGAGTTGCGGGACGCGGTGGCCGACAGCATCGGCCGGGCCTGCTCTGCCGGGGCCCGCACCGGCTACCCCCTCACCGATCTGGAGGTACGGGTGGCGGCGATTCCGGTGGAGCCGGGCGTTACCACTGACGCGGGGGTTCGGGCGGCGGCAGGCAGGGGGCTCATGCTGGCGGCCCGGGACGCGGGGCCCACGCTCCTGGAGCCGGTCATGAACCTGGAAATCGTCATCCCGGCCGACTATGCCGGCAAGGTCCTCGGGTCGGTTCAGCAGAAGCGGGGACGGATCGAAGGAATCAGCAGCCAGGGCGACACGGAGACCATCCGGGCGTCGGTCCCCCTGGCGGAAATGTTCGGCTACATGACCGAACTGCGCAGCGCCACCAAGGGGCGCGGCACCTACACCATGGAATTCTCCCACTACGATCGGGCCCCGATCGAGGTGCTGCGGCGCTTCGGCCTGGAGGCGTGAACCGGACGGCTACTTCTTTCCCTTCTTGCGCAGCACCGCCCGCAACCCCTTGGCCATGCGGCGCTCCCCCTTCTTGCGCTCCCGCCGCCCCTCGGCATCGGCCAGGGTTGCCATGGTTTCTTCTTCCAGCCGAAGCTTGAGATAGCTGCCGTAGCGGCCCGGATCCAGCCCGCCCTCGGCCAGGGCGGTGCGGACGGCACAGCCGGGCTCGTGCCGGTGGGAACAGTCGTGAAAACGGCAGCCGGCGGCCAGCTCCGCGATCTCGGGGAACGCCGCGTCGATCCCCTCGTCCACCTGCCAGAGGCCGAATTCCCGCATCCCCGGTGTGTCGATGACGATTCCCCCGCCCGGCAGGAGGATAAGCTGACGATGGGTGGTGGTGTGGCGCCCCTTGGCGTCCCGCTCGCGCACCGCGCCGATGGCCATGACCGGATCTCCTGCCAGCAGGTTGACCAAGCTCGACTTGCCCACGCCGGACGGTCCGATGAAGCAGGCGGTCACACCGGGGGCGAGAAGGGCTCCGACTTCGTCGACACCGGCGCCGTCCAGGGAGCTGACGGTCATGACCCGGATGCCGGGAGCGACCGTTGCGGCCTCCTCCGCCGGTGCGGCCGGATCACCGGCCAGATCGCTCTTGGTGAGCAGTACCACCGGTTCGGCGCCGCTCTCGCGGGCCGCGGCCAGGAACCGTTCGAGCCGGCGAAGGTTGAGGGCGCCATCCAGGCCGGCTACGATGAAGACGATGTCGACGTTGGCGGCAACCGGCTGAACCTCGGCCCCACGGCCCGACTCACGGCGGGCCAGGATGGTGCGGCGGGGCAGAACGGCCCGCACCAGGACGGTGCTGTCGCCGGCAACGGGCTCCACAATCACCCAGTCGCCCACCACCGGCCGTTCGAGCCGATCGCCGGCCGTCTCCCGCATGGCGCGGCCGGTGAGGATGGCCGCCACCTCGCCGTCGGCCGTGCGCACCCGGTATTCGCCGCGCTGCTCGGCAACGACCCGCCCCGGCCGGCCGGCGTCGGAAGACGCCCCGGCATGGGCGGCGAACCAGTCGTCCCATCCCATTTTTACAAGTAATTCCATGAGAGTCCTTATGCTCACATCCTCGTGGGAAGGAACCGCTGAGGGGTCTGCTGTTACGTTATCACTTTTCCTCCGGGCGGCCCCTAAGGGGACCGGGGGCTCACCCGGAGGAAAAAGTCGTGCAACAAAGCAGAACTACTATAGCGGGAGTTTGTGAGAAAAGGAAGACGGCAGGGTGAAGCTGAACGTGCTCCCCACGCCCGGTTCGGACTCGCACCAGATGCGGCCACCCAGCCGCCGCACCAGGGTCTTCACGAAGGCCAGCCCCATCCCCTCGCCGGGGACATCCTGCCGGCCGGCGCGGCGGAACAGTTCGAAGACCCGGGGGATTTCTTCCTCCCTGATGCCGCGCCCGTTGTCCTTCACATGGAAGACGCACTCCTCGCCGCCCACATCGGCCCAGATCTCCAGACGGCCCGGCCGCCCGGGCTCCAGGTACTTGAGGGAGTTGTCCAGCAGGTTGCCCATGATCTGTTCCATGGCAATCCGGTCCGCGGTGATGACCGGAAGGTCGCGGATCGCCACTTCGGTACGGTTCGTCTCGATCTGATGGGCCAGGGAGTCGAGGATCGAACGCACGACAGCGCCCATGTCGACCGGTTCCGTCTTGAGTTCCCTGCGACCGAGGCGCGACAGGTTGAGAATGGCGGTGATGAGGGTATCCATGCGCTGGGACGAGGAGTTGATGAAGCCGACCGCCTCGTCGATATCCTGCTCGAAGAGCCGGCGGAGCCGCTCGCGGGTCATCATCTCGATGTTCGGGGAAAGCTCCGCTATGACCCCCCTGAGCTCATCCATAGCCGTAACCAGCTCCATGGAGAACCCCTTGATGCTGACCAGCGGCGCGCGCAGGTCGTGGGAGACGATATAGGCGAAGTCCTTCAGTTCCTCGTTGGTCTGCTCAAGCTCTGTCGCGTATTTCCGGAGCGTGTCCTCATGGTGCTTCCGCTCGGTGATATCCCTGAAAATCCCCCGGGAGGCCAGCGGCTTGCCGTCCACCACGTTACAGTTGACACTCCCCTCCACCAGGATGGAGCGGCCATCTTTCGCCATGAACCGGGCCTCCACCGCCTCCAGGCTCTGGCCCTCCATGACCCTGCGGAACTCGCCCATGCAGTGGCCAATGCACTCCGGATCGATGATCTGATCAAAGGTGAGCCCCTTCACCTCCTCCTCGCTGTAGCCGAGCGTTTCGCGCCAGGCCCGGTTCACGTAGAGGATCTCGCCCGAGGGTGACACGCTCTGGATCAGGTCGTTGGCGTTTTCGAAGAGATCCTTGTAGCGGGTCTCGCTTTCGCGCAGGGCCTCGTCCCACCTCATCCGCTCGAGCTCCGCCCCGGCCCGGGCCGCGAATATCCGCAACAGGGAGCGGTGCCCCTCGTCCTCGCGCATGGGCTTATCGTCCAGAACCGCCAGGTGGCCGATGGCGGTGCCGCGGGAATCGAACAGCGGCACGCCCAGGAAGCTCTCGACACCCATTCGCTTCATGGTTTCGGCGGAGGGATAGAGCTGTCCCAAGCCGCTGGGATGGAACAGGATGTCGCTGTCAGCGATGACCCGTTCGCAGGGGGTGCCGTTCAGGGGCATCTCCATGGTGGGACAGTAGCCGTTGCCGGTCCAGAAGGCCAGGGTGCGCATCCGGGCGGGAGAACCGTCCAGCAGGCGGGTGACAAAGGCGAACCGGGTCCCGAGGGCCGAGGAGAGACGCCGGACGAGCGAACGGAAAAACTCCTCGCCCGTCACCGAAGCCGTCCCCTCGGTGAGGTAGCGGAGCATTTCTTCGGCCCACTTGCGCTCGGAGATATCGATGAAGCTCTCGATCAGCAGCTTCCTTCCCTGGTAGGTGACCGGCACCACCGATTTGAGGATCGGGATGGACGTGCCGTCGAACCGCAGCAGGCGCCGCTCCGAGTTGTCCATGTTTTCGAGCAGGTCGGTGATGGGACAGGCGCCCTGAACGGCGCTACAGACGAAATTGTGGCAGATCCGGTCCACCACGAGCCCCTTGGGCGCCCCGATCATGTCCAGGGCAAAGGTGTTGGCATCCACGATCCGGTGATCCTGGGGGTCGATGACAAGGATTCCCGCGTGGATGGAATCGAGGATGTTCTTCAGGTGCTGCTCGTTTTCCCGCAGGGCCTGCTCGGTCCGCTTCCTCTCCCCGATGTCCACCGCAACGAAGACCGATCCCTGGAACGAGCCGTCACGGCCTAACATGGGAGACGCGGAGAGCAGTACCGGGGTCCGGCGTTCGTCGCTGCTCAGGAAGGTGAATTCGGCCGGACTGGAGCCGATGGACTCCACAAAGCACCTGAGCCCCTCGGTCCGCAGGCGCTCCTTGTCACGTTCCCAGGCGAAGATGACACCGACCGGCATGCCGAGCAACTGCTCCTCATCGTAGCCGAGCATGGTCAGGGCGGCGCGATTCACCCGCCGGATGGCGGCGCGGGTGTCGACCACTATCAGGCAGTCGCTCATGCTCTCGATGATATTGTCCACGTAGTCGCGGGAGACCGTGGTCTCCTGGAGCCCCTCCACCATGGACCTGAACGAGGCGCAGAGGGAGCCGATCTCGTCTCCGGCATCGTAGTCAGGGAGTCCGGAAAGGTCCAGACTGCCCCCGGCAAAGGAGGTAACCATGCCGCGCAGCTCTTCCAGGGGGCGGATCAGGAGCCGGTTGGCCACAAAGGTGATGGCAGGCGCCGCCAGCAGTACCACCATCCCGAACAGGACGAAAAGATAGATCGAGGTATCGCGGGCAAGCGCACGGTTGCGCTCGATCTGGTGCTCGACCGAGGTGACGTAATCCCGCGACATCCGCTCGAAGTCCACCAGGATCAAGCGGCCGTCCGCCCCGAGACGGGCGATCTCTCCGCTCAGGAACGTGTCGGTGCTGCCGAGCACCCGGGGATACAGCTCCGTCGCCTTCCGGAAATAGGCCTCGTAGCGGGACTTGAGCGCCTCGACGTCGCCATAGCGGTGCTCGGTGTCCTCCCGGGTGAGCTCAGCTACCCGGGCCAGGCTCGTCACGATCTCGCGCCCCAGTTCATTGGCCCTGAGCGCTTCATCCCGCTCGCCGGTGACAAAGGCATCCTCGTAGAGCTTCAACTGCTTGCGGTAGAGGCTCAGGATATCGTTCCCATTGAGGGCCAGGGGAAATTCGACCCGCTTGAGGTGGTCGAGGTTGTGGGAAAAAAGTAGATTGGAGTAGTAACTGGAAAGGGTTGCGATCAGGTAACCCACGAAGGCCACGAGAACACAGAGCCACACCTTGGTGCGGATACTGCGGGGGAGCTTCATTGGCGAACCTCCAGGACCCTGACCGACGCATCGACCGTTTCGGGGGAGATATAGCCGATGGCAGTGGGGGTGGTGGCCACGAACGCCTTCACGTCGGCATCCCCCTTCAGGGTGCGCGGCGGAATGGCCGTACCCGTGAACAGCGCCTTCTTCCAGTAAATGCCGTACTGCTGGGACGAACGGTGGAGCACACCCTGTACAAATGAGGAGTGAGCCTTTTTACCATCCTGGAGCACGATGGTGACCGAGCGGCCATCGGGCCAGGCCGTTTTCTTTCCCAAGAACATGAGGCGGGCTTCCTGTTCGGTCAGGGTCTTGACCGGGTTATCGCGGTTGACGACGAGGACGTAGTCGGCCGCTCGCGCCGCCTCCGGAACGGAGACGGCAACCAGCAGGACCACAAGGATGACGTCCAGACAATACCTCATCGCATCCACCGCCGTTGGGTGTCAGAAATTGTATGAAACCTTCACGGCGCCGTAGCCCCAGCGCCGCTTCATATCCTGCGGACTGTTGTAGAGTTCCAGGTACAGGGCAGCACCGTCCACCTGGTGCCATTCGGCCTTGACGGTCCACGACGGGTTGATGTCGAAGCGGAGCCCGGCGCCGAAATCCTTGCGCCAGCCCAGGTAGTCGGGCCGCCCCTGCCGGAGGTAGGCCTTCCCGTCGTGATCGTGCTTGTCGTTGTAAAACACATCGTAGAGCAGCGAGAGACTCACCTGTTCATTGAAGGCCCAGGTTCCCATCACGTACCACTCCTGGGTCCGGCCGTCCATGGTGAGCTGGCCGAAGAGCCGCTGCTCGCGGTCTGTTTCGGCGTACTCACTGGCCAGCGTGAGGGGGCCGTTCACATATTCCAGGGAGTAGACGTACTTGCCGCGGATGGCCAGCTCTCCCGGCGGGAGCGCTCCGCCGTTCAGGGTCAGGTCGTGGCGGCCGCGCTGCCAGGATACCGCCGCGCGCAGGCCGTCGATGGAGGTGTTGAAGATGAGCTGTGCGCCGACCACGTACTTGTTGTCCATGGTCACGTCGGTCACGGTGCCGAGCCCCTTGCGGGTGGCAAAGGTCTGGGCGTTCGCCCGCGTGGCTCGCGCGATGACGGAATCGTCGGGAAAATCGAACCAGCCTCTGAAAAACTGGTAGTCGAAATCGCCCAGCGGGCCGGCGGGCACGTTGCCGTAAAGGCCGCCGCCGATGCAGGCGATGAGCATGTCGCGACGGGTTTCGTCGTAAATGCTCTGGGGGAGAAATATCATGGGACGGAGAAAATCCGAGTCGCGCCCCTCGTTGTAGAGCCCCATGGGACGCTTGATCTTGCCTACCCGCACGCCGATCAGGTCGTGAACGCGATAGTCGGCCAGGGCCCAGTCGAGCCGGATTTCGTTGTCGCCCACGTCGCCGTAGTCGCGGGAGAGCAGCTGGGCGCCGAGATGGAGGTGGTCGGTGAGGCGAGAAGTGAGCGTAAGCCCGAACTCGTTGAGCTGGAAGGTCCCGTCGCGGGTATCGGCCAGGAAATTGTTGCCGGTGCTGTCCAGGTAGCCCTGGGAAGCGAACCCGTGCAGGGCGAGTTTCTCGCCCAGCAGGTCCAAGGCGCGGGCATCGCCGGCGACCGCCACGGTGACGGCCGCCAGCGCCGCGCAGAAAAATCGAACAATGGACATATGACGGCAGCTCCCTAGCACGGGGATCCGGCACACGCCTGCGGCGCAGCGTCTACCGCCCCGGCGCAGGGATCGTGCATCGCGAAGGCGAAACGGTTTTTCCCGAGGCGCTTGGCCCGGTACATGGCCGCGTCGGCCTTTCTGAGCAGGCTTTCCGCATCGGCCGCATCGAGGGGATACATGCTGATGCCGATACTGGCCCCGACGGTACATTCGCCGCCGGCGAGCGCTACCGGCACGGCCAGTGCTTCGATGATCTTGCCCGCCACCATGGCCGCGTCGGCTTCGCCTGAAACCCGGGTGAGGATGACGGTGAATTCGTCCCCCCCCATCCGGGCCACCGAGTCGGCCTTGCGCAGGCATGATTCGATGCGCCTGGCCGCCTCCATCAGGAGCACGTCGCCGGCGTCGTGGCCGAAGACATCGTTCACTCCCTTGAAATGGTCCAGGTCTATGAAGAGGAGCGCGGCACACTGCCGGTCCCGCTCGGCCTGGCGCAGGCTCACGTCGAGGCGGTCGAAAAACAGCACCCGGTTGGCCAGGCCGGTGAGGGGATCGTGGTGAGCCAGGAACTCCAGTCGTCTTTTCGCCAGCTTCTTTTCCGTTATATCACGAATAATAACCTGTAACGCCTCTTCCCCCTCGTGGGAAAAGGGGACTGCCGCCAGTTCAACGTCGACGGCTCGGCCACCGGGGAGGGTGAGCCGTTCCTCGAACCAGGGCACGGCATCGGAGCCGGTGGATTCCGACGCGAGCTGGTCGCGGACCAGGCAGAGGTAATCGGGGGACACCAGGTCCGCTACCCGCCGGCCGATCACCCCCGTCGGATCGGATGCCCCCAGCAGGCGGGCCCCCGCGGCATTGATGAAGGCGATCCGGTCCCCCACGTGGATGGCGATGCCGTCGGGCGACAACTCCACCAAGCGGCGATAGCGCTCCTCCCGGTCGCGGATCATCTCGGCCATCAATTCCTTTTCCCGGAGCAGTTCCTGCCGGGTCAGGACCTGCTCGATCACGATGGGGAGCAGTTCGATGTACCCCATCTCCAGGTCCTTCACCACGTAGTCCGCCGCCCCCTGCTTGAGGGCTTCCACTGCCACCTTCTCGCTTCCGTTGCCCGTAACCATGATGACGGGGATATCGACACCCCTGGCCGCAAGGGTGGCAATCACCTCGATGCCGCCGCAGACGGGCATATCGTAGTCCGCCAGAATCAGATCGTAGGAGGTCCCTTCAAGCACGGTAAGCCCGGCCGCGCCATCGGCAACGACATCAACCTGGTACCCCTTGCGCAGCAGGCTCTTCTGGAGCAGCCGGGCGAGAGCGGGGTTGTCCTCCATGTACAGAATCCGGATCGGACGTGATTCGGCCATTGGCCCACCTCATCGTGTCGTGTCGTACCCAGCGCTTGACGATTGAATTAATATATAAATATGCAAAATATAGACCTATTCATTCGCCAGCGCTAATCGTGCCGTCCCCAATGAGAGAGACGATCCGCTCGGCCACCAGGACGAAGCCGTCGCTATCCATCGGCTTCCGGAGAAAGGCGTCACAGCCGAGTTCATGACAGGCTTCGATCTCCGCCGGGTTATCGGAGGTGGTGAGGATCACTACGGCAATGGACGAGGTACGCTCATCTCCCTTGAGCCGGGACAGGACGTGCACCCCGCCCAATTCGGGCATGTTCAGGTCCGCGATCACGAGACAGGGCCGCAGGGTCTTGACCCCTTCGAACTCGCCCTCCTCGAAGATGAAGTCGAGGGCCCTGCGTCCGTTGTCGAGCCAGATCACATGCTGCATGCCCCCCATGCGGGCCAGATGCTTCTCGATGAGGCGTGCATGGCCGCGGTCGTCGTCCACAAGCAGGATTACATCGTCGCGAAACCCATTCATAAAAACCCCTGAAGCGAAATCGGCGGCACCGTTCAGGTCGTCGTCCGGGCAGCTGGCCACATGCGGTTCCTTATGATTGTATCGACCGGAAAGGGGTGTTCCTTTAGCAATAGTCGGGCGAAAATACGCACTACTGGGGCAAATGCCCCCTCGGAACGCGGCCGATGAACAGAGGACGGTCAACACCAAAACATTAGTGGGGAAATTCTGAAGAAACACGGAGGGATCGCCCCGGGAGAGGTTCAGGCCGGGGATGCCTGGCCTCTCTCGGGGCGCAACGGTGTGTGCGGCTACCTGCCGCCGTTACGAAGGTCCGGTTATCCGCCGGAAAAACAGAGATGGAAAAAGCGCTTCATTTCCGCCCATGACCGTCGGTCGGCACGGGCGTCATAGGCCACGTCGAGACCGAAGCGTTTGGCAAAGGCGTCTGCCTCGGGGTTGGTGAAACTGTGCTTGGCCCCGGCATAGGAAATAAAACCGAACTCGGCACCGGACCGGGCCATTTCAGCGGCGAACGCCCCGACCTGCTCCGGCGGAACGAAGCGGTCTGCCGCACCATTGAGCACCAGGACGCGGGCCTTGATTCCGCCCGGCTCGGCCGGCCGGTCTGTGGCAAGGCTGCCATGGAAGCTCACCACTCCGGCCAGATCAACTCCCTGGCGAGCCATGTTCAGCACAACCGCGCCGCCGAAGCAGTAACCGATGGCCCCGATCCGGCCCGGGTCCACCGTGGGCTGGTCTTTCAGCAGGTTCATGGCCGCCATGAAGCGGTCCTTCATCAGGTTGCCGTTCTTCATGACCTCCGCGGCGAATGCGGCCGCATCGTCCGGATGGGGAGCCTGCTTTCCCTCGCCGTACATGTCGACGGCCAGGGCCGTGTAGCCCAGGCCGGCCAGCATCCTGGCCCGCTTGCGGGCATACTCGTTGTGCCCCCACCACTCGTGCACCACCAGCACGCCGGGACGCTTCCCTTTCAGGGCCGGGTCCCATGCCAGGTACCCCTTCATGGTGACGGTGCCGTCCCGGTACTCAACCACCCTACCCCGGACCTTGGCCGCGGCGGGAAACGCCGCCAGCACGACCAGGGCCGCCACGACCAGCATGAGTCCTGCGCGAATGCTCTGTTTCATGGCCACCTCCCGATTCGTTGCACGTATCCAATTCTACCATCCGAACGGATACGCTCAACCGGCCGCATCGAGGGTGCGAGCGGTCGGAAGGGGGCGGGTGGGGCTCCGTCATTCCCCCAGGTAGGTGTAGCCCAGGAGCGTCCGGTCCAGCAGCTCAAGGAAATGGCTACTCTCCTCGATGGTGACCTTGCGAAGGGCCACGTCCTTCTCCAGGGTGTCGCGGACGTGCTTCAGGATCTCCGGCCCCTTGTACTGGACGTACTTGAGGCTCTCCCAGGTGGCGTCGCCATGGATGACCGTATCGATCTTGTAGCCGGTCTTCTTGTTGAAGGTGACGTGGACGGCGTTGGTATCGCCGAACAGGTTGTGCATGTCCCCCAGGATCTCCTGGTAGGCGCCGATCAGGAAGAAGCCCACGAAATAGTCCTCGTCCTTGCGCATCTTGTGAAGCGGCAGGTACTTGGTCCGGCCGTTCTCGCCCACGAAGCTGGTGATCTCCCCGTCCGAATCGCAGGTGATGTCGGCGATGGAGGCCATCACGTCGGGCTTCTGGTTGAGCCGCTGGATCGGCACGATGGGAAAGAGCTGGTCGATGGCCCAAGAGTCGGGAATCGACTGGAACAGCGAGAAATTGGCGAAATAGGTCTGCCGCAGGCTCAGCTGGAAATTCTGGAGCTCCTCGGGGATCGGCTTGATCTTTTCCACGATGCCGTTGATCTTGCGCAGGATCTTACCGTGGAGCCACTCGGCCATGGCCCGCTCGTTAAGGGTCAGGTAGCCCAGGTTGAAGAGGCTCACCGCCTCTTGGATGAGCTGGACCGTATCGTGGTAGTCCTCCCGCAGAGAATAGCGGTCGATGCTCTTGTAGATGTCCACCAGCTTCTTGACCGTTGGGGCCAGCTTTTCCGTGCCGTTGAGGGTCTCCTCGAAGTCGGGCATGGCATTGGACGTGTTGGTGTTGAGGAGATTGGTCACGAGCACCGAGTAGTGGGCCGCCGTGGCCCGCCCCGATTCGGAGATGATGTTGGGGCATTCGACGCCGGCGTCCTCACAGATGTTCTTGATCTGGTAGATGACGTCGTTGGCGTACTCCTCGATGGAGTAGTTGACGCTGGAGAAGTAGCTCGACTTGGACCCGTCGTAGTCGACCCCCAGGCCGCCGCCGATGTCCACGTACCGGATGCCGACCCCCAGCTTGCGCATCTCGGCGTAGATACGGGTTCCCTCGATCAGGGCGCTCTTGATCTTGTCGATCTTGGTGATCTGGCTGCCGATGTGGAAGTGGAGGAGCTTCACCCGGTCCAGGAGGTCATTTTGCTCCAGGAGCCCGATAGCGGCGATGATCTCCGACATCCGGAGGCCGAACTTGGCGTCCTCACCGCCGGAAGTGGCCCACTTGCCGGTCCCCTTGGAGGAAAGCTTCACCCGGATGCCCAGCTTGGGCTTGATGCCGGTCTTTTTCGACAGGGCAATGATCTTCTCCAGCTCGAACATCTTCTCCACCACGATGGTGATGTCGTAGCCGATCTTGGTGGCGTAGAGGACCGTCTCGATATACTCGGTGTCCTTGTAACCGTTGCAGATGATGGGGATGCCGTTGCCGGTGGCGAAGGAGATGCCGATCACCAGCTCCGGCTTGGAGCCCACTTCCAGGCCGATATTGTAGCGCTTGCCGAACTTGGCGATGGCCTCCACCACCTGGCGCTGCTGGTTCACCTTGATGGGGTAGAAGGTCTGGTAGGTGGCCGGGTAGTCGTTCTCGTCGATGGCGTTCTTGAAGACTCGGTTGATGGATGCGATCCGCCCCTGGAGCACGTCCATGAACCGGAGCAGGATGGGGGGCTTGATCTTGCGCTTGATCAGATCGTCCACCAGGGCACGCAGGTCGATGGAATGCTTGGACGTGGGTGACGGGTGCACGCAGACGTTCCCCTTCTTGTTGATGGAGAAGAGGTCGGCGCCCCAGTTGGGCAGGTTGTAGATCTTCGCAGATTCGTTAATCGACCAGCGTTCCATATGCTCTCCTGGCGACGCCATATTCGCGCACTAACGCCGCTGTTAGGTAATCGTTTTCAGTTTACGGTTTTCCAAAGGGGCGAGAGATTTCGGCCAGATCGACGCATCCGCAGGAAGCCTGGCGGAGGCGTAGCAGCGCTACGCCGCACAACGAAGCTTACGAGGACGGCGTCGAGATGGTCGGAAGATATCGCCCCCCTACGACAATCTGCTCCTGAAATCCTCGTATCCGAACTTCCTCACCACCCTCAACTCCCCGGTTTCCGGCTCGAAGGTACAGATGGCCGGATGCTGGATGCCGTTAAAGGTGGTGGTCTTCACCATGGTGTAGTGGGACATGTCCTCGAAAACGAGCCGGTCTCCCGGCTTCAGGGGCTTATCAAAGGACCAGTCGCCGATGACGTCCCCGGCCAGGCATGACGGCCCCGCCAGGCGGTAGGTGTGGGCCTTCTCGCCGGGGTCGAAGCCGGCGGTGATGCCGGGACGGTACGGCATCTCCAGCACGTCGGGCATGTGGCAGGTGGCGGAGACGTCGAGGATGGCGATGTCCATCTCATTGTGCACCACGTCCAGCACCTCCCCCACGAGGATGCCGGTGCCGATGGCGATGGCCTCCCCCGGCTCCAGGTAGACCTCCACGCCGTACTTTCTCTTGAAGTATGTGATCAGCTCCACCAGGGCGTCGATATCGTAACCCTCACGGGTGATATGGTGGCCGCCCCCCAGATTCAGCCACTTCATGCCGTGGAGAAACGGGCCGAACTTTTCTTCAAATACCTTCGCGGTCCGCGCCAGGGGCTCGAAGAGCTGCTCGCAGAGGGTATGGAAGTGGAGCCCCTCTACCCCTTCGAGGGATCTGCCGTCGAACTCCCGCCGGGGGATGCCGAGCCGCGACGCGGGCGCGCACGGATCGTAGATGGGGGTGTGCCCCTCGGAGTGCTCGGGGTTCACCCGCAGCCCCACCGAGACCCGTCCCCGCTCCTTCTCCCACAGGGGCCGGAACCGCTCCAGCTGGTTGAAGGAGTTGAAAACCAGGTGGTTGGAGGTTTGAAGCAGCTCCACCACGTCGCTCTCCTTGAAGGCGGCGGCAAAGCTGTGGACCTCCCGGCCGAACTCCTCGCGCCCCAACCGGGCCTCCCACGGAGAGCTGGCACAGACCCCGTGAAGCGTCTCCCGGATGATCGGGAAGACGCTCCACATGGCGAAGGCCTTCAACGCCATGAGTATCTTCGCGCCGCTGCGCCGCTGCACCTGGTCCAGGATGGCCAGATTGTGGCGCAGCCGCCCCAGGTCCACCACATAGGCGGGAGACGGGGCAAGCTTCAGGATTTTGTCGATATCGATGCCGGTCAAATTCAAAACCTTTTCAAAACAGTAACCACAGGGGTCACAGAGGAACACAGAGTAAACGCCTTAACCGCCGGAGCGCAAGATTTCGGCCGGGTCCTCGCACCCGCAGGGATGCCGGCGGAGGCGTAGCAGCGCTACGCCGCACAACGAGCATTCCGAGGACGGCGGTGAGATGGTCGGAAGATTGCGCTCCTCTTACAGCTCCGGCCACTCGCCGCCGTCCACCACCACCGTCGGCAGCCCCATGGGCCCAAGCTCCGCCAGGAACGGCTCGGGATCGAACTGTTCCATGTTCCAGACACCGGGGGCGTGCCATTTGCCGGTCAGCATCATGATCCCGCCCACCACCGCCGGTACGCCGGTGGTGTAGCTGATGGCCTGGGAGCCAACCTCTTTGTAGCAGGCCTCGTGGTCGCAGATGTTGTAGATGTAGACCTGTTTCCGCTTGCCGTCCTTGAGACCGCGGGCGATGACGCCGATGCAGGTCTTCCCCTTGGTGAGGGGGCCGAGGGAACCCGGATCGGGGAGGAGCGCCTTCAGGAACTGGATCGGCACGATCTTCTGCCCCTGGAACTCCACCTCGTCGATACGGGTCATGCCCACGTTCTGCAGCACCTCCAGGTGCTTCAGGTAGTTGTCGGAGAAGGTCATCCAGAACTGGGCCTTCCTGATGGTCGGGATATGCTTGACGATGGACTCCATCTCCTCGTGATAGAGACGATAGATGTTCATGGGGCCGATCCCCTCGGGGAAATCGAAGACCTGCTTGGTCGAAAGGGGGGGCGTCTCGACGAACTCGCCGTTCTCCCAGTGGCGGCACGGAGCGGTCACCTCGCGGATGTTGATCTCCGGGTTGAAGTTGGTGGCAAAGGGCTGGCCGTGGCTCCCGGCGTTGGCATCGATGATATCGATCTCCTGCACCTCGTCCAGGTACTTCTTGGCGGCCAGGGCGGTGTAGACGTTGGTCACGCCGGGGTCGAAGCCGGAACCGAGCAGCGCCATGAGCCCAGCGCTCTTGAAACGGTCCTGATAGGCCCACTGCCAGGAGTACTCGAACTTGGCGGTGTCCAGGGGCTCGTAGTTGGCGGTGTCCAGGTAGTCCACGCCGGTCTCCAGGCAGGCATCCATGATGGTCAGGTCCTGGTACGGCAGGGCCACGTTGATGACGAGCTTCGGCTGCTCTTTCTTGATGAGCGCCACCAGCTCGGGAACATTGTCCGCGTCCACCTGGGCAGTGGCGATGCTGTTGTTCAGCTGGGCGGCGATGGCGTCGCACTTGGACTTGGTCCGGGAGGCGAGGGTGATCCCGCTGAAGATGTCCCTGCGCTGGGCGCACTTGTGGGCAACGACCTGGCCGACGCCGCCGGCTCCGATTATCAGTACCTTGCTCATTGGTTGATCTCCTTCGATTGCGTTATCAGTAATCAAATGTCGGCGGGGTCACGACCCACAATATCTTGGCCGGCCCCTTGCCGATATTTTTCACCGTATGGCGCTTGTCCGAGGTGAAGTAGAAGCATTCGTCCTTTTTCAGCGTGTAGACCTTGTCGTCCAGCCGGAGCTGGATTCGGCCCAGAAGGACGAAGCCGAACTCCTCTCCCTCGTGGAAGTTCTGCTCGTCCATCTCCTCGCCCGGGGCCAGGGTCACCAGGGCCGGGTCCATCTCCCGGTTCTGGGCGCCGGGGACGAGGAGTTCCACCATCACGGCCGCATCGTCGGCCGAGGGCTGAACCCGGGCATCCTTGCCGTAGACCACGTCCTCGCCGATTGGATCGCTGAAGAACTCCTGCATGCTGACGCCGAACACGTCGAGGATGTCCTTCAGAGTGGCGATGGACGGAGAGGTGGCGTCGTTCTCAAGCTGGGAGATGTATCCCTTGGTCAGGTCGGCCCGATTGGCCAATTCCTCCTGGGTGAGGGAGTTGATCATCCTGAGCCGCTTCAACCGCTCGCCGATCTTCACGTTGTTTCTCCTGGTTCAGAAATACTAAACTCTTTGTTTACACCCGCTGTTTAGCATTTCTAAACTTTCTGTCAAGCAGCCGGTTTAGCATTTCTAAACTTTTCGTTTAAACCAATCGACACGAGGGGAGGTATATAATACAAAGAAAACAGGGTGTCAACGATTTTTTGACCCCGCCAAACATATTCACAAACCCGCAACATTCCGTCATGTTCGACTGATCACCGGCTTGACATTTTCCGGCGGATGCCGTAGGAAAAAGTATACTATTTTCGAGGAGGGACGAAGATGCTGAAGGGAAGCACTCTCGGCTTCATCGGCGGCGGGAACATGGCTGAGGCGATCATCAAAGGGCTGCTGGCCGGCGGGGTCGCGGCGGCGGACGTGATGGTGGCTGAACCGGTGGCAGCGCGGCGGGAATACCTGCACGGCACCTACGGCATCGACGTCTGCGCCGACAACGGCCGGGTGGCCGCCGCTGCCGACGCCCTGGTCATGGCCGTAAAGCCCCAGGTGTTCCGTGGCATGGTTGCGGCCCTGGGGCCGGCAGGGCTCGACGGCAAGCTGCTCATCTCCATCATGGCGGGGATTACCACCGCGGACATGGAGGAGGTCTGCGGCAGCGCGGCCCGGGTGATCCGGGTGATGCCGAACACCCCGGCCCTGGTGCTGGAAGGGGCGTCCACCCTCTGTCGCGGCAGGAACGCCACCGATGACGATCTGTTCTTTGCCACGGGAATCTTCGACCTGGTGGGGACCACCTGCGTGGTGGAGGAAAAGCTCATGGACGCCGTCACCGGCGTCTCCGGCTGCGGCCCGGCCTACGTCTTCCTCTTCATGGAGGCCCTTTCCGACGCCGGCGTGAAAAACGGCCTCCCCCGGGACGTGGCCACGAGACTGGCGGCCCAGACGGTACTGGGAGCTGCGAGACTGCTCCTGGAGACCGGCGACCACCCAGGCGTCCTCAAGGAGAAGGTCACCTCCCCCGGCGGCAGCACCATCGCCGGCATCGCCTCCCTGGAGCGGGATGCCTTCCGCGGAGCGGTCATGGCCGCCGTGGACGCCGCTACTGCCCGCTCGGCGGAGCTGGGCAAAAAATAACGCTTCTTCGCCGCAGAGAATAACTCTCAACGCGTAACGGCGGCTGTCACGAATCCCGTAGCGATCAGGGTGGAGACGGCGGAGATCCGGTGCTACTCTGTGTCCTCTGTGGCCGAAGCCTTTCGGTTCACCTTCTCAAAAAGCTCGACCTGCTCGGCCAGGGAGAGCTTTTTGCCTTTCTTGCACCCCCGCAGGCAGAGGGAACAGCGGTCATCGCCGCACCACTGGCAGAACCGGCAGTCGGGGCAGGGATGCTTTTTGGGCGGATCAGTAGACGACATTTCTCCGGGGTCCGCTCCCGGCCAGGATCTGGGCGAAGACCTTCCCCTGGTCGGCGTTGATCATGAGATAACGGGGCAGCTTCATGACGCTCTCGGCCGGCGTCACGTGGCGACGGTCGATGGTGAAGGTGGCCCGGTACCCCAGCGTCCCGGCCCGGCGGATCAGGTCGTCGTCATAAATGCCGAAGGGCCAGGCGAGCATGTCCACCGTCACCCCGAGTTCCTTCTCGATCTTTTCCCTCGATTTTTTCAGCTGCGACTCCACCAGCCGGTCAAACTCCGCCGGGGGGAGTTTCTTCCGCTCCTTCTTGAAGTTGGGATGCCAGTAGGTGTGGGACTGGAAATCGAAGAGCCCCGTTTTTTTCAGCTCCCGGAGCTGGTCCCAAGTCATGGCATACTTCGCGTTGGAGACGGCCGACGGGTAGATGAAGACCGTCACCGGCACCCGGTACTTCTTCACCAACGGCAGCATGTCGGTATAGACCGACTTATGGGCGTCGTCCTCCACGATCACCACCGACTTGGGGGGCGGCGCCGGTCCCTTTTTCAGATAGAAGTCCACCACCTGCCGCAGGGGAATCACCCGGTAGCCGTTGTCCCGCAGATACTTCAGGTGTTCCTCGAAGACCGATGTTTTGATGGTCATGCCGTCGGCAACGGTGGGGCCGAAGCGGTGGTAAAGGAGGATGGGAACCGAGAAATCCGCGGCCGAAACCGGCCGGGGCACGGCCCGGGCGGCGGACGAGAAGGACGCCAGGAACATAACCGCGACAATCAGGCGGAACAGCATTTGCGCTACAACCTCCACTAAGGAAATAACTACGGGAATTACGGCCCGAAGACCGCCACAGGGGTAGTGACGGGTGACTTGGTCAGGGACGATACACCCGTTCGCCGAACAGGGCCGTTCCGATGCGGACCAGCGTAGCCCCCTCCTCCACGGCAGCCTCGAAGTCACCGGACATCCCCATGGAGAGTTCCGTCATGGAAATACCGGGAATGTTCTCGGCAGCCACCGCGTCGGCCAGGCGCCTGAGCTCGCGGAAGTAGGGACGGGCCTCCTCGGGGTCGTCGAAGAAGGGAGGCATGGTCATGAGACCCCGGACCCGCACGTGGGGCAGGGTGGCCATGGCCGCCACCAGGTCTGTGAGTTCGGACGCCGAGGTGCCGCTCTTGGTCTCCTCGTCTGCGATGTTCACCTGCACGAGGATGTCGCAGACCGCGTCGAGCTTTGCCCACTGGCGGTCGATCTCCTCGGCCAGGGACAGACGGTCCACCGAATGGATACAGGTCACGAGCCCGGCCAGGTACTTGACCTTGTTGGATTGAAGGTGACCGATGAAATGCCACTCCACCGGATCACGCACCTCACGGGCCTTGGCCGTGAATTCCTGCACGTAGTTCTCGCCGAAGAGCCGCTGCCCTGCCCGGGCCGCGTCCTCAACCGCCTCGGCCGGAATGGTCTTGGAGACCGCAACGAGGCGCACCGACGCCGGATCACGCCCGGCCCGCCGGGCCGCGGCCGCGATCTTTGCCAGGATATGGGTCAAATTGTCGGCGATTGCCATGACCGGAACTCACAGGGCGCCGATGCGGCGCAGATCCTCCACCACTTCGCAGAGCGGCAGGCCAACCACATTGGTATAGGAGCCGTCGATCCGCTCGACCATATAGGCAGCGCCCCCCTGAATGGCATAGGCTCCGGCCTTGTCCATGGGGCAGCCGGTGGCTACGTAGGCGCTGATTTCCTCGTCACGCAAGGGTTTGAACACGACCTTGGTCACCACCGCCTTGCAGAGCAGACCGTCGCGTTCCCGGTCGTAAACGGCATAGCCGGTAATTACTTCGTGGGAAACACCGGAGAGTTTCCTGAGCATCCGCACGGCATCGGCCTCATCCACGGGCTTGCCCATGATCTCGCCGGCACAGACCACGATGGTATCGGCACCCACGAACCAGCGCCCCTCGGTCCGGGCCGCCGTGGCCACGGCCTTGTCCCGGGCCAGGCGCGTGGCGAAATCCGCCGGGGCCTCGCCGGGGATGGGCTCCTCGGGGATATCGCTCGCACAGACGTCGAATTCCACCCCGGCCGATGCCAGCAGCTCCAGCCGCCGGGGTGAGGCGGACGCCAGGACGATCCTACCCTTTTCCATCCTTTTCTCCCTCGTTTCGCGCCTTGATCCGTTCCTCGTGGCGGCGTTTCTCGATCTCCAGCTCCTCCCAGTGCTTCTTCCAGTCCTTTTTCCTGACAAAGGAAAGGACCACTGCCCCCACCAGGATCACCACGCCCCAGAAGATGTTCATGATCTGGGATCGCGCAATGCCGTAGCCCAGAGAAACGATCCCCATGAGGATCAGGAGCGCCTCCATGGAAAGGAGCCTGCCGATGAGAGATATTTCCTGTTTTTCCTTGTCGTCCATAGATACCCCGTGGGAGCGATCCTTGTGATCGCCCGCTTCTGGTGTCACGCGACGTCAAAGGCGAACGCGAGGTTCGCCCCTACACTGTTGCGAGCCAATGATCCAGTTCCGCCAGGGCTCGCTCCGCAAGCCTTCCCCGGCGATCCTTCTTTTTCACTTTCCCCTCGAGGGGCGGGAACAGTCCGTAGTTTACGTTCATAGGCTGAAAGTGCCTGGCCGGCGCAGTGGTGATATGGGCCACCAGCGCACCCAGGGCGGTGACCGGCGGCGGAACTGCCGGATCCTCACCCCGCACGAGCCGGGCACTATTGATACCGGCCAGGAAACCGCTGCCGGCCGATTCCACGTATCCCTCCACCCCGGTGATCTGGCCGGCAAAGAAGGTGCGGGGGTCGCCCTTGAGCCGGAAGGTGGGCTCCAGCAGGGTCGGCGCATTGATGAACGTATTGCGGTGCATTGAGCCGAGCCGGACGAACTCGGCGCTCTCCAGGCCGGGGATCATTCGGAAGACTCGCCGCTGTTCGGGCCAGGTGAGCTTGGTCTGGAAACCCACCAGGTTGAACAGGGTTCCCTCCCGGTTCTCGGCCCGCAACTGCACCACCGCGTGGGGTTCACGGCCGGTACGGGGGTCCGTGAGCCCCACCGGCTTCAGGGGGCCGAAGCGGAGAGTTTCCCGGCCCCGCTCCGCCATCTCTTCCACGGGCATGCACCCCTCAAAGTGTACCACTTTTTCAAAATCCCTGGCCGGTACCTTTTCCGCGGCGAGAACGGCATCAACGAACCGCTCGTACTCTTCTTCGGAGAGGGGGCAGTTCAGGTAGTCGTCACCGTCCCCCTTGCCGTAGCGGGAGGCCCGGAAAACCTTGTCCGAATCGAGGGAGTCGGCCGCAACGATGGGAGCGATGGCATCGTAGAAGTAGAGGCTGTCGCCGGTGATCTGCTTCAGCCGCTCGGCCAGGGCGTCGCTGGTCAGGGGCCCCGAGGCGATCACCAGGACCCCTTCGGCGGGAAGCTCCGTCACCTCCTCGCGCACCAGCTCGATCAGGGGATGCCCCTCGATCCGCTCGGTTACGTAGGAGGAGAACAGTTCCCGGTCCACGGCCAGGGCGCCGCCTGCAGGCACCCGGGTGGCGTCGGCCGCGGCCATGATGAGTGAGCCGGCCCGCCGCAACTCTTCCTTGAGGAGCCCCACGGCGTTCTCCAGGGACTCCCCCCGGAGCGAGTTTGAGCAGACCAGCTCCGCCAGCCCGGACAGGTGGTGGGCCGGCGAGTAGCGCTGGGGCTTCATCTCCCGCAGAACGACCCGCACGCCGCGCCCGGCGATCTGCCAGGCGGCCTCGCACCCAGCCAGGCCGCCGCCGATGATGGTGACGGCACCGGTCATGGGGACGGGTCGCCCGCCGCGGGAATCTCGAACTTCTGGAGGGGGTGGCCAGCCAGGAGTCGGGCCTTTCCCTTCTCCTCGTCCCAGAGGGTCAGATACCCCTTCCAGCCGCTGTCGAGCAACTGGCGGATGTGGGTGACAACCTCCCCGGAGGGTGGCACGTGAAAGGCGTTGTACCCCGAGAAGCCGCCGGGCGGTATGAGTCGGTAGGCACCGTACCCCTGCATGACGCTCCGCTTGACGGTGGTGGCCAGGGCAAAGTTCCAGACCTGCTCCTCGTACTTGGTCCAGCCGCAGATGGGGCACATGACCCGCCGGGAGCTCGTCTCGCCCCAGCACTCGGTATCGATCCGGGCATAGGCGAAACGACACTGCTCACAGGTTTCGTGCATGTCGGTAAGCATCATGGATTTCCTTCAGCAGCCGCACATCGTGCGAGAAAAAGGCGGGGATCGCTCCCCGCCCGGTCGGCGACGTGATTACTTTTTCCCTTCGGTCCGGTAGTCGCATCCTTCCTTGGGACACTTGAGGAACTCCCCTTCCCGCTTGTAGACCTTCTTCACCAGCAGCGGGAAGCCGCACTTGGGGCACGGCCCCGGCTGGGGCGGGTCCCAGAGGGCGAACTTGCACTGGGGATAGCGGTTGCAGGAGTAGAACATCTTGCCGTAGCGGGACTTTTTCTCGGTCAGCTCCCCTTCCTTGCATTCGGGGCAGGTATGGCCGGTCCCCTTGGGCTTCACCAGGGGCTGGATGTTCTTGCAGGCGGGATAGGCCGAGCAGGCCAGGTACTTGCCGAAGCGCCCGTCCTTGATGAGCATGGGGCTGCCGCATTTGTCGCACTTTTCCTCGGACAGGACCGGCTCCGCCTGCTCTCTTCCCTCACCCTGGTCGATGTTGCGGGTATAGGTGCACCCTTCCTTGTAACCGGAGCAGGCAATGAACTTGCCGCGCTTGCCGAGCTTCACCACCAGGGGTTTTCCGCATTCGGGGCATGCCTCGTCCGTGGCCTCGGTGGTGAGGTCCGCCTTGCTGACCTCGCCCTCTTTCTGTTTGAGCAGTCCCTGGAAGGGCTCCCAGAACTCGCGCAGCAGCGGCTTCCACCGCTTTTCCCCCCGGGAGACCTGGTCGAGCTCTTCCTCAAGGGTGGCGGTGAAGTTGTAGTCCACGTACGTGGTGAAATGGTTGGTCAGAAGATCGTTGACCACCATCCCCACATCCTCGGGGATGAAGCGCTTGCTGTCGAGGCGGGCGTACTTGCGCTCCAGGAGCGTGTTCATGATGGAGGCATAGGTTGAGGGGCGCCCGATGCCGTACTCTTCCAGCGTCTTCACCAGGCTCGCCTCGGTGTACCGGGGGGGCGGCTGGGTGAAGTGCTGCTCCGGGAGGAGCTTCAGGAGCTTCAGGAGTTCCCCTTCGGTGAGGGGAGGGAGGGTCCCCTCCTTCTCTTCGGCCTGATCGTCCACCCCTTCGATGTACAGCTTCATAAATCCGGGAAAGCGGATCACGGTGCCGGCGGCCCGGAAGCGGTAGCCCTTGCCCGCGCCGATATCGACGGAGGTTTGGTCCAGGAGCGCCTCGGCCATCTGGCAGGCCACGGTCCGCTTCCAGATCAGGTCGTACAGCTTGAACTGGTCGGAGGAGAGGTACTTTTTCAGCTCCGCCGGGGTGCGGGCGATGGAGGTGGGGCGGACCGCCTCGTGGGCCTCCTGGGCGTTCTTAGCCTTGTTTTTGTAGAAGCGGGGCTTGGCAAGGGCGTATTCGGGACCGTACAGGGAAGTGATGACCTGGTGGGCCTCCTGCAGTGCCTGGTTCGACAGCACCACGCTGTCGGTACGCATGTAAGTGATGAGACCCACGAGCCCTTCGTCGATGGCGACCCCTTCGTAGAGCTTTTGGGCCGTGGCCATGGTCTTTTTGGCCGAAAAGCCCAGTTTGCGGGCAGCCTCCTGCTGGAGGGTCGATGTGGTAAACGGCGGCGCCGGCGTCCGCTTGCGCTCGCTCTTCGTCACCTTGTCCACAGTGAAGGTGGCGTTCTCCAGGGCCTTCACGAGCCGGTCGGCCGCAGCCTGATCGGGGATGTCGAACTTGTCGAGCTTCTTCCCCTCGGCTTCGACCAGATTGGCGGTGCACTTCTGCCCCCCCTCCTTGGCCAGCTCCGCGCCGATGGTCCAGTATTCCTGGGACTGGAACGCCTGGATCTCCTTCTCCCGCTCGCAGATGAGCCGCAGGGCCACCGACTGGACCCGGCCGGCGGAAAGGCCGTAACGAATCTTCTTCCAGAGGAAGGGGGAGAGATTGAAACCCACGAGATAATCGAGAATTGAGCGAGCCTGCTGGGCGTCCACCAGATCCTGTGAGATATCGCGGGGATTCTCCACGGCATGGACTATGGCGTCCTTGGTGATCTCGTGGAACACCACCCGCCTGACCGGTACCGGCGGTTTCTCGGGCTTCACGCCCAGGGCCGCCAGCAGGTGCCAGGAGATGGCCTCCCCTTCCCGGTCGGGGTCGGTGGCCAGCAGGAGCGAATCGCTCGCCTTCAACTCCTTCTTGATGGCGTCGATGTGCCGTTTGCTCTCGGGCAGGACGGCGTAGCGGGGCTCGAAGTCGTGCTCCACGTCCACGGAGCCCTGCTTGCTCGGCAGGGCGCGCACATGGCCGTAGGATGCGAGCACCTTGTAGTCCGGGCCGAGGAACTTCTCTATGGTCTTAGCCTTGGCAGGAGATTCTACTATGACGAGATGTTGGGACATAGACGGTACCGTTGTCAGTTAGCGTGAAAAAACTTGCCGGGAAGCTGAGTTACGACTCCTTTCAGTTCCAGGCGCAGTAACATAGCCGAAACCTCCCCCACTGTCAACGCGCTTTTGGCAATGATCTCGTCGATGTGAAGTGGATCGGCGCCGAACATCGCCATCAGGGCGGCCTCGCCGGCGGGAAGCGGCGGCAGTGGCGGCGCAACGGCAACCGCGGCCGCAGCTCGGGGGACAAGCTCTTCCAGGATATCCTCGACTCCGGCCACGAGTTTGGCCCCTTCCCTGATGAGCCGGTTGGTGCCGCTGCTGCCGCTGCTCGTGATATTCCCCGGGATGGCGAAGACGTCCCGCCCCTGGTCCAGGGCCATCTGTGCCGTGATGAGCGAGCCGCTCCGCTCGGCCGCCTCCACCACCAGGACACCGCGGCACATGCCGCTGATGATCCGGTTGCGGCGGGGAAAATTCTCGGCCAGAGGCCCCATGCCCAGGGGGAACTCGGACACCAGGGCTCCCCGGTCGGCCACCCGGGCGAAGAGCGCCCGGTTCTCGGGGGGATACACCACGTCGATGCCGCACCCCAGAACGCCGACGGTTCTCCCCTCCCCGGCCAGGGCGCCCTGGTGGGCCGCAGTGTCGATGCCCCGGGCCATGCCCGAAACCACCGCCACCCCGCGGCGGGCAAGGTCCTCGGCCAGCCGGGCCGTTACGGTGCGGCCGTAAACGGTGGCCCGGCGCGACCCCACCACGGCCACGGCAGGCTCCAGCCCCGTCGGGTCGCCCTTGACGTAGAGGTAGGGGGGCGGGTCGGCAATCTGGAGGAGAAGCGGCGGGTAGTCAGGGTCCCGGATGGTGACGATGCGGACGCCCGCGCGCCGGACCCGTTCGCACTCTGACTCGGCAAAGGCACGGGGATCATGCCCCCGGATGGAGGCCGCAACGGCGGAGCTTACGCCGCGCACGGACGCAAGCTCAGCATCGGAGGCCCTGAAAACCGCCTCGGGAGAGCCGAACCGATCCAGCAGCCGGCGATAGAGGACATTCCCCACCAGGGGGACCGATCTGAGCGCAAACCAGTGATACATGGGAGTGGGAAGGCGGCAGGCCCTTTCATGCCGGAGACGGGGGATACGAAACGGGGACCGGCCGTGCCGGTCCCCGCAATGCTGCCTACCTGGCGGCCCGGACCTCGACCCGGTCGCCCCGGTAGATGGTATCGATGCTCTTCACCACCAGGGCCGTCGACGTGGTCTCGCCGCTGGCCACCACCACCAGGGCGCCGATCACCTCGGGCGGCAGCTTCTTCACTGAGATGTCGGCATACTGCTGATCGGGCACCACGTCGCGCAGCACGTAGAGCATGTGCCCCGGCTGGGCGCCCTGGCTTTTTCCGAGGTCTATGAAGACAAGGTCACCTTCGCTGATGGCCTTGTTGCCCCCCTGCGAGTCAACGACAAAACCGTTCATATCCTGCTGGGCCGCCTTCAGGGGAACCAGGCGTCGCTTGTCCCGCCAGGGGAGGATGAGGGAGCCAGGCCCGATCTCCTGATAGGACTTGGTCACAATTGCCTTGGAGACCTTTCCTTCCACCTCGGTGAGCTGGAGGGTGCCGAGGGGGATCATCTTCTCGCCGAGGATCACGTTCGTGACCGGATGGCTCACTGCTTCGAGCTTTTTATAGACGGAGAACCGGTCGCCCACCTTGGCGCCCTGATCCGCACCGATGTCCACGTAGACGATGTCGTCCTCGCCCACGATCACGCGGCTCTGGCTGGTGGTGATGATCCTGCCGGCGGGCTTGAACCCTTTTTCCACCAGATACCCTTCGCTGCCGCTCACCAGGAAGCTCCGCTCCGCCACCGGTTCCTCGGAGGGGCGGGGCGACGGTGCCGCCTCGGGCGTGGCGGGCGTACGCGGCTCGATCTCGATCCGGTCGGGATAGACCCTGACCCGCTGTCCCGGATAGATGAAGTGGGGATTGCCGATAGCGGGGTTTCTGGCCCAGAGGTTCGGCCAGTAGTACGGGTCCTTGAGAAAGCGCTCGGACAGTCCCCAGAGGGTGTCACCCTTCTGGATGACGTAGACCGTCGGCTCCTCTGCGGCAGCCAGCACCCCGAGGGGAGCGACAAGAGAGAGGGCGAGAAGGAGGGAAGCAGCCAGCATCCGTTTCATGGTCACCTCGCGGCCCCGTCCGTAAAGGGGCACCTGATGCGCCGGCGGGGCGAACGCCGGCATGGGTACGGAATCACTGTTTTTTCGGAGTCGCAACAGCGAGGCGTTCGCGGGCCTTGGCCGCAGCGGGGCTCCGGGGATACTTGGCGGCGAGCGATTCGAGGATCTCCCGGGCCCGCTCAGGCTCCTTCATGGCATAGAGCGTGTAGCCGCTCTTGAGGAGAGCATCGGGGACCTTAGTGCTCGCGGGATAGCGCTCGGCCACCAATCTGAAGGCATCCAGCGCCCGGGGCAGGTCGGAGCGCGAATAGTGGCATTCGCCGATCCAGTAGAGGGCATTGCCCGCATACTCGCTGTCGGGATGTTCCGCAAGGAATGCCTGAAACGCCTCCACGGCGCCGGCGAAGTTGTTGGCGCTGTAGAGGCCGAAGGCCTTCAGGTAAGCATCGGGGGGGCCGTCCTTTTCACGGGGCGCGCCGTCTCGGCTCACCACCTCGATGCGGGATGGGGTACCGGCCGCGGGGGCAACCTGGGCGAGACGTTCGGTGATGTTCGCCTGCAGTTCCCGCTGTCCGGCCTTGATCTGCTCGAGCTCGGCGCCCTGGGCGGCCAGGCGCTCGCGGAGCGCGGTCACCTCGGCCGAAAGTTCGGCGAGGCGCACGCCGGAGGTGGTGCTGGCCTGATGCAGGTGCTCCAGGCGCGTCTCCATCTCCGACTGCTTCCGTACCATCACATCCTGGCCGCTGCAACCGGCGGACGCCACGAGGCAAAGTCCGGCAACAGCGTGTCTGAGCAGGTTCATGGACCCTCTCCCTAGTGAACTCTTCGGAGAGTTAATGACATTTCCCCTTGTTTGTCAAGGTCAAAGCCGTGACCGGAATCACGCGTTACATGAATATATTCACGTAATTTTGTTGATTACGTTAGCGTTGGATATGCTATAACATCGATCAGCGAGACAGCATCCGGCAGAGCGAGCGCCCACAGGACCGCACATGAAGATTTCCTTTGTCATTCCGGTGCATAACGAACAGGACAATCTCCTACCCCTTTTCGACGAAATCACCCGGATGGCCGATGCCGAACGGTACGAATACGAGATCATCTTCGTCGACGACGGGAGCCGCGACAACAGCCTCCAGGTTCTAAAATCCCTGGCGCGGGGCTGCCCGGCCGTTCGCTACCTATCGCTGGCCGCCAACCGGGGCCAGTCCGCGGCCCTGGGGGTGGGCTTCGCCCACGCCGCCGGGGATGTCATCATCACCATGGACGCCGACGGACAGAACGATCCGGCCGATGTGCCGGCCATGATGGCCCGTTACGGCGAAGGCTGCGACATGGTGACCGGCTGGCGCCGCAACAGGCGCGACACCCTGTCCAAACGGGTGGGGAGCAGGATCGGCAACGGCATACGTAATCGTCTCACCGGGGAGAGCATTCACGACACCGGCTGCTCTCTGAAGGTCATGCGGGCGGACATGGTTAAACGGATCAAGATGTTCAAGGGGATGCACCGTTTCCTGCCGACCCTCATGAGGATGGAGGGAGCCCGAGTCGTTGAGATGGAGGTGAACCACCGCCCCCGGCGCCACGGCACATCCAACTACACCAACTGGCGGCGGGCCCGGGAGGGGTTCTTCGACCTGCTGGCGGTGCGCTGGATGCAACGGCGGTATCAACCGGCAACGATAGGAGAAAAACATGTCTAAGGCGGCGATGCTTACCATGGGAATCGGTTTCGCCGGACAGGCCCTGTTCTTCATGCGCTTTTTCGTCCAGTGGATCCATACCGAGCGCCGGAAGGAAAGCGTCATTCCCGAGGCGTTCTGGTACTTCAGCATCATCGGCGGGTTGTTCCTGCTGGTCTACGCTGTCATAAAACGGGACCCGGTCTTCATCGTGGGACAATCCACCGGTACGGTCATCTATCTGCGCAACCTCTACTTCATCCGCAAAAACAAGAGGAAGGACGTGATCGATGCGCTTGAGTCGTAGGGCGCTCCCCTTCCTGGCCATCTACTTCCTGATCCTCCTCTACCCCGGGTCGGCCCTCCACCTGAGAGAGTCCACCGAGGCCCGCTACGGTGAAATCGCCCGGGAGATGGTAGTGACCGGGAACTGGCTCGAGCCGCACCTGAACGGCATCAAGCACTTCCACAAGCCTCCCCTGTCCATGTGGGGAATGGCCGCCGGGATGGAGCTCTTCGGCATCAACGGCTTCGGGGTCCGCTTTTTCGGCATCGTTGCCGCAACGGCAGCCCTGGCCGCCCTGCTCGGGACGGCCCGCATCTTCCTCGGCAGCGGGGACGAGGCGATCAATGCCATGCTCATCTGCGGCACATCGCTCCTCTTCCTCTCCTCGTCACGGGTGGTTTCCACCGACATCTACCTGGCCTGCTTCACGGCCCTGGCCCAACTCATGCTCTTCCGCCAGCTGTACGGCGGGCGCAGCTTCTGGAACGCCCCCCTCTACGGGCTGTTCCTGGGCCTCGGGTTCCTCACCAAGGGACCGATCATCCTGCTCTTCACCCTGCTCCCCTTTCTGGTGGCCAAGACCTTTGACCGCGATCACCGCAACGTTTTCACCTGGCGCGAGGTGGCCGCGGCGGCCGGCGCCTTTGCAGCGGTGGCACTCCCCTGGTACCTGGCGGTGAGCATCAGCAATCCGGAGCTTCCCGACTACTTCCTCAAAGTCCAGACCGTGGACCGGGTGGCCACCAACCGCTTCGGCCGGGACAAGCCGTTCTGGTACTTCTTCGTCATCTTCAGCGCCACCTTTTTCCCCTACACGCTGTTCCTGGCCCGGGGCGTCGCCGGGTGGAAGCAGCTCGACGGACGGATCAGGACGATCTTCGTCTATATAGTGGCGCCGCTGGTAGTGTTCTCCCTGGCAAAGAGCAAGCTGTCCGCCTACATCCTCCCCTTTTACGGCACGGCCTCCATCATAACGGCATACGCGCTGGCCCGGTTCGAGACGGCCCGGCTGCGGGCCGCCACCCTGGTCATCCTCACCCTGGCCGCCGTTGCGGCCGGCGGAACCGGCTTTTTCTACAAACCGGCCGCCCCCCTGAAAATCCAGCTCCTCCTCTACGGCGTAGCGCTCCTCGTCCTGTGCGCCTACCTCTGGAAGAGCCGCCTCTCGCCCCAGTTCGTGAGAAACACGGCCCTTTATACCCTCTGTCTGTCGGTGACGATCTATGGCGCCATGACGCATCTGGGCCCACACCTTAAGGGGTACGGCGACATGGTCGCCGCCATCGACCGCATCGACCCGGAGCACAAGCGCGACATCCTCATGTACGGCACGTTCATCCCCTCGCTCTCCTTCTACCGGAACCGGATCGCCGCCATGGGACTCGTGACCGACCGGGACCTGCGCTTTGAGGAGGACGGCGCCAACCGGGACATCTACCTTCCCACCGATGCCGACGTGGAGCGGTTTCTGGCCGCACGGGGCGAAATCTTCGTGGTGACCGACCAGGGCCAGATGGATCAGTTCCGGCTGAAGCACGCCTGCTCCGTCACGCCGGTCTTTGTCCAGCGCAAGCACACGGCCTATCTCTGCCGAAGGGAGCCTCCCCCGCACCCGGTGCCCTGATCCGCCCCCATGTTCTCCCATCAAAGTGTTCTGCCGGGAACGATGACTGTGATATCATCCCGGCCACACGAACCTTCAGCGCGGAGCAGTCATGCAGATCCCCGAACTCCTGGCCCCGGCCGGGAACCTCGAAAAACTCAAAGTGGCCGTCCACTACGGCGCCGACGCCGTCTACCTGGGCGGTGCCCGCTTCGGACTGCGGAGCCAGGCCGACAATTTCACCCCCGCCACCATGGCCGAGGCCGTGGCCTATGCCCACGACCGGGGGGTGAAGGTCTACCTCACGGTCAACAGCTATCCCGACACCGACGAGCTGGAGGAACTGGACCGCTACCTGGAAGAGGTAGCGCCGATCCCCTTCGACGCCTTCATCGCCGCCGATCCCGGGGTCATCGCCACCATCCGCCGCATCGTCCCGGACCGCACCATCCATCTCTCGACCCAGGCCAATACCACCACCTGGCGCAGCGCCCTCTTCTGGCAGCAGCAGGGCATCAGCCGCATCAACCTGGCCCGGGAGATGTCCCTGGAGGCGATCCGCGAAACCCGCCGCCGCGTGTCGGCCGAACTGGAGGTCTTTGCCCACGGCGCTCTCTGCGTGGCCTATTCGGGGCGCTGCCTCCTCTCCGCCGTCATGACCGGGCGCCATGCCAACCGGGGGGAGTGCACCCATCCCTGCCGCTGGAGCTACGCCCTGGTGGAGGAAAGCCGGCCCGGCGAGTACTACCCGGTCACTGAGGACGAAAACGGCACGTTCATCTTCAACTCCCGGGACCTCTGCCTCATCCGCCACATTCCCGAGCTGGTGGAGGCGGGAGTCGACTCCCTCAAGATCGAGGGGAGAATGAAGGGAATCCACTACGTGGCGTCGGTGGTGCGGGTCTACCGGGAGGCGCTCGACCGCTATGCCGCCGACCCCGCCGGCTACGCGTTCCGTCCCGAGTGGCTGGAGGAACTGTCCAAGGTGAGCCACCGGGGATACACCACCGGCTTCCTCCTGGGCCGCCCCGAGGCGGCGGACCTGGAGTACGACTCCCGTTATCTGCGCAGCCATGACTTTCTCGCCGTGGTGGACGAGATCCTACCCGACGGCACCGCCATCCTTGCCGTCCGCAACCGCATCCGGCCAGGCTGGACCATGGAGCTGATGGGGCCGGGCATGCGCTCGGATACCTTCAGGCTCGACACCTTCACCGACGAGAACGGGGCTCCCCTGACCGAAGCCCACCCGAACCAACGGATCCGGACGATACTCCCCGAAGCGGCCGCCCCCTGGGATCTGCTACGGCGGGAACGGGACGACTGAGGTCGCCATGGAACGGCCAACCATCGCCATCAAGGTCGATGCCGACACCTTCGTGGGGACCCGGGACGGCATCCCGCGCATCCTCGACATCCTCGGCCGCTTCGGGGTCAAGGCGACATTCTACTTTTCCCTGGGTCCCGACAATACCGGCAAGGCGGTGCGCCGCATCATCACCCGGCGGGGATTCCTCCGGACCAGCCTCCGGCTCAACGCACCGGCCCTGCTGGGGCCGCGGACCCTTCTCTCGGGCCTGCTGATCCCGCCCCCCATCATCGGCAACCGGCTCGCCGACACCATCCGGCTCACTGCCCGCCTCGGCCACGAAGTGGGCATCCACGGCTGGGACCACGTAAAGTGGCACGACCTTCTTCCCTGGATTCCGAAAAAGATGATCGCCCTGGAACTGGGCCGCGCCTGCGCCCTCTTCGAGGAGGTGATGGGACGACGGGCCCGGACCGCCGCGGCGCCCGGCTGGACCGTGAGCGCCGACTCCCTTGAAATCCAGGACTCCATGCTCCTGTCCTTCTGCAGCGATTGCCGGGGACGGACCCCCTTCTACCCGGTTGTGGACGGACGGCGGTTCGGCACCCTCCAGGTGCCCACCACCCTGCCGACCCTGGACGAACTGCTGGGCGGGGGGATCGCCACGGAGCGGGAGGCCGTGGACCGGCTGATGGGCCTGGTGGGGCCGGGACTCAACGTCCACACGGTGCAGGCCGAAATCGAAGGGAAACGCTATGCGCCGCACCTGGCGTCGCTGCTGGACCGGCTCACGGGAACCGGCGCCCGCTTCGTCACTCTGGGCGAAGCCGCGGACGAGGCCAAGCGGGCAACCGTGCCCGTCTGCCGGCTCACCATGGAGGAGATCCCGGGCCGTCCCGGGCGGGTGGCGGTTCAGGGCGAGGAATGGAGCGAACCGGGGCCGGCGGCCGGAGAACCGTGATTCCAGGCGTTGATCACCAGAGGAGCATTGGGGAGGGAGCCATGACGTCATTCACCGCCTTCGCCCTGCCGGGCGAACTTGACCTGAACCGGCTGGCCGCCGATCTGGGCTTCCCCCGGCGCTACCGGTGGGAAGAGCCCATGGTGCTCGACCAGGCGAGCCTCAAGCCCCTGTCGGGGGACCAGGGCACGACCAAGAGGGTCTACCTCTATTTCTTCGGCGGGGTGGTCTTCGTCAACTGCACGGAGGAGGAGGCAAGGGCCTTTTTCTGGAGCATGGCGCACTACGCGGAGCCGTTCAAGAGCGTGCCGGACGAAAAGTACCGGGATGACTACGCCCTGGCCCTGGGGGAGAGCAGCGGCCCCGCCGTGACCAACGATCTGGCGACCATGCCCGTGTATGATCCGGCCTACGTGGATACCATCTGCTTCGTCATCGCCAAATCAGTGGCCCTGGAGCGGATCGAGGAACGGGTCGACCAGGTCCTGGATGAAATGGAAACCGTCATCGGCATGCTCGACCGGGGCAAGCTGGGAATCTCGGACCGGCGTCTGGCAAAGCTGGCGGCCAACGTCCTGACCTACAAGTACCAGTCCATCGCCCACGTCATGGTCCTGGAAAAGCCGGAATTCACCTGGGAGAACCCCGAGGCGGACCGCCTCTACCTGACCATGGCCAACGTCTTCGAGCTGAACCAGCGCTACAACGAGATCAAGCACAAGGGGGAAACGCTCCTGGACATCACGGAGGTTTTCACGAGCCTCGCCCACGCCCGCCGCGCCTCCCGCCTTGAATGGACCATCATCATCCTGATCTTCATCGAGATCGTCATCTACCTCTTCGAGCTGGCCCGCTAAAAGCCGCCCGACAGGGCATACCGCTCCGTCGGGCACCCAGCCGCGGCCGGCAGGGAAAACGGCTTGTGGCATGCCCCGCAGGTGACGGTGCCCGCCGTGAATTTCTGCTGGAGCGTCTGGTTCCTGGTGTCGCACCAGTCACAGTACCAAGCGTAGTAGTCGCCGAGTGGAATAATATTCATCGTTGAACCTCCTGACGTGTCATGATCCCACTTTAGACGTTCAACACTTCGATTTCGTTACGGTACGCACACAATTACGAAAATACGGAGGGGACAGGCTCAGGCGAGGGCGCTTTCGGCCACCAGCAGGAGGCGCTTACTGAAGGCCTCCTCGAAGAGATCTCCCTTGATCTTGCCGCCGAAGAGCTCCACGGAGATTTCTCCGCGACTGGCAAGGGTAAGGATGAAGGTGCCGTCGGAAAGGGAACAGGTAAGGCCGGAGACCAGGCTGTTGCGGCGACGGTCGAGGCCGTCGGCGAGCCGCAGGATGCCGCCCAGGCGCGCCACCAGGAGCCGGTCCGGCTCCGCCAGACGCATGTACGACTCGTGCTTCTTCTTGGGAAGGGCCTTGCGGTGGTAGCGGGCCGCTGAGGCGATCAGCTCCCGCTCCCGGGGGGTGAAGCCGAAGAGGTCCGCGTGGCGGATCAAATGGTATGAATGCTTGTGGTGGCTTGAATAGTTGATGAAGTAGCCCACGTCGTGGAGGATGGCCGCCGCCTCCAGTATCCGGCGGGCTCCCTCGCCCATGCCATAGACCGGCTCCAGGGAATCGAATATCTCCAGGGAAAGCCGCGCCACCTGGAGGGCATGCTCTTCGTCCGCATGGCATGAACGGGCGAACTCCAGCACCGACTCGCGCCAGGTGAGGGGAGTTTCCATGCCGGGAATCAGGCCGTGGGTCCGCAGGGCCTTGATGATGAGCCCTTCCCGGATTCCCCGCTCATTGACCCGCAAGAGGTTCACGTCGAAGAACCTCATGAGCTCGTCCACCACAGTGACACCGGCAGTGATGATGTCGGCCCGGTCCGGGTTGAGCCCCGGCACCTCCCGGCGGGCCTTGAGGTCCTTGCGGGAGAGCATGGCCAGCAGATGCACCACCTCCGACCGGAGCACCTCGTAACGGTGGACCGATCCGTACCCCTCCCCCCGCATGGCCATGACCATGGCGGCGATAGACGTGATGGTGCCGCCGGAGCCCACCAGGCTCTGGAGGTGTCCCCACTCGGCGCCCAGTGACTCCTTCAGCGACGCGCGCACGTGTTTGCGCAGCCTGTCCAGGTCAGCCTGGCGCGGGGGATCGCTCCGGACGAAGCGTTCGGTCAGGACCACGGCCCCGAGCTCCAGGGAGTGGATATCCTCGATATGGGTCCCGAGCGCCGTGACGATTTCAAGGCTGCCGCCGCCGATGTCCACCATGGCGTAGCGGACCCCCTCCATGTCGAAATGGTTCCGCACCGAGAGGGCGGCCAGTTCCGCCTCCTCCTCGCCGCTGATCACCGCCACCCTGACCCCGACCGTCTCCTCCACGGTCCGGATGAACTCCTCGCCGTTTGCGGCACGGCGCACGGCGCTGGTGGCAACCGCCTCCACCACCTTGACCCCGTAGCCGTCCACGATCTTCTTCATCCGGCCAAGCGCCGTAACGGCACGCTCCCAGGCCGCCGGCGAGATGGTGCCGCTGGCGGCCATCCCTTCGCCCAGGCGCACGGTGGCCTTCTCGTCGTCCAGAACGCGAAATTTGCCGTTCCTGGTCACCTCCACCACGATGCAGCGGATGGAGTTGGTCCCGATATCGATGGCGGCCAGCCGGTTGTGGGTCACAGCGCTCTCCTCACCTGTTCGCCGATGGCTTCGAAGGGGGTCTCGGCCAGGAGCCCGGCAAACAGCGCGAACTGCCGGTGCCGCTCCCCCGCGATGTGGTTCAGGATGACACACTCATCCGCCGATGGCAATCCCTCGTGCCGGACGATGCCGGCAAAAACGTCCAGGTCGTGCATGGTGCCAAGAACGTCCTGGTAGGCCTTGATCGCGGCATGGAGGGAGTCGAAGTCGTTTCCCGGGAGAAAAGAGAGAATTTCCAGGCGGTAGCGGTAGTGCTTCACCGCAATCCTCAAGCGGTGCTGGGCCTCCACGTCAGCCTCGCGGCAGGCATCGGGCACCAGGGCGAGCACGTCGTCCAGGCGCTCCCGAAGGCGCTCGGCGGCAAAAACGGCAATGGTCGTGAAGGGGTCGATGCCCGAAGGGGGCGGCGAGAAGAGAGTCGGACATGCCACGATGCGGGCCAGGGCCTCGCGGGTGCGGCGGGGGTCCAGCTCCCGGAGCCTCAGCCGGAGCTGCCGCCGTTGCTCCCGGCGCAGGTCCTCGTGCCGCGCGATGATCCGCGCCAGGTGGCGGCCGGCGCTCCCGTCGGCCGTCTCCGCCATGTGCCGGAAAAAGACAAGGGCCTCGTCGGTATTGCGCAGGGCACCCAGGAGCCGGGTAACGCTCCTGACGCCCCGGGCCGCGCGCCGGACGGATTCGGGGAGATAGGCGGCGGCGAACAGGAGGAATCCCTCCCGGAGCCGCCGCGAGGAGACCCGAAGATCATGGATGTCCTCCGGGTCGAACGTTTCAGCCGCCCTGCGCCACCGGTCGAAGAAATCGTCCACCCGGCCGGCCAGAAGCGCCCGGGCCGCTATCCAGAGTGGTGTATGCCCGCTGATCCGCATGAGGGGCCCCGTTTCACCTTCGGACGCACCGACGGAGCAACGACGCCGTCAGGCAAGCACCCGCTTGAGGGCCTTGCGCGTCCGCCGCAGTCCCTGTTCGACCTCTTTGAGCCCCGTATCGGCCAGACCAGCCAGGCGTTTTTCGGCCTTGGCGAGCCCCTTGCCGGCCCGCTTCACCCGGCGGCCGATCTTCCCTTCCACCTTTTCCAGGGTCGTCACCACCTTGAGTAACTCCTTCTCCACCCGGCGGGCCGTCTTCTTTTCCAGTTCATCGGCAAAGCGCTCGCGTACCGTGCGGGCGATCCCCTCCACCTGCTCCCGCAGGGTCAGGGCGGCGGCCTTCAGCTCTTCCACGCGCCGGGCCCGGTCCTCAGCCTTCCCCTTAGCCAGTTCGGCGGCCTGGGCAACAATTGAGACAACCGAACGGGGATTCATCCCCTTGATGGCCCTGAGCCCCTCTTCGCCGGCCGCGGCGATCTTCTCGAAAGTGTCGTGCCCCGCCTCGGCCAGCCGCTTGGCCAGCACCTCGCCGATGCCGCGAATTTTCTGCAGTTCCTTCTGGACGTCCGTCATTCCTCTCTCCTTCCCCAAGACATGCTGTCAGGGCAGCGTGCGCGTCTTCTCTCCCCTGTGGACTACCCAGCGCAGCCGAGCGGTCCCCGTGGCCGGATCCAGCTCCAGGGCCACGGCCATTCCCTTGCGCAGCGGCACAGCCTCCGGCCTTCCCAGCAGATCGGCCACCACCCGGCCCACGTCGGGCTCGTGCCCCACGATGGCCACATGGCTGGCTCCGGGCCGACCGGCCAGCAGCCGGGCAAGCCCCTCCCGGTCGAAACCGGGGGCAAGTTCCCGGGAGACCGCCAGCTCCCCGTCGTAGTCCAGGCCGGCGGCGAGTAGTTCCGCCGTCTGCACGGCACGGACCAGGGGGCTGGTGACGATCAGATCGAGAGACATGCGCCGTCGGGCAATGACCCGGACGCTGGTGGCAAAGGAAGCCCGCCCCCGCGGCGTAAGCCAGCGGTCCTCCTCGGCGATCGCCGGAGCGCGTTCCACCGCCTCGGCGTGGCGCACCACGAGCAATTTCATATCACCTCCGGCACAGCGTGCAGTCCGGCTCCGCAAAAGAGTAAAGCACAGCATGCAGCGTTTTCAATGAGAATTCCCGCACAAAGCCACGGACAGGCAAAGATTTTACGCGGTTGTAACAATCAAGGGAGCCGGGCCGGCAGCCTTGATCATTGACACACCTCTCGCCGATAGGTATCCTCATGCCATGAAAAATCAGGACGAATCCGGCGATGGGTGGGAATCCCTCTGTGAGCGGTGCGGCCTCTGCTGCTTCGAGAAGATCGAAGACGAGAACGGCACCGTCTTCTTCACCGCAACCCCCTGCCGCTATCTGGACGTGACCACCCGCCAGTGCGTCATCTATGACAAACGGTTCGACATCAATCCCGAGTGCGTCAAGCTGACCGAGGAACTGGTGAGAACGCTCCCCTGGCTTCATGACGACTGCGCCTACCGCAAGGCGCTGGGGGTACGGCTGTCAAAGGTCAGAATGAACGGACGCAACAAGGGGAAAAGGGGCTGAGCCGGAGACGCGCCCGCACATCGCACGTTGCAACGAACAGGGAAGGGAGTTTTCAGGAAATGGGACGTGATGGCAGCAAGGTAGTCAGTCTGGAGGAGGAGCGCACCCGCCGCGCCATGGTCGGTAAAGCGACGGGCCCCGATGCGGAGGCGGCGTCTGCAGTCCCCGGCGGGGCCACCGCCTGGAAGCAGATGAACGCCCTCCTCGCCGACCCTCGCGCCCGGGAGGTGGTGCGCGCGCTGCCGGAGCAGCAGTTTTACTGGATACTGACCGAGGTGGGAATGACCGACGCCGTGGAGTTCTGGGAACTGGCGTCGCCGCGGCAGCGGATGTTCATTCTGGACATGGAGCTCTGGGACTCGTGGAATTTTTCCGAAGCGAAATCACACCAGTGGCTCAACCACCTGCTGGAGGCGGGCGAAGAGGCCGTGCTGGAGCAGCTGCCCCACATGGACGCGGAACTTCTCATTCTAATGTTCAAGAAGGAGATCATCGTCGGCGGCGGTATCGGCGACCTGGTCTCCGACGAAGAGCGGGTGGCCGACTGGGACCACAGCTTCGACAACGTCTACTTCTTAACCTTCCGCAACGCCGAACGGGCCCGCGCCGTGGGGACCTTCATCGATATCATCTTCCGCAACGACCGGGAGCTCTACCTGGGGCTCATGGAGGGGATCAAAGTGGAGCTGGAGAGCGAGCTGGAAGAGCTCGCCTACCGCTTCCGCTCGGGCCGGCTCGCCGACCTGGGGTTCCCCGAGCTGGAGGATGCCCTTACCATCTATGCCCGGCTCTCTCCCGACAGCTTCATCCCCTCAGCCGAAAAGCGACTAGACCTGGCCTCGGGTATAACCGGCCTCCCCATGCCGGCGGGATACGAGGAGTCATTCCTCAACCGTGCCCTGGCCCGGGTGGAGGGTCCGGTGGATCAGGAGCTCACCGCCCTCGTCAACAGCGCCCTGGTGGCCGACGGCGCCGCCCTCCGCTCCCGCGAAGGAATGGAGGCGATCTTCCGGCGGGTCCACGGTTACCTCTCCATCGCCCTTGAACACCTGTCAGACGGCGACGTGGAACGGGCCGCCGCGATCATCGGCCGGGAATACCTCTCCCGCCTCTTCCGGCTCGGCTTCGGCATGGTCATGGAACTGCGCAAGCACCACGAATCGCTGGTGATCGACGATTACGCCACCGGCAGGGTGATCGAGGGGCTGCGGGCCACGCCGCCCCGCTTCTACCGGGCTCTGGACCCGGACGGCATCGACGGCTTCCGGGAGTTCCGGGAACTCGCCGACATCCGCCGGATCAACGAACTGCTGGACCGTCATGGGGACCCGGCATGAATGACCGGAGCCACACCGGCGAAGAGGAACTGCGCTGCCGCGTGCAGGAGCTGGAGCACCGGGTTACCGAGCTCACCGAGGCCCTTGACGCCTCAAACCGCGAATTGCAGACCTTCAGTTACTCGGTTTCCCACGACCTGCGCGCCCCCCTGACCATCATCGACGGATTCGCTCGGGCCCTCATGGAAGACTGCGTCGAACAACTCGACGCCCAGGGGCAGGACTACCTCAAGCGGATCAGGATCGCCAGCCAGCGGATGGGCAACCTCATCAACGGGCTGCTGAACCTCTCCCGCATCGCCCGCGAGCCGCTCTGCTCCGGTACCGCCAACCTGAGCGAGATGGTGCGAACCATCGAGATGGAGCTCAGGTATCTGCACCCGGAGCGCAGCGTACTGTTCACCATCGAGGACGGTGTTACGGCGCAGGGAGACCGCCGGATGCTCCGTACGGTGATGGACAACCTGCTGCGCAATGCCTGGAAGTTCACGGTGGCCCGCGATCCCGCCCACATTTCCTTCGGTGTCTGCGTACAGGAGGGGAAAACGGCATATTTCGTGAAAGACGATGGTGCCGGGTTCGACATGGCCTTTGCCGACCGTCTGTTCATCCCCTTCCAGCGCATGCATCAGGGCAGCGAGTTCGAGGGGGTGGGCATCGGCCTTGCTACGGCCCACCGGATCATCCAACGCCACGGCGGCAGAATATGGGCCGAGGCGGCGCCCGATGCGGGAGCGACGTTTTATTTCACTCTGACCGGGTAAATCCCGACAGCTCTCCAGGACGCATCAGCGGGAGGCAGCCCCATGACTCTTCCCTTCCTGACCATCAGGATCAAGCTTATCTCCATCATCGGGTTCTTCCTGGTGCCGATGGCCGTCCTTTCCATCTACAACCACTACGAAATACTCAAGCGGGAAATCGACGACCTGAAAGGCCGCAATTTCTCGGCGGCCACGCACGTGGCTGTGGAAGTGGACCGGTTGATCACCGAGACCACCGGCGTTCTGCGGGTCCTGTCGCGCCATCCCACGGTCGTCGCCTGCGAACCGGCGGCCATGGACCGGCTATTCGCGAAACTGCTCCCCTCCTATCCCATGCGGCTCAACATCCTGGCGGCCGATATGGCCGGAAACAATGTGGGCTCCGGCGTCTCCTCCCCCACCGTGCACACCCTGAACTACAACGACAAGGAGTGGTACCAGCGGGCGCGCAGGGGCGCCTACATCATCGGCGATCTCCACGTATCCAAACTCTTCAAGCGCCCTGCCGTCATGATCGCAGGACCGGTCATGGACGATCATTCCCGCCAGGTGGGGGTTGTGGGCATCCCCATCGACCTGAACGCCATCTCCAAACACCTGGCCGTATCCACCAACCGCCTTGCCAACAATACCGACATTCTGGTGCTGGACCGCAAGGGGGGCATCATGATGGACACCCGCTCACCGGAACGGATCGGGCGCAATATCACCGACACCGCCCTCAAGTGCCCCGGAGAGGTGATCACCCCCGGCTTCACCACGGTCTGCCGGGGAAGCGACGGGGTTGAGCGGATCATCAGCGTGGCCAAAGTGGGAAACCACGGCTGGCACGCCCTGGTCTCCATGCCCCTGTCCGAGGCCCGCAGCTTTGCGCTCCTGGTGAGCCGCAAGGCCCTGTCCGCGGCCCTGATCGCAGGGCTCATCGCCATGTTCCCGGCCGTCAGGCTCGTCAGGTCCATCCTCGGCAGCCTGCAGGAACTGGTCGCCGCCATGGGTGAGGTCGAACGGGGCAACCTGACCTACAAGCTCCATTTCTCGGCCCGGGACGAGCTGGAAACCATCGCCTCCTCGTTCAACGCCATGGCCCAGCGGCTGAGGGCCAGCGAAGAGACCCTCACGGCACTCAACGCCGAGCTGGAAGAACGGGTCCTCCAGCGCACCGCCGATCTCGAGGCCATGAACCGGGAACTGGAATCGTTCAGCTACTCGGTTTCCCACGACCTGCGGGCCCCCCTGCGCCACCTGGAGGGATTCAGCGAAGCCCTGCTCGAGGACTACGCCGACCACCTCGACGAGAACGGCCGGCACTGCCTGGAGCGGATCAACGGGGCCAGCCGGCGCCTCTCGCAGATGATCGACGCCATGCTGGAGCTGTCGCGTCTCAGCAGGAGCGACCTGCAGCGCGAACGGATCGACCTGGGCGCCATGGCCCGCGACATCCTTGACGAGTTGCACGGCACCGAACCGGAGCGGCGGGTGTCGGTAAAAATCAGTGATGCCATGGAGGCAGAGGGGGATGCACGGCTGGTGCGGGTGGTGATGGAAAACCTGGTGGGCAACGCCTGGAAGTACAGCCGCACCCGGCAAGAGGCGGCAATCGAGATCGGCACCCGACAGGACGGGGCAACGACCATCTACTACGTGCGCGACAACGGCGTCGGTTTCGACATGGCCTACGCGGACCGGCTCTTCGCCCCCTTCCAAAGGCTGCACCGGGAGGATGAATTCGAGGGAACCGGCGTGGGGCTCGCCACGGTCCAGCGGATCGTTCACCGGCACGGCGGCCGGCTGTGGGCCGAGGCAGCCCCCGACAACGGAGCAACGTTCTTCTTTACCTTGGGAACCTGTTCGTAACTGCTGTTTCAGCAGATCGTGCCCGGATTTATGACGGATTTGGCCGGATCGATTGAGTAGCGCCGCAGGCGTAGCAGGGCTTCGTCGAGGACGGTACGATTGAAGGCCGGCCCAAAACGGCATGAAGACGGAATGCGAAACCGGAGTGATTACTTACGGACAGGTTCTGAGATAATGCCCCGCACCCCGTCGGCCTCCACGCCGGTTATCCGGACCATGACCTCACCCTCGGGGGGCGGCGTCACCGCCTCGATCCGCACCGTAATGTAGTTGCGCGACAGCCCCGTCACCTCTTTTCCCCGGCCGTTCAACACCAGCACCGGCAGATCCCGTCCCATGAAGCGCCGGTGAAAGGTCTCCCGCTTCCGGTCGGACAGCGCCCGCAGGACCTCGGCACGCTCCCGCACAATTTTGCCGTCCACCTGGCCGGGCATGCGAGCCGCGGGTGTTCCCTCGCGCCGCGAAAAGGGAAAGACGTGGAGGTGGGCGATGGGGAGCCCCTCCAGCAGGGCCAGGGTGGCGGCAAACTCCTCGTCCGTCTCGCCGGGGAAGCCGGCGATCACGTCGCAGCCGATGCAGATGTCCGGCACCGCCGCAGCCAGCCGTTCCACCCGCTCCCGGAAAAACGCGGCCGTGTACCGGCGGTTCATCCGCTCCAGCACGCTGTCAGAGCCGCTTTGGAGAGGGATGTGCAGATGGGGACAGATGACGGGCGACCGGGCCATCAGGGCGATGAGACCGTCGGAGATCTCGTGGGGCTCCACCGACCCGACGCGCAGACGCGGCACCAGCGCCTCGGCGTCGGCAGCCTCCAGCAGATCGAGAAGGCTCGCGGGGGGCTCCAGGTCGGCGCCGTAGGCCCCCAGATGGATGCCGGTCAGCACCACCTCCCGGAATCCCTGGTAGGCAAAGGTGCCGATCCCCTCCAGCACGTCCCGGAAGGGCACGCTGCGACTCCTCCCCCGGGCATGGGGCACGATGCAGTAGGAGCAGAAGGCGTCGCAGCCGTTCTGCACCTGGAGGAACGCGCGGGTATGCTCCGCAAAGCTCTCCAGCCCCAGGGCCTCCACGGTCCGCTGCCGGGAGATGTCCGACACCAGGATCTTTTCCGCCGGCACCGCATCCCGCAACAGCCCGGCGATCCCCTTCTTCTCGCTGTTCCCCACCACCAGCGACACGCCGGGCAGCTCACCCACCGCGTCGGGCGCCACCTGGGCATAACAGCCGGTCACCACCACCCGGGCAGCCGGGTTCCTGCGCATGGCCCGGCGGATGAGCCGCCGCGACTCCGCGTCGGTCCGTGCCGTGACCGTGCAGGTGTTGATGACGTAGATATCCGCCTCGTCCTCGAAGGGAACCAGCCGGAACCCCTCGCGACCGAGGCTTTCGGTCATGGCAGCTGATTCGAACTGGTTGATCTTGCAGCCGAGGGTGGTGATGGCAACCCGCTGCATCACAGCCGCCCCTCGATCCAGCCGCCGCCCAGAACCTCGTCATCGCGGTAGAAGACCACCGCCTGCCCCGGGGTCACCGACTTCTCGGGCTGCCGGAACCGGACTTCGGCACTGCCGTCGGCACGCACGGCAACCGTGCACGGCACCGGCTGGTGGCGGTAGCGGATCTTGCACGAGGCCTCCACGGTCTGCCCCTGGGGGGGCACGACCCAGGTCACCTCGGTTGCCGTGAGCCCCGTGGCCAGAAGCTCTTCGGCCGGGCCGACGATCACCTGCCGCCGCTCCGCATCGACCCCCACCACGTAGAGGGGAGTCGGGTGGGCGATGCCCAGCCCCCGGCGCTGCCCCACCGTGTAGCGGTAGGTTCCCCCGTGGCGGCCCAGGACATTCCCCTTGCGGTCTACGATCTCGCCGGCCATGAGCCCCGTTCCCCGCTCCTCCTCCAGGAACCGGACGTAGTCGTCGTCCGGGACGAAGCAGATCTCCTGGCTCTCCCCCTTCTCGGCCACCCGCAGCCCCCGTTCCGCCGCCAGGCGCCGCACCTGCTCCTTGGTCATCTCTCCCAGGGGGAACAGGGTCCGGGCAAGCTGGTCCTGGGTCAGGGTAAAGAGGAAATAGCTCTGGTCCTTGGCCGGGTCCAATCCCCGCAGCAGGTGGTAGAGGCCGTCCTCTCCCCGGACCCGGCGGGCGTAGTGGCCCGTGGCCAGGAAGTCGGCGCCCAGTTCCCGGGCCTTGTGGAGCAGGAGCTCGAACTTCACCCTTTGGTTGCACCGGACGCAGGGGTTCGGCGTCCGCCCCCGGAAGTACTCGTCCACGAAGTCGTCGATCACCAGCCGCCGGAACTCCTCCTCGAAATTCACCACGTAGAAGGGGATGCCGATCTGCTCCGCCACCCGGCGGGCATCGTGGATGTCGTCAAGGGAGCAGCAGGTGTCGAACTTCTCCCCCTCCGGTGCGGCGAAATTCGCGTAGTCCCAGACCTGCATGGAGATGCCGATGACCTCGTGCCCCTCTTCCTTCAGAAGCGCCGCCGCCACCGACGAGTCCACCCCGCCGCTCATGGCGATGACGATGCGCTGTCTATGCTTCTCTGCCATCTCCACCTCGTTTCACCCGTTCGACGATCTCCGGCAGCACCGTCAGCACCCGGTCGATCTCCTGATCCGTATTTCCCAGTCCCAAGGAAAAGCGCACGGCTCCGCCGGCCTCCTGCGGGGACAGCCCCATGGCGGCCAGCACCGGCGAATGTCGCAGGGTGCCGGAACTGCACGCGGACCCCGACGACACGGCGATCCCGGCCAGGTCCAGAGCCATGAGCAGCGTATCAGCGGTCACACCTTCAAAGCTGATATTGCTCGTATTCGGCAGCCGGAACTGCCGATGGCCGTTCACCCGCGCGCCGGGCACCCGGCCGAGGATTCCCTCCTCCAGCCGGTCCCGCAGGCGACAAACCCGCGCTGTCTCGTCGGCCAGGGATTCCCGCGCCAGTCGGCACGCTTGGCCAAAGCCCACGATGCCGGCCACGTTCTCGGTTCCGGCCCGGCGATTGCGCTCCTGGGAGCCGCCGTGCACCAGCGGGTGGCAGGTTGTGCCACGCCGGATCACCAGCGCCCCCACCCCCTTGGGACCGTAAACCTTGTGGGCCGAGAGCGCCATGAGCGACGCGCCGGTGGCGCGGAACTCCAGGGGGACCTTGCCCAGGGCCTGGACGGCGTCGCAGTGAAAGGGCACCCGGTGCCGCCGGGCGATCTCGCCGATTTCCGCCACCGGCAGCAGCACGCCGGTCTCGTTGTTGGCATACATGGCCGTGACGAGAATGGTCCGCTCCGTGATGGCCTCTTCCACCCGCGTCGGGTCCAGGATACCGTCCCGGTCCACGTCGAGCCAGGTTACCTCGTATCCGCCGTGCTCCAGGTAGCGGCAGGAATTGGCCACGGCCGGATGCTCCACCCGGGTGGCGATGATATGGTTGCCCCGCTTCCGGAGGGACGAGGCCACTCCTTTCACGGCCATATTGTCGGCCTCGGAGCCCGACCCGGTGAAAACCACCTCACCCGGCTCGCATCCCGCCAGTTCGGCCACCGCCTCGCGGGCCTCCTCCACGGCCCCCTTCACGGCCCGGCCGGCCCAATGGATGCTGGACGGATTGCCGAACCGCTCCCCCAGAAACGGCAACAACGCCTCCACCACCAAGGGGTGCGTCGGCGTCGTCGCGTTGTGGTCCAGATAGATCAGCGGGACAGTGCCCGCGGGGGCTTCACTCATTGATCCTCACTCTCGCCGGGCCGTCGGCGGGCGTCCCGCACCAAGTCCTCCAGGGTGATGGAATCCAGGAACGTCCTGATCCGCTCGCCGAGCATCTCCCAGACCGAATGGGTGGTGCATGCCGCAGTGCGGGTACAGCGCCCCTTCCCCTTGTCCATGCAGGAGACCGGCGTCAGCGGTTCTTCCACCGTGGCCACGATTTCGCCCACCAGGATGGCCGAGCTCTCCCGGGCCAGCAGGTAGCCCCCGCCGGGCCCGCGCACGCTCTCCACGATGCTGCCGCGACGCAGGCGGTTGAAGAGTTGCTCCAGGTAGTTGAGCGGGATGTCCTCCCGCTGGGCGATATCCCGCAGGGCCACGGGCTTCCCCTCCGAGTGGAGCGACAGATCGACCATGGCCCGCACCGCATACTGGGCGCGCGTCGACAGTCTCATGGACTAATTCCCCCCATCCAGGCGGCGCTTCAGCGCCTCGTGCTCGGCGGCCAGTTCGCCGTACTTGCGCTCCAGCTCCCGGATCTGTTCGAAGAGACAGGAAATGGCCTTGGCTTCCGGGTCGGGCAGCTTGCCGTGCTCGAAATCGGACTTGTCCTTCGGCTTCTCCGCGGCCATGACCACCCGGCCGGGGATGCCCACCACGGTGGCATTGGCCGGGACCTCCTTCACCACCACCGAATTGGAGCCAATCTTGGCCCCCTCGCCCACGGTGAACGGACCCAGGACCTTGGCGCCGGAACCGATGACCGCGTTGCTCTCCACGGTGGGGTGCCGCTTCTTCTTCTCCAGGCTGACCCCGCCGAGGGTCACCCCGTGGTAGATGGTCACGTCGTCGCCGATTTCGGCCGTCTCGCCGATCACTACCCCCATGCCGTGATCGATGAAAAGGCGCCGGCCGATGGTCGCTCCCGGATGGATCTCGATGCCGGTGAGAAAACGGCCCACGTGGGAAACAAGGCGGCCCAGGAAATGGAAATCGCTCCGCCAGAGCAGGTTCGCCAGCCGGTGAAACCAGATGGCGTGCAGCCCCGGGTAGCAACAGAGCACTTCCAGCGTGCTGCGGGCAGCGGGATCGCGGTCGAGCACCGATTGAATATCCTCGCGCAGTCGTGCAAACATCGGCAGTCCCTTCCGGGGATCATGATCCCCACGCGGATTGGAAACAAAAGGATGCCCGAGACGGCACGAGGGGCATCCTTACATTAAGGATATTCGATCAGTAGCATACCCTACAATTTTTGTCAACTTCTAGCAGGTCCCTCCTCCCCGTCACGAAAGGGTCAACTCTCCCTTTTCCCAGCGCTCGATGGCCACGGACGCCCGGAAGCCCAGGAGCCCCGGCTCCCGGGCCAGCCGCCGCAGGATCGCCAGGGAGCGGGGTGCATCGTGGGAAAGCGAATAGACCGCAGCCATGCCCGCCGCGGCTCCGGTGCCGCGCTCCGCGGCGTCCAGCAGTCCGGCCCGCCCCGCCGCGCCGAAGGCGGCGATCTCCCGATAGAGGCGCGCGAGCATCGTCGCATGGCGGTCAGCCCGCCCCGCGTCCATGGCCTCCAGGGCTTCCCCGTGGGCGGTGGCCGCCGCGGTAAAGCGGCCGATCAGGATTGACAGGCGCTGCTCTTCCATTCCACTCCCTTCCCGTTCAGGCCGCGATCATGCCAGGAACAGCACCTGCTCCAGGGCCGCCTTCTCCTCCACGGGCTGGTCCATGAGCGAGGTCCGGATCGCGACGAAGGCCTCCACGTTGGCCAGGAATATTTCCAGCAGACGAGGGTCGAAGAACGATGCCCGCCCGTCCCCCATGACGGAGAGAACTTCGTCGAAGGGCATTGCCGGCTTGTAGGGGCGCTCCGAGCAGAGGGCGTCGAACACATCGACGATCATGACGATGCGCCCGAAGATGTGGATATCTTCTCCGGCCAACCCGCAGGGGTAACCGGTGCCGTCCCATTTTTCGTGGTGCTGGAGGGCAACGATCCGTCCCATCTCCAGGGATGTGTACCGGTCGCCGCCGGCGAGGATCTTGCCGCCGATGACCGTGTGGAGACGCATGATCTCCATCTCCTCGTCCGTGAGCCGTCCGGGCTTGAGGAGTATCCGGTCCGGTATGCCGAGCTTGCCCACGTCGTGAAGCGGAGCCGCGTAGCGGAGCACCTCGCACTGGTCCTCGGGCAGCCCGCTCAACCGGCCGAGCTCCCGGGCCATCTCGCTGATGCGGCGCGTGTGCATGCCGGTTTCCACATCGCGGAACTCGGCGGCGCGGCCAAGGCGCAGCGTTATCTCGTACTCCGCCTCCCGGGCCATGGCCAGGGCGTTTCTGACCTCGGCGGTCTTGCGGGCCACTTCCCGCTCCAGGATGCCGTTCACGTCCTGGGACAGGTCCACCAGCTTCTTGGCGCGGACATGGTTCATCACCCGCAGGCGCAACTCCTCCGTGTCGTAGGGTTTGGCGAGAAAATCGTTGGCCCCCAGCCTCAGGGTCCGGGTCACTTCGTCCTTGCTGGCCGTGAGGACGATAACGGGGATGTCGCACCACAGAGGATGCTTCTTGAGGGTGGCGAGCGTCGCAAACCCGTTCAGCTCGGGCATCTCCAGATCGAGCAGGATGAGGTCGATGGCGGAGTTCTTATCCAGCACCCGGAGAGCTTCCAGGCCATTCTGCGCCGTGATCGGCGTTGCCAGGCCGTCGAGCATGACCGAAAGCAACTCACGGTTCATTTCTTCATCATCTACCACAAGGACCGAGATTGAATCCAGCATGATCTATCTCTCCGTTTCGCGTACAAACGTGTCATATTCGGCGGCAAGGGGCTGAAGCAGGGAAACCGCTTCGTCCAGCCGGCCGCTGATGGCGGCGTCCTCAATGCGCAGGGCCAAGGCGAGCACGCGTTGCGCGCCGATATTGCCGGCGGCGCCGACAATGGCGTGTGCCCCCACCCGAAGCCCCGCGACATCCCGTTTCTCCACTGCCTCCCAAAGCTTGGCAAGATTCTTTTCCGTCCCGTCCCGGAACATCCCCACGAACTTCGGAACCAGCTCGTCCTTGCCCCGGAGCCGGGCCAGCAATCCCTGCCGGTCGAAAACCGGCGGCGCCTCGTCCGCGACCGCGGGGGCGGTTTCCCGCCCGTCGCCGGCGCCGTCGAGCGAGCCATCGACCCCGCAGCAGGAGTGCACTGCCCGGACCAGTTCCTCGGCCGTAAAGGGCTTGGCCACATAGCCGTCCATGTCGGCGGACAGACACTGTTCCCGATCCTGCCGCCCGGCATAGGCGGTCAGCGCCAGGATGGGGGTCCGTCGGCCGGAACCGCGCTCCTGCTCACGAATTCGACGGGCGGTCTCGAACCCGTCCATAACCGGCATCTGCACATCCATCAGCACCAGGTCGAAGCGGGAGTCCTCAAGGGCCTTCAGGACCTCCTCGCCGTTGGCGGCCTGGGCCACCCGGTGCCCCATCCGGCCGAGAATGGCGTTGACCAGCATCCGGTTCACCTCCACGTCGTCGGCCACCAGGATACTGAGGCCGGGGCCGCTGCCGGGCTGCGCCGACCGGGGGGGTGTTTCGGACGGTTCCCGCCCGGTCAGAGCCGAAACGATCGCCTCCCCGAGATCGCCGTGCACGAGCGGCTTGAGCAGACACCTCGCCTTGTCCGGCCAGAGGCGGCTCTCCTTTTCGACCACGTCGCCCACCTCGGTCATCAGGATCAGCCTCAACTCCGTGCCGACGCCTTCGGTCAGGCGCTGGAGCGCCTCCTGCCAGCCGGCACCCAGGGACTTCTTGTCCACCAGCGCCATCAGGGGCTCACCGGCAGCGGTCGTCATGCCGGCGGCAAGCTCCAGGGCATCGTCCACGGTGGCCGCCACCCGGGGCCGCATGCCCCAGCCGGTCAGGTAGGAGACGAGGACCCTGCGGCTGCTCGTGGGCGCCTCGACCACCAGCACGGGCCGCCCGGCAAGGCCGTGGTCCGCGAGGCTGTCGGGTTCAGGCGGCCGGAGCTGGAACCGGCAGGTGAAGTAAAACGTGCTCCCCTCCCCCGGGGCGCTCTCGACCCGGATATCGCCCCCCATGAGTTGAACGATCCTGCGGGAAATGGCCAGGCCGAGGCCGGTGCCGCCGAAACGCTTGGTGGTGGATGAATCGGCCTGCTCGAACACGTTGAAAATCCGGTCCAGCGCCTCCGGCGCGATCCCGCACCCCTGGTCCGAAACCGAAAACCGGAGAAGCACTTCGTTCCCCTCGACGGCCGCCGTTTCCACCGCCACCACGACCTCTCCGCCGTCGGAGAACTTGATGGCGTTGCCCACCAGGTTCACCAGAACCTGGCGCAGTTTCCCGCAATCGCCGATGAGCGGGTCGATCACATCTTCCCGGGGGTCGCAGACGAGTTCCACCCCCTTCTCGGCCGCCCGGGCGGACAGGGAGCGCACCGCCTGTCCCACGAACGTGCGCAGGGAAAAGGGCACCGGGTCCAACTCAACCTTCCCCGCTTCTATCTTGGAGAAATCGAGGATGTCGCCGATGACCCCCATGAGGCAGTCGGCGGACCCCTTGATCGCACCGAGGTACTGGTGCTGTTGCGTTTGGTTCAGCCCGCCGCCGAGCAGGAGGTCGGTCATCCCCATGATGCCGTTCAGGGGGGTCCTGATCTCATGGCTCATGTTGGCGAGGAAATCGCTCTTGGCGCGGCTGGCGCTTTCCGCCTGTTCCCGGGCCGCGGCCAGGTCGCGGGTCCGCTCCTGCACCCGCTGCTCCAGCGAGGCCAGGGTATCCCGTACCATGGAGTACAGCTCCGTGCTCTCCAGAGAGTGGGCGCAGGTGTGCATGATGACCGACACGGCGTTGAGGGTTGCCGCATCGGGTGAATGGGAGCTGCCGGGGAGAATGCCCGCGAACATGCCGCGGATCCGGGAGCGGGTGGCGACCACGTGCAGCAGCAGGGACCGGTCGTCGGCCAGGGGGACGAGGATGGCCTGGTTCCGGTTCAGGGCCCAGGCAAAGGTGCCGTCCACGATCTTGGCGTCGATGATGCGCTGGATTTCGTCATGCCCCTCGTCCGGCTCCCAGGAGACAAGTTTGAAGCTGCCGTCGCTGCACGAGATGAGAAAGCCGGTCATGCGGCAGTCGAGGACCCGACGGAGCTGGGTCAGGGTGGCCCGGAAGATTTCCTGGGGGTCCTTTGCGCGGCCCAGGTCACTGTGGAACATACTGCTGGAGGCCAGCATGTCGAGGATCGACAAGTAGCGATGGTTGGCTTCTTCCAGGTAATTGACGCGCTCCAGCAGGAAGGCGCGGGATGGTGCGGCGGCCTTCTGTCTCATTTATCCCTCCACGAGGATGGCGAACGTTTCCTCTACCTGGGGCTCGGACTGCTTCACTATTGTCGTCAGGATCGACACCGGCACACCGAGGCGGTCCCACGCGGCGGGGTCCAGGAGGGGCACCCCCCCTTCGCCACTGGCGCCATACCCGAGGGCCTGACAGATGATGTCGGCCAGGTGGATGATCGACACCTCCAGCGAGAATTGCTCGGCCTTGCCGGGCTCGTGGTGATAGGCGACCGGCTCGTTGATGGTGGCAGGAATCTTCCACGCGCGCAGCAGTGCGCCGCCCAGGGCGGCGTGGTCGAAGCCGAGCGCGTCCCGTTCGGTGGCATCGAGGAAGCGGGACTCCAACCGGTTCCTGGCCAGCACCTCGCTGACTTTTTCGGGAATGGCGGTGCACATGACCAACTGCCCCACGTCATGGAGAATGCCCGCCACGAAGAACCGCTCCACGTTGCTTTCGCGGAGATAGATCGCCAGGTTGCGGGCCACGATGCCGCAGGCGATGCTGTGCCGCCAGAACAGCACCATGTCCATCAGCTCGCGGGGGATATCCTTGAAGACATCCATTACCGAGGCCGCAAGGGCCAGGTCCCGCAGCTGCTGGGTGCCGATGATCGTCACCGCTTTCGAGATGGAGTCGACCTTGGAGAAAAAGCCGAACATGGGGCTGTTGGCGAGTTTCAGGATGCGCGCGGTCAACCCCTGATCGTCGATGATGATCCGGGCCACATCGTCGATGGAGCTGCGGGGATGGTTGATCGCCTCGTTGAGCCGCTCGTAGAAATAGGGGAGCGAGTAGACCGTCCGGGTCCGGTCAACGATCCACTCCATAGTCAGGGTGTGGTTATGGGTTGCCATGGATGACCTTTCTCAGGGCGGCAAGGCGCAGCAGCTCGCGCATCACCGGATGCTCCATGTCGTTTTCCCCGAACAGGGGCCTGAGCTCTGCCTCGGCAGCCTCCATCAGAGCCGGCGGGACCTCGGGGGAGAGGGGCGAGGCCGAGCCGCTGCTGTCTTCCCCCGCGATGTCGGCTTCAGTCACGCCCCAGGTCATCAGGATGACAATATGCTTGCGCTCCAGCTCCACCCCGGCCCCCAGCAGCAGCCTCCCGGTGCGGTCATGGACGTCAGCGGCAAGGACCATTCCCTCTTCGAGGTTTTCAGTCGGCACTATTCCCACGGTTCAGGCTCCCCGGCGCCGGCATCCCTTCTCCGGCGCCCACGAATTGATGCGTTCCGCCAGTAGCATACCACGGCTTGGCCGGGTCAGCACAGGCGTGAAGTATCGCCGAGCTGTCCCAGTTCGCGGGGCGTCAGCATCTTGTCTGGGTCCAGCATCACCAGCAGTTTCTCCCCCTGGTCGACCACGCCAACGATGTACTCCTGCTCGCCGCCGGAGCTGAGCAGCGCGGGCGACGGCTGAATCCGGTTGCCGGCGATCCGGATCACCTCAGACACGGCATCCACCCTGAATCCCAGCAGGGCGTCCCCCACGCCCATTACCACGATCCGGGTCCGGTTGTCGCTAGCCACGTCCGCCAGGCCGAACTTGTCGCGCATGGAGATGATCGGGATCACCCTCCCCCGCAGGTTGATGATCCCGTCCACGTAAGGCGGGGCCTCGGGAACATGGGTTATGGTGCTCATCCGGATGATCTCCCGGACCTTCAGGACGTCCACCCCATACTCTTCATGGTCGACCGTGAAGCTGACCAGCTGAATCAGTTCATCGCTCGGGCCGACCGAGACATTCGTTACCAGTGCGTGTGCCATGACTCCCTCCGTATGCTCGCGACGCGAACGCTCAGGCCAGCCTGAAGCGGCCGATCAGGGCTTGCAGATCCTGGGCCTGACGGGCCAGCTGGGCGGCGGCATCGGCCGTCTCTTCGGCCCCCTGGGCGGTCTGGTGCACCACCTCGGTGATCTGCTGGATATTGCTGGTCACCTCGCCGGTGGTCGCGGTCTGCTCTTCGGCGGCCGTCGCGATCTGTCCCACCTGCATGCTCACCTCGTTCACCTGGTTCAGGATCTGCTGGAGCGCCGTTTCCAGCTGAGCCGCCTCGATGGCGCCCCGCTCCGTCCCGCGCACCCCCTCCTCCATGGAGACGATGGCCGTCTTGGTTTCCTGCTGGATGGCCCGGATCATCTCACCGATCTCCTTGGTGGCCCGGGTGGTCCGCTCGGCCAGGGCCCTCACCTCGTCGGCCACCACCGCGAACCCGCGGCCCTGTTCCCCGGCCCGGGCCGCCTCGATGGCGGCGTTGAGCGCCAGCAGGTTGGTCTGGTCGGCGATGTCCTCGATGGTGCCCACGATGTCGCCGATCTGCTCGGAGCGGTCGCCGAGCGATGCCACGATCTGGGCATTCTGGCGGGTTTTTTCGCCCCGGTCGCGAATTCCATCAACGGTGTGCCTGACCACGTCGAACCCCTGGCGGGTGGTGGCGGCCACCTGCTCGGCACTCCCGGCGGCGGCATGGCAGTTGGTCGCGATGTCCTGGCTGGTGGCCGACATCTCCTCGCTGGCGGTGGCCACGGTGCCGGCCTGGGAAGCCACTTCCTCGGTGCCGGTGGCGATCTGCTCGGACGTAGCGTGGAGCTGGGACGAGGCAGACGCAATACCGGCGGAGATGGTTGCGGTCTGGGTCACCATCTCCCGCAGGCTCCGCACCATGTTCTGCATGGCGGTCAGCAGCCGGCCCGTCTCGTCCGTGGAGGTGGCGGCAACGACAACCGTCAGGTCGCCGTCCGCCAGGCGGTTGGCCACGTCCACCGCCCGGCTCAGCGGAGTGGTGATCATCCGGGAAATGAGCAGGCCGAGTCCGATGGCCAGGATCACGCCCACCGCCGACAGCACCGCCATCACCGTAAAGGAGGTCGAGGCAACGTGCTCGTTGCGCTCGGCGGTCAGCTTTGCCTGCGCCTGCTTGGCGTCGACCAGCTTGCTGAGCAGCTCCTGGTAATGCAGTGCCGCTTTCTTGGCGTCACCGTGGAGCAGCGCCTTTGCCTCGGTGACCTTTTTCGCGCTGTTCAGTTGCATGATGTTGTCGATGTAGCCCCCATAGACCTTGCGGGCTTCCTTATACTCGTTGAACAGCGTGCGGCCCTCGTCGGTCAGGATGGTTTTCTCGAAATTGTCCTGGTGCTCCGTGATGACCTCCCGGAGTTTCCGGATCGTATCGAGGTACAGTGCCTGCTCCGCCGGGTCGGTCGCCTCGACCGCGTCGCGCAGGTTGATCCTGACCCGCTGGAAGGCCACCGACATCTCCGCCAGATCGTGCATGGGCACGGTGATCTTTTCGTACAGCCTCCGGTCGTCGCTCTGGATTCTGCGAATCTCCACGGAGCCGATGAAACCGACCACGGCGGCGATCGCGGCGACGACGCTGAATGCGGCCACGAGCTTGATTCCCACTCTCAGGTTCCTCAACCATTGCATGATGGTATCTCCTCTTTGTTCAGTCGTTGGCGGGCTGTGACAGCCGTGATTCCCGGCCGCACTCCTCCGGCTCGGCGGGGGAAAAGCGCTTGATGCTCCTGTCGAGTTGCCCCGCCAGTTGCTCAAGCAGATCAAAGTAATCCTGGTTCACTGCCCGAAGTTCTTCGCTGCTGAGCCGATACCCCTCTTCCCGGCAGGCATCGGCCAGCGAAACTATCGCCCGCTGCCGGAACCCGTCATCGGTCAACAGGCGACCAAGGAATTTTTCAACAGCTTCTTGCGTCACGGGCATCCTCCTCGTGTTGTCCCTTCACGGGACAGTTGAACAATTGTTACCCTTTATTCAGCAGGCAGGATGCCAATCTCGACAAATATGTAATTTCAATATGTTATGCCGAACAACAACAGAAGGAGCGTCCCCCTGAGGGACAGAGTGGGGCAAAATGGAACAGTGGGGGATGAGGGGGGTGCTGCAGGGGGAGCGCGGCGCGGGGTCAGCCCCGGTAGAATGCCTTGCGGTCGATCCTGAGGAGCTGGGCCGCCCTGGACTTGTTGCCGCCGCAGCGCTCCAGGGTGATGGCCATGATCCGCTCGGTGAGGGCATGGAGCGACAACTGGTCAACGGGCAGCGCCAGGGCGTACTGCACCGTGTCGGGCGCCGGTCCGGCAGATGTTTCCCGGGCAGGGGCTCCGGCCGCGCCGAACCCCAGGTGCTCGGGCCGGATCAGCTCGCCGTCGGTCAGGATCGCGGCGCGCTCCAGGCAGTTGCGCAACTCCCGCACATTGCCCGGCCAGCCGTGGGCCAGCATGGCGTCCATGGCCTTCTGGGAGATGCCGGGCAGCGGCTTGCCCAGGTGCTGCCGCAGCTGGTCGAGGACGTGCTCGCACAGGAGCGGGATGTCGTCGGTGCGCTCCCGCAGAGGCGGAATGACCAAGGGAAACACGTTGATCCGGTGATAGAGGTCTTCGCGGAAGCGGCCGGCCGCCACCATGTCGGCCAGGTTGCGGTTGGTGGCCACGATAACGCGGCAATCCGTCGAGATGGGGGTATTGCTGCCGATCTTTTCGAACACGCGCTCCTGGAGGACTCTCAGCAACTTGGCCTGGAGCGGCAGGGGCATGTCGCCGATCTCGTCCAGCAGAAGCGTGCCGCCGCGGGCCAGACTGAACTTTCCCTCCCGATCCCGGTCGGCCCCGGTGAAGGCCCCCCGCACGTGGCCGAACAGCTCGCTCTCCAGCAAGTGCTCGGGCACGGCCGCGCAGTTGACCGCCACGAATCCGGCGGGCAGCCCTTTGCCGGCAAAGTGGATGGCCCGCGCCAGCACCTCCTTGCCCGAGCCGCTTTCGCCGTAGATGGCCACCGTGGTCTGCCGCGCCGCAGCCACCCTGGCGGCCAGCTCCAGCAGCTTCTTCATGGCCGGATTCACCGTAACGATGCTCTGGAAGGTGAACCGCTCGCGCAACAGCCCCGTGATCTGCTCGTTCTCGCGGACCACGTGGTGATAGTCCAGGGCCCGCTGGAGCGTGATCCTCAGCACCTCGGGGTTGAAGGGCTTTGCCAGGTAGTCGTAGGCGCCCCGCCGCATGGCCTCCACGGCGCTCTCCACGCTCCCCCGGGCCGTGACCACGATGACCGGCACGTTCGGGTAGCGCTCCCTGACCCGATCCAGGAGTTCCAGACCGTTCATCCCCTCCATGATCAGGTCGGAGATGAGCAGGTCCACATGCTCCCGCTCCAACAGCGCCAGCGCCTGTGCGCCGCTGACCGCGGTCAGGGGGGCGAATCCCGCATCGGCCAGCAGGTTCTCCAGCATCAAGAGAGAAAGCTCGTCATCGTCGACGGCAAGAATCTTCGGAGCGGTCATGGGATGGTGAACCTCGTCCCGGCAAAATGGACATACCAGATATTATATCGGACAATTCCCCCCGGGACTTGAGATGATAACGGGGAACATCCCCTCATGACCGTCTACATCCGGATCCCAACTCACGCCCATGTGCCCCCGCTACGTCCGGCTCACAATGCACAAAGCGGGAGGAGCCAATGCCCCTCCCGCTGTTGTGTTACTGTACCCTGCTGTTCAGGCCGTTCTTAGTACTTCGGATAGAAGCGGAGCACGAACTGGTTCGGGGTCGGCCAGGAGGCGTTCAGCTTGTTGACCGTGATGTAGTAGTTGACGCCCAGGTTGGCCAGGTCTTCGATGGGGCCGGTCAGGTACAGCCGGTTGGACTGCCAGGACGCCAGCACGTCGGCCGGAACCGGCTTCTTGATGCCGTCCGAGGGATAGGGAAGGCCGTTGGCGTCCAGGCCGGCCTGGCTGCGGTAGGTCACCCAGGTCCCTTCGCAGTAACCCGTTTCCGCGACCGGATCGGTTACCACGAAGTTGCCGTCGCAGTTGGCCATCAGCAGGTTGTCGGTGTTGATGTTGTCGTCGTTGTCATAGTAGTAGGCCCAGGGCACGCTGGACAGGTTGTTCCAGTCGCCGAACAGCGCATAGTAGTTGGAGGAGATCAAGCCGGTGTCGAGCCCGTCTTCCGTGGCGTTGAGCAGGTAGCTGAAGCGATACTTCGGATCGAAGTAACCGGTGCTCGGATGATTGGCGTCGGCGGGCCCGGCCAGCCCCTGGGCGAACAGGGCCGACAGGACTTCGGCGGACTGAACGGCGGACGAGGTGGTGGTGAAGAATCTCCCTTTCTTGTCGGTGAAGCCGAGGCCGTCACCGGCCTTGGACTTGGTGAACACGCCGTTCACCATGAAGCCCAGCTCGGCCCGGAAGCCTTTCCACTTCTTCACGTCGCCGTCGGTCAGCTTCTGCATGGAGTTGTAGATGCTGGTATAGGTGTCGGTCGCCACCTTGAAATACACGTCGATGGGCTGGCCGTTGGTCCC